>DASVGP010000095.1:0-32179 GCA_036379475.1 Bryobacteraceae bacterium | reverse complement strand
CGACCGTGCTTGTATCATCGCTGATTCCGGCGGGAACTGTGTTCCGAATAGCGGCAAATAGCATGCCGTTCGATCATACGTCCATTTTGAAGACGATCGAAACGCGCTGGAATTTACCGTCGCTTACGGCGCGCGATGGCGCTGCGAGCGGTGTGGGAGACGTGCTGACGCTCACGGCGCCCCGAACGGACGATCCATTGCGGGGCGTGACCGTGCCGGTCGCGGCAGAGCGATCTCCGGACGAAGACCAGCCTTCGCATTTGCAAGAGGTACACGCCGAATTGGTGGCGCAGCTTCCAGTTCCCGACGAGCAGGGCGGAACCCATCCCAGCATGCCGAAGCTGCGGACAAGTAGTGAATACGCGGAATACATTCGCGCTCGGACCCAAGCCTGGCGCGCGTCGAGAAACCGAATTTCCTCGCCGACGAAGAAATTGTAGGGTTTAGGCTTCTATAGCCGCGCCCGTTTGTCTCCAATTCGGGTTGAAGTCTTGCAGTCTGGCCCGAAGGACCATGAGCTACTCGTAGCGCAGGGCGATCATGGGATCGAGGCGGGAGGCGCGGAAAGCCGGGACGAAGCTGGCGAGAAGGCCGATCACGGCCAGGAGGACCACAGCCAAGGCGAGAGTCAGCGGGTCGTCCGCTTTGAGGCCGAAGAGAAGTGAGCCAGTAGCCCTGCCGCCAGCCACAGTAAGAGCAACGCCGAGGGCAATGCCAATTCCGACCAGCAGCGAGACTTCCCCTAAAATCAGCCGAATGATGGCCGAGCGCTGTGCGCCGAGCGCCATGCGGATTCCGATTTCGTTGGTGCGTTGCGCGACGGTGTAGGAAATCACTCCGTAGAGGCCGATTGCAGCGAGCAGCACCGCGAGGGCACCGAAGAATCCACATAGGGTGGCCATCAGCTCGTCTTGCGTGAGCGTTTCGCGAATCTGCGTACGCAGCAGCTTGAATTCAATATCAATCTGCGGATTGACGCGCATGATGGAGTCCTTGACGGAATCGAGCAAGCCGGTCATGCCGCCACGGGAACGAACCAGAAATGTGACGCCGGGATATATAAAGGGCGCTTCGATTTGTGCGTGCGGAAAGTACATCACCGGAACCATGGGCCTGTGCACGTCGTTATAAACGGAATTCTTCACCAGGCCGACGACTTGGTAGTAACGCGGAGGCTTGCCTGGGTCATTCCAAACCCGGAACACCTGACCGATGGGGGCTGCTGCGCCTGGCAGAAACTTTTTGGCGAACGCCTGATTCACAATGGCCACTTTCGGCGAAGTGGGGGAATCGCGGTTACTGAAGTCGCGCCCGGCGATGATGGGGATTTCGAGCGTCGCGAAATAGCCCGGGCTCACGTACTCTTCCCAAGACACCATTCCCTGATGGTGATTCCCGTTCTTGTCGAGAATCCAATCGTTACTGGAGCTGCCGTTCATGGGCGACCGAGTGGACGCTCCGGCCGCTGCGACGCCGGGGACCGCCCGGATATGTTCCAGCAGATTGCGGACGAACAGCGCGCTCTGCGCGTCGGGAACATTCGCTCGCGTGTAATTCACGTTGGCAACCAGAACACCGTTTTGCTGGAAACCCAGATTGCGCGTCATCAGATTCTGCAAGCTGTGCGCGAAGAGCAGCGCCCCGGCAAGCAGCACAACCGAAAGCGCCACTTGTGCCGCCACGAGAATACGCTGTAAACGAAACCGCTCACGGCCCGCACTCATCCCGCGGCCACCGCTTTTGAGAACCGAGCCCGGCGGCACGCTTCCGAAGCGGAGAGCTGGAGCGAGCCCAAAAAGAACCGTGGTGAGAATGGCGAGACCGGCGGCGAAGCCGAGCACGCGCCAATCGGTGGGCATTTCGAGGAAAATGTGGTTATCCGGCGTGCTGATGAACGCAATCAGGAAGTGACTTAAGGCAGAGGCCAGGAATCCTCCAAGAATCGCGCCGGAGATGGCCAGCAGCGCGCTTTCGGAAAGCAGTTGGCGGATCATGCGCCCGCGTGAAGCCCCCAGGGCCAGGCGCACAGCCACTTCGCGTTCGCGACTGCTCGCGCGGGCAAGCATCAGGTTCGCGAGATTGGCGCAGGCGATGAGCAAAACCAGGCCGGAAAGGCCGAGAAGCAGAAATAGCGGTTCCGAGGAATCGCGGCGCATTTGCGAAAATCCATTAGCTGCCGGGCGTGCTTCGATTTTGTAGCCGAGATAGTGCTTTATACCGTCCGCGTCGTATTGCGGTGGGATCGTTTCGTGCAGTGTGGCAGGTGTGATGAAGGCAAGCTGGGCACCGGCGCGCTGTAGATTCCAGCCGGGTTTGAGCCTTCCCATCAGCGAGAGCCACCAGCTTTCGCGCGAACGGCCACCGGTAATGCGGCTGAAATTACCACTCAGGATCGGCTCCGCGCATACCGTGAGCGCCACATCGAAACTGTCGCCGACGGAGACGCCATAAAAACCCGGCGGCGTAACACCAAGAATCGGAAATGGATGCCCATTAAGCGTGAGCATCTTGCCGATGACGGAAGCGGACCCGCCATATCGCCGCTGCCAGAAGGAATAACTGAGATCGACGCCGCCGCCGCAGCCGGTGCGATCGTCAGCGGGAGAAATCAGGCGACCGAGAACGGGCTGGACGCCGAGCATACGGAAAAACTGGCCGGTGACCCAAAGCACTTGCGCATCTTCAACTTCGCCGCCGTTCGCGAGATTGGCTCGGTCCTGGCCCCATGCTGCAATGGACGAAAACGCCTCCTGGCGCTGTTCGACTTGCTTCCACAACGGATAAGTGAAATTGGCGTATGGGCCGTTGAAGTTGCCGCTGCCCCAGTGATTTGTGTTCAGATGAACGATGGCCAGCGTGTTCGGGCTTTTTACCGGGAGCGTGCGCAAGCGCACGGCATCGATAAGCCGAAAAATCGCGCTGTTCGCGCCGATGCCGAGCGATAACGTGAGGACAGCGACCAAAGCGAATCCCGGCGATTTCGCGAGCACACGAAGCCCGTATCGCAGGTCCTGCCAAAGCTCTGCCAAAAGGTTCTTTCCCGATCTTCCGCTCAAGGGCGTCATAGCCAGATCTAAATCTCTTACAACCTAACGCAAATTCCGACCCAGGAGTTTCCTTCGCTGAGGTCCCTACGCGTAAGTGTCCGGCAACCTGAGTTCCGCGAATTCACAGCCCAGCTCGCCGCACAGCGCTTCGACCACCATCTCATGATCGGCGCGTTGAGGAAGGCCTGATATCGCTACTGACCCAATCACGCCCGACCCTGCGACAGCGATGGGAAAGGCGCCGCCGTGCGCGGCAAAATCCGCGAGAGCCAGCCCGAAACGGTCCGCCAACGTTGTATGCTTCTGCTGTAGCTCCAGGCCCATTCCGTAGGAGCTTCGATGAAACCGGGCGACCACGTTCGCTTTCCTCCGCGCCCAATCCAGGTTATCGGGCGTGCTACCGGCCAGCGCGCAGAAAAAGAGCGGCTGTCCGAATCGTTTTACCTCGACAACCAGGGGTGCACTCCGCGCAAGCGCCATATCGCGTAAACGGCAACCCAATCTCCATGCCGATTCTTCATTGAACGCCAGAAACTTTAAGCGCTGTTCCTGTTTGCCGATGATCGCGAGGTCGTCGCTGAGGCTCACAGCCAATCACGATATCGCATCCCCGCTGGTGAAAAGAATGATGAATGCTGTTCGAGAATAGGTCCATGTCCGAATACCCGATCTTCGACTTGACCGGCCAAGTGGCCCTTGTTACGGGTGCAGCCCGAGGTTTGGGGCGAGCGATCGCGCTGGCGCTGGCAAACTCAGGCGCTACCGTGGCCCTCGGCCTCCGCGATAGGAACAGGCCAGGCGACACGCAGGAGAAGATCGAAGCGATGGGGCGCAAAACGCTATCGCTGCAAATGGATACCGCGAAGCTCGATCAGATCCACGGCGCAATCGAGGAGGTAGTCGAGCAGTTCGGGCGCATCGACCTTTTGGTGAACAATGCCGGTATCGCTCCGTCGGCTCTGGCTGAAGTGTTCAGCGAAGAAGATTTTGACCGCACGCTGGCGGTAAACCTGAAAGGCACGTTCTTCGCGTGCCAGTATGCGGGGCGGCATATGATCCGACAGAAGAGCGGAAGTATTGTGAACATGAGTTCGCAAGCCGGTTTCGCCGCCTTACCTTCCGAATCCGTGTATTGCATGACCAAAGCCGGTATTGCGCATCTGACGAAATGCCTGGCTGTCGAATGGGGACACTACGGGATTCGCGTGAATGCCATAGCGCCAACATTCATCAGGACGCCAGGCACGGAGGAGGCGCTTTCCGATCCTGAATTTGAAGCGGATGTAATCGACAGAATCGCCGGGTTACACCGCATAGGGGAGCCCACGGAAGTAACCGGTGCGGTTGTGTTTCTCTCGTCTCCCGCAGCTTCGCTGATCACCGGCCACACGATCTTAATTGATGGCGGTTGGACCGCTCGCTAGCACGGTTGAAGATAGGCAACTTGGCGGAGGAAGAGGGATTCGAACCCCCGAACGAGTTTCCCCGTTAACGGTTTTCAAGACCGCCGCCTTCAACCACTCGGCCATTCCTCCAGCACCATCTTATCGTGGGCTCTGCCGTAGCGCGGCGCACTCATAACGCCGCTCCTTAACAGTCGCGGTTCTATTGCGCTACACGAGATCCCTTCGCGAGGGTCACGACCGTTGCTCCCCACCCGCCAGCTTCCGCCGGAGCATCGCCAAAGGCAATCACATAAGGCGTACGCGCCAGAATACTGCGTACCGTCTCGCGCTGTACGCCGATACCGCGGCCGTGAATGATACGCAGCGCGGTCAATCCCATCCGGTGCGCTTCCTCCAGATAGGCTTCTACCGCATCCTTCACATCGCGCGGGTGGAACGAATGCAGATCGAGGACATCGGTAATCGGAATGCGGACCGGCTCGTCATCGCACATGCGGAAATGGCTGGAAATCGCCGTTCTGTTGCGCCGGAGGAGGCGCCGAACCCGAGGGCATCGGCGCGGCGGGACGAGCTTGGCGGAAATTCAGATCGCTCTTCTGAAACGACAGAGACCGGTCCAGCACCATCTCGACCGTCGAACCGCGCCGCAGCATCGCATCCGGCCCACGGGTGAGGAATACCCCCAGCAATCCCGCTGCCGCACCCGCACCCAATCCTACGCCGGCTCCGCGGCCGACGTTTCCCGCAGCCGCGCCGATGCCCGAACCGATCACAGTGCCCGCGGCGGTGTCGCGCACAACCGTTCCCGCATCGTCCTTTTTATTTCCAGCTCCTTTGATTTTGCCGTTCTCCCGGTTTAGCGTTTCGTTCTGCCGCTCATCGATGGAAGAGAGACCGGCGTGGAACTTGCGAGTAACTCCATTCGGCAGCATCAGGGAATCGAACCGGATACGCAGTTCGCCGCGGCCTCTAAATCTTCCCGGCCGCTTCACGCTCGTGACGGTCGCCGTGACCCAACTCCCTTGCGGGATGACGAGTTGGCGATTGATGAAGACCGGGAAAGCGGTTTCCAGATAGATGCGGTCGCCCGGGTGCGCCACCTTCGTGCTCACGCTGTTGATCATGGCGAGCAGAATATGGGTTCCGGCGGCTACTTGAATCGCGCCTGCCGGCTGCTTGGGCGCGCGCTGCTTTAGGCCTTTTTGTGCCGGCTGCGGCGGGGCTGCCGTGGCGACGCTTGCCACGAGCAGGATGAGGAGCGCGGATCTGCTCATGTTTGAACCCCCTAGCTGCTCAGTGTAGCCGTAAGTGAGCCTGCGCGCTTGGCATTGGCTCGCTTTTGCCGGACCGCGCGCCGCGCCTTTTTGAAAATTGTGCTCACCGGCAGGCTATCGAGTTCGGCATCGGAGAGCCAGTGGCAGCTCCCCTCACTTTCGGGCGCGTGCGCCTCAAAAACTTCAAAGAGATAACGATGGAACGTGATCGTGTGCCGGAAGGAGCCGAGCTTCGCTCCTATAGCGGCTTCGATCTGCCCGGGTTCGGGCAATTCCCAAAAACCCGGCATCAGCCGCGCGGCCGGCGGCCGCTGCCATGCCAAAAGTTTGCCGCCGCGCTCGATCCACAGCAGCCGCCGAGTCTCGTGCACACTCCTCCGTTCAGCGAGTTTCACGGGCAGATCGTTCGGCGAACCGCCGTTTGCGCGCACTCGGCAAAGAGCTGCAATGGGGCAAAGCAAACATTGCGGATCTTTGGGCAAACAAATAGTCGCGCCGAGTTCCATCATGGCCTGGTTAAAGTCGCCCGGCGCTTCGCGCGCCAGCATGGTTGAAACGGCCGCGGCAAAATGTTTTCGCCCGGATGGCGATGCGATATCCGTTGCATCGTCCAGCACTCTGCTGAGTACGCGCAGCACGTTGCCATCGACCGCGGCATGCGGCAGGTCGAACGCGATGCTTGCAACCGCCGCAGCGGTGTAATCGCCGATTCCCGGAAGCTTGCGAATCTCTTCGTAGCTTGCCGGGAAAACGCCCTTTGCTGCGATGAGCCGCGCCGCTTTCTGCAGATTGCGCGCGCGCTGATAATAGCCGAGGCCAGCCCAGCAGGCCAGCAGTTCCGATTCGGGCGCGCGCGCCAATGCGGCCAGGTCCGGGAAGCGCGCCAGGAAGTGTTCGTAATACGGAATTGCCGCCGTGACTCGCGTCTGCTGCAGCATGATCTCCGAGATCCAGATCGCATACGGGTCTCTGGTGCGCCGCCACGGCAAATCGCGCCGATTGCGCCGATACCAATCGAGCAGGGCTGCTCGGAATGGCCGGGCCCAACCAGACCTGCATCCTATACTGGGTAAGAAACCCCGTTCGATCCCGTTCTCCCGCTGTTTCACTGAAATGCCCGAAGCGTCCAGCTTAGCGTCTTGCGAATCCGTGGCCGCTCAAGAGGTAACGGATGCGTCTCGCCCGGTGCTCGCTATTCGCGGCGCGCGCGTCCATAACCTCAAAAATATCGATATTGACATTCCGCACAACCAACTCACGGTGGTCACGGGCGTTTCGGGATCGGGCAAATCGTCGCTGGTGTTTGACACGATTTACGCCGAAGGCCAGCGGCGCTATGTCGAGTCGCTATCGGCCTATGCGCGGCAGTTTCTGGAACGCATGGAAAAGCCGGAAGTGGATGAAATTCTCGGCATCGCCCCGCCCATCGCGATTCGACAGAAGAACCAAACGCGCAACCCGCGCTCGACCGTCGCCACTGCCACGGAAGTCTACGATTTTATGCGGCTGCTATGGGCGCGCGCCGGACGCAGCTATTGCCCGAACGACGGCACACAAATCCAACGCGACACGGTGGATCAAGTGGCGCAAGCCATGCTCGCGCAAACCGAGGGATCGCGCTGGTACGCACTGTTTCCCGTCCGCGCCTCGGGAGACGATGCGCAGCATCTGCGCGACCGGCTCTTCGAGCTGCGGCAAAAGGGTTTTAACCGTCTGTTTCAGAACGACCGGACCTTCGAGTTTTCCACGCCGGAATCGCTGCTCGAAATTGACTTTGCGAAGCCGCTCTATGTGCTTGCCGATCGTCTGGTCATCCGGCCCGATCTGCATCAGCGCATCGTGGACACGGTCGAAATCTGCTATCGCGAAAGCGGCGAGATCTTCTTCGAGCAGGCCGGAGTTGCCGATCCTGCGCGCCTGCACTTTAGCGAAGCGTTTGCCTGCAAAGTTTGCGGCCTCACCGCCGCGCCGCCCGAGCCGGCGCTGTTCAGCTTCAATAATCCGGTCGGCGCCTGTCCCACCTGTCAAGGATTCGGCAATGTTATCGATTACGATCTAGATCTGATCATTCCCGATCCGACGCTCTCGCTTGAGGAAGGGGCGGTGGATCCCTGGACCAAGCCACAATATTGTTGGTACTACGACAAAGTATTCGAGCCGAAATCGCGCGGCAAAGTGCGGCTGCGTGTGCCTTATTCAGATCTGCGGCACGAGGAAAAGGAATTCGTTCGCAAGCACATCTACCGGTTCTTTCGCGAAATCGAAAAAAAGAAATACAAAGTACACGTGCGGGTGTTCATCAGCCGCTACCGGGCTTACACGGAATGCTCTGCCTGCCGCGGCGCGCGCCTGCGCCCCGAAGCGCTTTGGGTGAAGATCGGCGACTGCGACATCACGCAAGTTTCGCGCATGACGATTGCGCGCGCCTATGAGTTTTTCCGGCAAGTGGAGCTCAGTGCGGAAGAATCGAAGATCGCCGAACGCGTGCTCGAAGAGATCCGCCAGCGCTGCAAATTTCTCAACGATGTCGGTCTGGAGTATCTCACCTTCGACCGGCTTTCGGCAACGCTTTCGGGTGGGGAAGCGCAGCGCATCCAACTCGCCACCTGCCTCGGCTCGCGCCTCACCGGAGCCATTTACGTGCTCGACGAGCCGACTATCGGCCTCCATAGCCGCGACACCGCGCGCATGATTCATATCCTGAAGGACCTTCGCGAACTCGGCAACACCATCGTCGTCGTGGAGCACGATGCCGAAATCATGGCCGAAGCGGATCATATTATCGATCTGGGCCCGGGCGCCGGTGAAAACGGCGGGCATGTGATCTTTGAGGGAAGCTACAAGCAGTTGTTGACGCCGTCGGCGGGACAGTCGCTCACAGGCCGCTATCTGCGCGGCGAACTTTCGGTGGCGCGCTCGCTCGAACGCCGCAGAATTAATCCAAAGCGCACCATTCGGTTTCTGGGCGCGCGCGCCAACAATCTCAAGAATATTGATGTCGAAATTCCTCTCGGCTTGATGGCGGCGGTCACCGGAGTCTCGGGATCGGGCAAGTCCAGCCTGGTCCATCAGGTGATTTATCGTGCGCTCGATCTTGAGGTAAACAAAGCACATGAGGTCCGGAACCATGGCGAAGACGGCGCCGCCAGAAGATTGCCCCTCAAGCGGGTGGAGCGCGCCAACTTACTAACCGGGGTAGTGATGGTCGATCAATCGCCCATCGGGCGCACGCCGCGATCCAATCCGGTCACATACGTGAAGGCCTTCGACCTGATCCGCGCTCTGTTCGCCGCGACGGCCGAAGCGCAGCGGCGCGGCTACAGTCCTGGGCATTTCTCTTTCAATGTTCCGGGCGGCCGCTGCGAGACTTGTCAGGGCGATGGAGTGGTCACTGTCGAAATGCAATTTCTCGCCGATGTGGAGCTGGTCTGCGAAGAGTGCAAAGGCACGCGCTACAAATCGAGCGTGCTCGACATCCGCTACAAGGGCCTGAATATCTATGAAGTGCTGCAATTGACCGTACGCGAAGCGCTTTCGTTTTTTGCCGCGACTCCGCGCCTGGTTTCGCGCCTCAAAGTGATCAGTGACGTTGGCCTTGGTTATCTGAGGCTGGGCCAATCGGCGACTACGTTAAGCGGTGGGGAAGCGCAGCGCGTGAAGCTGGCGGCGCATCTGGCGCAATCCACCTGCGAAGGAACCCTCTTTCTGTTCGACGAGCCCACGACCGGCTTGCACTTCGACGACATCGCCAAGCTGCTCTCCGCCTTCGAGCGGTTGATCCAAAACGGCGGCAGCGTTCTTGTCATCGAGCACAATCTCGATCTGATCCAGGCGGCCGACTGGATTCTCGATCTGGGGCCGGAAGGCGGTGAATCCGGGGGACGCATCGTGGCTCAGGGCACGCCGGAAGCTGTAGCTGCGGTCGCCGAATCCTATACCGGCAAATATCTGAAACAAGCGCTGGCACAAACGGCCTAAGATGGACGCGCCGCGCGAGCTTCCTTCCGTCGATCAAGTAGTTCGCAAATTGAGGCGCACCGCGGGATTGCCTCAAGCTGTGATCACCGCCGAAGTGCGTGCGGAGCTATCGTCGCGCCGCGAAGCTCTTCTCGCAGGCTCGCATTGCGACGCCGTGACGGTTGAAGAGGCAGTGGAGGCCCGCCTCGAAGGTTTGACTAGGCCCTCGCTGAAGCGCGTGATCAATGCAACCGGCGTGATTCTTCATACCAATCTGGGGCGCGCGCCGCTCGCACCATTTGATCCGCTTGCGGGCTATTCCAATCTCGAATTCGATCTTGCCGCCGGTAAACGCGGCAAGCGCGACGAACATATTTCCGCATTGATCGAGCGCGTACTCGGCAAGCCCGCTATCGTGGTTAACAACAACGCCTCGGCGGTGTTCCTGGTGCTAAACGAGCTTGCTTCGGGCGGCGAAGTGATCGTTTCACGCGGCGAGTTGATCGAGATTGGCGACGGTTTTCGCATCCCCGAAATCATGGCGCGCTCGGGAGCGATTCTGCGCGAAGTGGGCACCACCAATCGCACCCGCATCGACGATTACCGCCGCGCCATTTCGGAGAAAACAGCGCTCATCCTCCGGGTTCACCGCTCGAATTTCCGCATGACCGGATTTACGGAGCGCCCGGCGCTTGCGGATCTGGTTCAACTCGGCCGCGAACGCAATCTTCCGGTCTATGAAGATCTTGGCAGCGGCTGCCTGATGGATTTGCGTCGGTTTGGCATCGACGAACCGCTGGTTTCCGATAGCCTGCGCGCCGGTGTGGGCCTAGTGTCTTTCAGCGGCGACAAGCTTTTGGGCGGTCCGCAGGCCGGGATCATTGCGGGCAGTGCCGAATTGGTCCGGCGTGTGCGGCGCAATCCGCTTTATCGCGCATTTCGCGTGGATAAACTGACCATCCAGGCGCTGGCAACGACCCTCCTGCATGTTCTGCGCGAAGATTGGAACGCGATTCCGGCTTTGCGGATGATCACAACGCCCTTGGACGAGATCCGCCGCCGCGCCGAGCGTGTTGCCGCGCAAGTTTCAGGGACGATTGTCGAAGGCAAGTCTGCCATCGGCGGGGGATCGACGCCGCACATTACGCTCCCAACCTGGGTCGTCGAACTGGAGGTATATCACGCGGACGATTTCGCCGTGCGGTTGCGTAAGGCAGGTATGCCGGTCATTGCTCGCATAGAGCGAGACAAAATCATCCTCGATATGCGCACAGTTGCCGATGGAGAGATCGAATCGTTAACCGCAACGATCAGGCAAATAAGTCAGCAAGCGAAATCCTGATCTCGCCCGCTTCCAACGCGTCTTGTTTCGACTGAACCGAAGCTTCGCGATGATATTCCCACGCAGATTTCTTCACCGGATCGACCACCCAGCAATACGGTACTCCCCAGGAATGATACTCCTCGCATTTGGCAAACAGCTCGCTCTGGCGCTGCGAAGGAGAAAGTATTTCGACGGCAAGTAGCGGCGGATCGACTAACACGCCTTTCTCGAACCGCGCGCCCGGCGCATAAAACACTACATCGGGAATCCGGATATCGTCACCGATACGGCAGAAGAGCTCGTGCAGAGCGTGGCCAATGCCTTGCTGCTCGAACGGCTCCAGCACACGTTCGGTGCGCCTCTCCATATTCATGTGCGCGAGCGTTCCCATCGGCTTTGGAATCAGCTCGCCCGACACCAATTCACATGGCGGTGCATAGTCGGTCCGGAGATACTCGTCAACCGAAATTTGAGTGGCAGTAGCCATCTGGCATTCTCCTGGATTTATTATCCTCCTGACTTACCGATCCGCCCTCCAAACAACCTTTCCCGCTACTACGGTCGCCACCGGTCCGCCGCGGAATTTCCGGCCGTGAAACGGCGTGTTGCTGCTCTTCGAAAACGAGCGCTTCACGTCGTAGGTCCAACCGCGCTCCAGACTGAAGATGGTCACGTCCGCCGGCGCTCCGATGCGCAGCGTGCCGCGATCGAGCGACAAAATGCGCGCGGGATTCCCGGTAAACAATTCAATGAGCCGTTCGAGCGACGCTTTTCCGGAGTGATACAAACGCTCGAGCGCCAGGCCGAGCGCGGTTTCCAGGCCAATGATGCCGAACGGGCAGCGCTCGAACTCCTGCATCTTTTCGTCGCCTGGATGAGGCGCGTGGTCGGTGGCAATGGCGTCCACCGCGCCTCCGGCAAGCGCATCCCACACCGCTTCCATATCTTCCAGCTCGCGCAGCGGCGGCTTCATTTTATAGTTGCCGTCGTAAGGCGGCATGTCGGCATCGGAAAGCGCGAAGTGATGCGGCGTTGCTTCGGCGGTTACGCGCAGTCCGCGCTGCTTGGCGAAGGCCACCATGCCAACGGCGTTGCGCGAGGAGATATGCGCCACGTGATAGCGCACGCCGGTCAGTTCGGCAAGAATCAGATCGCGCGCGACCATCACATCTTCGGAACTGCGGGGAATGCCGCGCAGTCCCAGGCGCACCGATGCAAACCCTTCGTGCATATCGCCGCCCTTGCTCAAGTGCAGATCCTCGCAATGCTCGATGAGCGGAAGATCGAAAGCGCGCGCGTACTCCATCGCCCGCCGCACCACGCGGGCGTTCATCACCGGCTGGCCGTCGTCGGAGATGGCCACGGCGCCGGCCTGCTTCATGGATGCGATGGCCGCCAGTTCCTCGCCCGCGCTGTTCTTAGTAATGGCGCCGATGGGATAGACATTCACGACAGCCGATTCGCGCGCGCGCTGCCGGATATAGCTGGTCACAGTTGCGCTGTCGTTGACCGGCTGGGTATTCGGCATGCAGCAGATGGAGGTGAATCCGCCGGCCGCGGCCGCCCGCGAGCCGGTCTCGATGGTTTCGGCATGCTCGAAACCCGGCTCGCGCAGATGGACGTGCATGTCGATGAAGCCCGGCGCAACGATCAGGCCGGAGGCATCGAAGATTTCCGCGCCAGTAGAAGCAATATTCTCGCCGATTTCGCGAATCGTGCCGTCTTCGACGGCAACGTCGCAGATGCTGTCCAGCCCTTGTGCGGGGTCGATGGCGCGGCCATTTTTGATGACGAGCTTCTTCATCGCGCCAGCACCCGCTCCAACACCGCCATGCGCACCGCGATTCCGTTTTCCACTTGATAGAGAATCGCCGAGCGCTGCGAATCGGCGACTTCGGAAGAAATCTCGCGCCCGCGATTGATCGGCCCCGGGTGCATCACAATAACATCCGGCCGTGCCAATTCAATGTGCTCGGGGCGCAAGCCGAAGAAGCGAAAATACTCGCTTGCCGGAAAAGCCGATTCGTGCTGCCGTTCCAGCTGGACGCGCAGCATCATGATGACATCCACGCCGCGGATGGCCTGTTCCATGTCGGTAGTGAGCTCGATCCCGGGCGCCAGCCGGCCCATCGCAGGCGGCAGCAGCGAGGCCGGCCCGCACAGCACGACGACGGCCCCAAACTTCGAGAGCAGAAAAATGTTCGATCGGGCCACGCGGCTATGGACAATGTCGCCGATGATGGCCACGCGCAGTCCTTCCAGCGTGCCGCGGCGGTCGATGATGGTCAGCGCGTCGAGCAACGCCTGGGTGGGGTGTTCGTGCGTGCCGTCGCCCGCATTCACGATGGGAATCGGCAGATAGCGCGACAGAAACTGCGGCGCGCCGGAAGCGGAATGGCGCATGACGATGGCATCCGGCCTCATTGCGCCCAGCGTGTTCAGCGTGTCCACCAGGGATTCGCCTTTGGAGACGCTCGAACCCGCCGCGGTCAGCGAGATGGTATCGGCGCCGAGCCGCTTGGCGGCCATTTCGAAGCTGGTTCGCGTGCGCGTGGAAGCTTCGAAAAACAGATTCACAACGGTACGGCCGCGCAGAGTGTCGAAGCGCTTGAAAGTCTCCCCGGGTGCTGGCTGAAAAGATTTGGAACGCGCGAGAATGGCCTCGATCTCGCTGCGTGCGAGAGACTCGATATCCAGCAGACCCCGGCCCATGGTTGTCAGGCGGCTTCGGTCCCTCCCGGCTCGTCGACTCGTTCGACCAGCAGCACCCGCTCCTGGCCGTCCACTTCCTGCAGCTTCACTTCGATGATTTCCCTGCGGCTGGTTTGCAGCGCCCGCCCGACGTAGCGGGCCTCAATGGGCAGTTCGCGGTGTCCCCGATCGATCAGCACCAGAAGTTGCACGCGTGCCGGGCGGCCGTGCTCGAACAATGCGTCGAGTGCGGCGCGAATGGTTCGGCCGGTATAGAGCACGTCGTCTACCAGAACAACATCCTTGCCGGTGACCTCAAAATCGATCTGCTTCGAGTGCAGGACGGGGCGCTCGGCAATAGTAGAAAGATCGTCCCGGTACCAGGCGATATCCAGGATGCCGACCGGCACTTTCAGATTTGCGAGGCTCTCGATCTTTGCCCCCAACCGCTGCGCGAGCGGCGCGCCCCGGCGCCGGATTCCTATAAAAGCCAGCTTGCCGAGATCGCCGGTTTTCTCCAGAACTTCGTGCGCCAGCCGCACCAGGGTGCGGTCGATCTCGGAGGCACTCATGAGCTGCTTTTTTTCGCGGATGATCGGCATTAGATTGCAGCGACTGTTCCTGGTCAGATTAGCACTAGCGCTGCGGCGCTGGTTTCGGCGGCAGGGGCACTTCGATAAATGGAACACAGGGCAGCGGAGCCGCAACGAAACAAAGCCAAGCGTCGAGACTCGTCTCGGGCCCAGAGGCGCCCAGCACGCAAAGTGCGTGCGCCACGAGGCTTTGCGAGCACAGTGCCTAGTTCTTCAGCTTGCCGCGGATCTTTCTGGCCAGGCGCTCGATCTGCTTTGTCTTCCTGATGGCGGTGACGGGGACTACATAATCGCCCGCCTTCTCCAACTCCGCTTTCAATTCATTCGCCGCCTTAATCAACTGCTCGGTTTCTTTCAGCGCGTCTTTATGTTCTTGCTCCGCGATGGCATCTTTTTGCAGCTTGCCGTTCGGCAGCCGCGGATTTTCCTCTCCGCCGGGATTGGGCAAATGCAGCCGCGTGGGATAGTCCGGCGGCTGCGCGCGGCCGAATAGCAGCGCCGGTCCCGCGGCCAAAAGAAACAACACGGCACGCCGTGTACGGCTCATACGGTTGCTATCATAAGCCACTTATATGCAGAGCGTGACCGAAGTCGGAATTGGAGTTGTCGGGTTGGGCAACGTCGGTCTGGGGACGCTGGAAATTCTGGCAGGCAACGCCCGGTCGATCCAGGAAAAGCTCGGCTTTTCCCTGAAAACCTTGGCCGTTTGCAGCCGCAGCGTGGACAAAAAGCAACTACCCGAGCTCGGCGCCGTGGTGCGCACCAAGGATTGGGCCGAGATCGTCCGCAACCCGGGAATCGACATTGTTGTCGAGGCCGTGGGTGGAATCGGGGTGGCCGCGCAGATCGTGGAAGCGGCTCTGCGCGCGGGCAAATCCGTTGTGACGGCAAATAAAGAGCTGATGGCGGCGCGCGGCGCCGAGCTGTGGGCGCTAGCGAGTGAAAACGGCGTCAATCTTGCTATGGAAGCGAGCGTTGCGGGCGGCATTCCCATCCACACCGTGCTGCGCGAAGGCATCGCCGGCGACCGCGTAGTGGAGCTTTATGGTGTTCTGAACGGCACCAGCAATTTCATCCTCACCGAAATCGAGAAAAGTGGAGCCGCGTTCGAGTCCGTTCTGGCCGAGGCGCAGCAGCTTGGCTATGCCGAAGCCGATCCCTCGGCCGATGTGGACGGCCTGGATGCGCGTTCGAAGCTGGCGATTCTGGCCGCGCTCTGCTTCGGAGAACAACTCGCCCCGGCGAACATTTACAGCGAAGGCATTCGGCGCATCACGCCCATTGATTTCCAGTACGCGCACCAGCTTCAACATACGATCCGCTTGCTCTGCGTGGCGCGCCAAGGCGAAGGCTTGCAGCTTTCGGTGCGGCCCAGTTTGATTCCGCAATCCGCCATCCTGGCGCATGTCAAAGGCGCCTATAACGCGGTCTGGATTCGCGGCACTTATGGAGAAGACACCTTCTACTACGGGCGTGGCGCGGGACCCATGCCCACCGGCGTGGCCGTGGTCAGCGATCTGATGCGCGTGGCCCGCGAGATCCGTTTCGGCAGTCCCCAACGCGTAAGTCCCTTCGCCCACGAGCGCCTCGGCGCGTACAACCCCCTGCCTTTCTCAGCCCAGCCGCGGCCGTATTTTCTCCGCTTCCGCGTCGAGGACAAGCCCGGCATTATTGCGGCATTGGCTGCGATTCTGGCGAAAAATCGCATCGGCATCGATGCAGTGTTGCAACTGCCGCGCGAAGACTGGCGAGATCTGCCCTTCGTAATCACGACCGAACCGGCCACCGAGCAATCGCTGCGCGACGCGCTGGTGGGGATGCGCGGCCTGGATTTTCTGGTTGACGCGCCATTGGTCATGCCGATCGAACGGGGGTTCTGAGCGACGTGAACCATGTGGTATTGCCCGGAAGGGCCGAGTGTTGCGCTCGGCCCTCGGTGCGGGCGATCAGGCAGCCCGCTTGATCGGAAATTTGAGGATTTTCGCCTTGTGCGGCGCCTCGGTTTCCACCGGGAATTCGGCTGCCGGAAGTTCGGCCAGCTTGCTGGTCCCGTTGAAATACTGATCGACGGGAAAAAGGGAATAGGGTTCCAGCTCGCGGAATGTTCTGCCGAGCTTTTGCTGAATCCGGTATACATCGTGAAAAAATGTGCCGCGATCGATATTCAATTTCCGGCAGCAAAGCTTCCAGTCTGCTCCTAGTAAGAAGTGAAATTTGAAAATCCGGTATTCGCGGTCACTGAGGGTTCTGCGGCTGATGAGGCAAAAGTCGGCGATATATTCCTCGTTTTTGAGGCCCCAAACGGATTTTCTTTGGCGGCCGGGATTAGCTTCGAGGGAAACGCGGCTCATGTACTTTTCCTTGGAGGTGCATTGGCGGAAGCGCGCATAACATGCGCGAAAAATGGCGCGAAAAACGCAATTACACGGGGTTGACGCCCCGGCGCGGCCGGCCCTCAGCCCTAGGCCGAGGCAGTAGGTGCAAGACTGCTGAGCGAGGGCAATTGTTTCTGAACGAGTCCACTGCATTTTTATGTTTTCTCCCAACGTTCCGGGCTCTTGCGAGCCCATAAGGTTGTCTGGTATGAATCAACAGTACGGCATTTGTGGAATAAGTCAAGGAAATGTCTATGAAATTTTTGCGCGAATTGTATGAGAGTTTTTATGCTAGTGCCCCACAATGCTTTAGATATCATGAACTTACACCAAATATTGGCGCTGCCCATTACCGTGTAAAATTACCCTATTTTTCAGGAAATTCAGGTGACCTATTTCCCAATGGAATCAGCTTTTCGCCGCCGGAATGCGAATTTTGAGGAGCTTCAGGAGCGGCTCCTGCGGCTGGTTCGCGGCCGTATCGGCAACGGCGAATTTACCGAGCGCGGGCTGGCGCGTATGACCGGCATTTCGCAGCCGCAAATTCACAATTATCTGAAAGGCGCCCGCAAACTCAGTCCCGAATTTGCCGACCGGCTGATGCTGCGCTTCGACATCAGCATTTTGGATCTGTTCGAACCCAGCGAACTGCTGGAGCAAGCCGCGGCGCGTGCAGGTGGGAAAAAGCCGGTTCGATCGGAGCTTTCCTGGCACGCGAGAAGCGACCACTTCGGATCAGGCGGATAATCAGGACCGGGGCTGTGCCCGAAAGGTTCCAGCCGGCAGGAAATCCGCGAATCATTCAGATGGTGGACGCTTTGAATTCCAGATCACATCTATTCCCCGGGCTTTGCGCTCTGTTGCTTTTGGGGCTGTCCACTGCGGTGGCGCAGACGCCCTGGTCTTTTGCCGTGATGTCCGACCCTCAGTTCGGAATGTATGCGAAAAACCGAAACTTTGCTCAGGAAGAGGCAAATTTCGAATTTGTGATCGCTAATGTGCACCGGCTCCGTCCGGCGTTCGTGGTCATTTGCGGCGATCTGGTCAACAAGACTGGCGACCTGAAGCAAATCGCGGAGTACAAGCGCATTTTGAAGCAGCTCGATCCGGGCATCAAAGTCTACAGCGTGGCTGGGAATCACGACGTCGGCAACGTCCCGACTGCGCAAAGCATCGCAGCTTTCCACAAGAACATAGGTCCGGATTACTATTCGTTCACGGCGAAAAATATTCTGGGCATCGTGCTCGATTCCAACCTGATTCGCGCTCCCCAAGCCGATCCGAAGGCGGCGGCGAGCCAGAAGCAGTGGTTGGTAAGAACACTTCGAAATGCCAAATCAGACTCTGGAGACCTGATCGTCGTTTTTCAGCACGTGCCTTACTTCGTGAAGAGTGCGGACGAGCCTGACAACTACTTCAATATCCCCAAACCAGCGCGACGAGAATATCTGAACCTGCTTGCGAGGGGAGGCGTGAAATACGTCTTCGCCGGCCATACCCACCACAACGCAGGCGGCAAGGACGGGCCGCTGAACGAGATCGTCACCGGCGCCGTGGGAATGCCGCTCGGAGGTTCGGTCTCTGGATTCCGCATGGTGGCCGTTCAAGGGACTAGGCTCGAAGCGCCCTGGTTCTGCTTGGGCGGCGTACCGAATCGATTCGATTTGCAAAATCCGTTCCACACGCCCTGCGCGCAGTAGTGTTCCGAAACGGAGCGGCCGTTCTGCTTTGAAACCCGAGCAGATACGAAAGCCCGCTTCGCCCTAGTCCCGGCGCACAGCGCAGCGCTAAGCCGTGCAGGCGCAACCCTCAATAAATCAATCATTTCCGAGGTGACTGACGTCGGCTGGCATCTGCTGGCCGACCACATGCCTTTTCTCCCGCGAAAGCCGACCGGGCCACAGCCCGCAGCGGGGAGAAAAAGACGTGAACGCTGGAGCCACCAAACTTGCACTTGCCAAGAAGAAGCCCGAGAGCAGTACCGCTCGGCGCGATGAACTGATCCTGGAATTTTTGCCGCTTGTGAGCGCGATCGCCGCGCATATTCAACGATCTCTGCCGGTCCATATTGAATTGGACGATCTGATCCATGCCGGCATGATGGGCCTAGTCGAAGCGGCGGCGCATTTTCAGCCCGAAAAGCAAATCGCGTTTCCGACCTACGCGAAACACCGCATTCGCGGCGCCATCCTGGACAGTCTGCGCCAGATCGATTGGGCGTCGCGAGACTTGCGCAAGCGCTATAAGCAGATGGAAGCCCTGGTGGCGCAGCTTACGACGGAATTGCAAAGGGCGCCGACGGAGGCGGAAGTCGCGAGCGCCATGGGATTGAGCCTGCGCCGCTGGCAGGCGTTGATGGTCGATTTTCGCGCGATTACCGCCGCAGCTACGCATGTACGTTCCGCCGAGCGAAGACAGCAGGACGACGATCCGCCCAGTCCGGCGCGAAATGCACCGGACCGGCTGGCGAGCCGCTCCGAGATGCGCGAGAAACTTGATTCGGCCATGTCCGTCTTGCCGGAGCGCTACCGCCAGGTGGTGAAGCTCTATTATTCGGCGGACATGACGATGAAGGAAATCGGCGGGATCCTGGGTGTGAACGAGAGCCGGGTGTCGCAAATGCACAAATCGGCGCTCAGCCGCATGCAGCACGCCCTGGCGCAAAACGGGATCTCGTCGCCCGCGGTGTTTTGAAGTTTATATAGCCCCTGCGCTAAGCAGTGCCGAACCAGCGTCTGAGAACCGCTTCGGCAGCGGCCGGGTCCGGATCCGATTCCGCAACCCACGCAACGAAACCGTCGGGGCGTACCAGCAGCGCGGTCAAACCTTTGCTGTCCTTCGCGGTCATCGCAACGTAGTTCACCCGCCCGTCACAGGCGTTGGCGAGCACTCGAAGCCGGCCGCTCCCGGTGAAATCGGCGAACAAACCCTTTCCATCCCGCAGCAGGGCGCCCAATCGCGTGCCATCTGCAAATTCGAAATCCGGCGCGCTGCATCCGGTAAGCGGATGATTCTCTCCCAAGTCATAGCGCAGGGCAATACCCGATATCTTTTCCGCAAAGTAGGTGGTGCCGTCGCGCGTATCGATCAGATCGCGAATCACGGCTGCGATGGCGCGCGCTTGGGGCTCGGGCCGCATGATGGCGACCTGAGCGCGCGTCCAATCGAGCGCCCAGGCTCCAACCGGATGCCGCTCTCTCGTGTAGCTGTCGAGCAGATCTTCTCTACTATCGGCGGGCGCTGAGCCCTGGATCGCGGCGGCAAGCTTCCAGCCGAGGTTCATCGCATCGCCCAGACCGGTGTTCAATCCCTGCCCTCCGAACGGCGAGTGGACATGTGCCGCATCGCCGGCAAGCAGGATGCGCCCTTTCCGGTAAGTGGTTGCCTGCCGCGCCCGGTCCGTGTAGCTTGTAGCCGCGTGAACAGCGGTAAGAGTTACATCGGTTCCCGAGATGCGGCGCAGATTCTGTTGGAGCATTTCCCGAGTAATCGCCGCCTCCCGATCGAACCGTCCGCCATCGAAATCGACCACACCGATGCGGTCGGGCTGGTCGCCGGGAACGGGAGTATAGACGTACATGCCCAGCGCGGTGAGATTAAATCCGGGCCGCAGCTTTTCGGGATCGGCGATTTCTACCGCGGCAGTGTGGCCGGTTAGTTCAGGGTCCGTTCCGGCAAATTCGAACCCGGCGCACTTACGCACCGTACTGCGGCCGCCATCGCAGCCAACCAGCCACTGCGCGCGGAAGGATTCTTTTCCGGCGCGGGCGACAATGCCCTCCTCGTCCTCTGTGAAGCCGGTAACCTCGACGCCGCGCCGAAGCACGGCGCCCGATTCACGGGCGCGTTCGGCAAGCAGAAGTTCCAGCGCTTCCAGGCTGATCATGCCGCCCGCCGCGGAAGGGCCCGGGATCGTATACTTCTGGCGGGGGAAGTCGATTTTGCTCGCATCGAGCATGAGTCCGCCAAAGTGGCCCCCAAACCGCGGGCGAGGCGCGTATTGCGAAGGATTGCCGTGGTTTTCCGGGTTGATCCAGAGCAGCGAAGATTTGCGTACGGCCTCCAGCAGGCCGCGCCGGTAAAAAGCTTCTACCGAAGGGATGTTCAGGCCGCGCATCCCCATCCATTCGGCTTTCAACGGAGAATGGGGGTCTCGCGTACGCTCCAGGACGAGAACCGAGACACCGCGCAGGCGCAGTTCGCAGGCAAGAAACAGACCGACAGGCCCGCCGCCCGCAATGACAACGTCGTGGATCACTTGAGGTCCTGATTGGAGGACCATTCCAGATAGTTGGACAACACAAGCATGACCATCACTGTACCGCTGGGGCCGCATAAGGAAGCGAAGCTCAATGCCGTCGCAAAGGCGAAGGGCGTGACGCCCGACGAACTAGTGACTCAAGCCATTGATCGCATCATTGCCGACGCGCCAGACCTCGGTTAGTGGCAAGGATCCGACCCGGTCTTTATGCGGGTTGCTGGCCAAATATGGCCCTGCACCATCGGCCGAGGAAATTGATCGGAACCGTGCCGAAATGTTCGAGAATTTCCCGCGTACCGATATCTGATGATCGTCGCGATAGCTGACACCCACACGACGATTTGGTATCTCTTCTCCGATCCCAGGCTGGGGAAGGCCGCATCGGCTTTCATCGGCGGCACAATTCTTAAGGGCGATCATATCGGCGTTTCCTCTATCAGCATTGTCGAAATGATCTACCTCATAAAGAAGCTGGCAGAGCGAGCAGGATTAGATCCCACGAAATACGCGGGCCATTCGCTTCGTGCAGGCCACGCTACGAGCGCAGCGATCACCGAAACCTCAGAGCGTTCAATCATGAACCAGACAGGCCATCGCTCGGTGCAGATGGTGAGGAGGTATATCCGCGATGGGAATTTGTTCAGAGATAATAGCGCGGCCAAGTTGGGTTGTAATTGCTGCTAGTCGAACCGGGCGGGCATGAGGAACGTTTCGGTGTCGCGATTTCCGCTGAGAACACCGATGTAGCCGTTTTAGATAGCGGCCGAGTCTATCGTGCGGAGGCCCTGTATGGCCCAAAACAAGAAGTGCGCTCATCCGTCGTGTCAATGCCAAGCAAGAGAGGGAAGTAAGTATTGCAGCCCGTACTGCCAAGCGGCTGGGACCACCGTCGAAATTCAGTGCAATTGCGGGCACGCCGAGTGTTCAGCGGCCACCGCAGCTAAGGCATAGAGCAAGCGTAATCTTAACGGCTTTTCACTCCGACGATCAGCGTGCAATTTGCCCATAGCGGCGAAACGAATCTGCTCAAGGCGGCGCGAATCGTAAAGAAGCTGGCAAGCGGGCTGGGCTCGATGCCTCGAAAATATGCCGGCATTCGCTACCGCGGGCCACGTTACGAGCGCAGCAGTTGCTGGGGCGTCGGAACGCTCGATCATGCCTCAGACGGGGCATCGCTCGGTGCAGATGGTACCCCGGCACAGAGCAAGGGCCCATCTCCCCGCAGGGCTAGCTTTGGCTAGGTTTGGCAGTGCTGCTCGCATCGTCAAGCATCGGCGGTTTCGCGCATGCAAAAATTGCGGGATGGGTTTCGACGGCTGGATCGCGACCGCCATCGCGTGTGCTTCTGCAGTACTGTCGATAATGCTGGCCAAACAGGGTGGGCAGCGGCTCATAACTGGCTGATCCGTGTTCTCTGGTCCGCATGTGGGCTTTCGATTGTGGCTGCAATATTTCGCCTTCGCTGGGCTCGTTTTCTGTTGTTTCGTCGGGACTCCCCTAAGCAGGAGCTTAGAAACCAGGAAATCCACGGCTCTTCGGTCGCGGGCGATGTCAAAAATGGCGGGGCGAGATTACCATGAGATTCACGTCCATACCGCATCGCCATCAGATGGTAAACTTGCGGACTTAAAAAACGAACCCAGGGCGGCTAAAGGGCTTCCGAGTTTTCTGTTTGTCTTTGGTGCTCCATTAGGAGATAACAGTTCGCCCAAATGGATCATGATGCTGAAGCATTACGGCCCAGACCCCGCATTCAATTGCAACGTAAGCGCCGTTATCGGAAACGCTGCCCGGTAGCAGAAGTTTTGGGGAGTTTTGTTTTGGCTGGGGTAGCTCGTAATCGATTAAAAGAGTTGGTTGCGGGGGCAAGATTTGAACTTGCGACCTTTGGGTTATGAGCCCAACGAGCTACCTGACTGCTCCACCCCGCACTTGCATCCTAGCAAGCAGCGGGACGAAGGTCAACAGCGCGGCAGCATTGGAGCTCATTCAGATCTTCTGCAGTTGAAAACGCGGCAGCAGAATCTGGATAATCAGCAGCGCAAACAAATACATCGAGCCCGCGATGTAGAAAATCGGCGCATAGGCGTTGTGGGAGTAATCGAGCCAGCGGCCGGTGGCGGGTTGAGCGATTACGGCGCCCACGGCGCCCATCAATCCGCCCAAGCCAACGATGGAAGCCACGGCGCTGCGGCGGAAACAATCGGAAGTGATGGTAAATAAATTGGCCGACCAGCCTTGATGCGCCGCCGTAGCGATGGCGATCAAGCCCATGGTCAGCCACAGGCTGCCGGTCGCCTGGGGCACATACATGACGGAAACGACGCTCAAAGCGCAGACCAGCATTGCGGTTTTCCGGGCCGCGCCGACACGCCAGCCGCGTTTCAGCAGAGACGAAGAGAGCCAGCCGCCAAACAGAGACCCGAACGCCGAGCCCGCATAGACAGCCACCAGCGGTGCACCCAAATGGCTCAGGTTCACATGGTATTCATTGTGCAGAAAATTCGGCAGCCAGAACAGATAGAACCACCAGACCGGATCGGTGAGAAATTTCCCCACGATGAAGGCCCACGCGGCCCGGTTTCGAATCACGCGCGTGTAGGGCACGCCGGTAGCCTCCGGCTGTTCCTGGTCGGAGCGGATGAGCGCTAATTCCTCCGCCGACAAACGCGGATGTTTTTCCGGCTCACGATAGAAAATGAGCCAGAGCACGACCCAGGACAAGCTGAGCGAACCGGTGCACAGAAAGGCCGCGCGCCAAGTGAAGTTGGCGGCAATAAAGGGCACCAGCAAGGGGGCGCACAGCGCGCCCAGATTCGATCCGCCGTTAAAGATGCCGGTCGCCAAAGCGCGCTCGCGGCGCGGGAACCAATCGGCAACCGCTTTGATGCAGGCGGGGAAGTTTGCCGCCTCGCCCAGGCCGAGGCCCAGCCGGGCCAGCGCGAACTGACCGGCCGTTCTGGCCAAAGCATGGCACATGGAAGAGCCGGCCCACAAAATCGCCGAGGCGGCGTAGCCGAAGCGCAGCCCGATCCAGTCGATCAGGCGGCCCGCAATGGGCATCATGATGGCGTACCCGGCTTGGAAGACGCCGACAATGTAGCCGTAGTCGGTCGAGCTCCAGTGAAGCTGTCGCGCGATGGTCGGCTCGAGAATGCTCAGCACCATCCGGTCCATGTAGTTGACCGTGGTGGCATAGAGCAGCAGGCCGCAAATATACCAGCGAAAATGCGCGATGGTTCGCTTCTGCTGCGCCGGAATACCTAAAGCGGGGGGCTTTGTCTCAGGATCGGCCATCAATTGTTTCAACAAGCGTAGCAAGAGGGCGGCGAATGCACAGGTGCCGCAGTGAAGTGCTATTGCGCTCCGCGGCTGAGGAGCATCACTTTGATGGTGTGAAAGATGATGTAGAAGTCGAGCGCGGGGGCCAGATTCTTGATGTAGTAAAGGTCGTATTCGAGCTTGATCATGGCGTCCAGCTCGGAATCGCCGTATTTGTGGTTGATCTGGGCCCAGCCGGTGATGCCCGGCTTCACAGCGTGGCGCTGGGGATAGTAGGGGATTTGGTGGGAAAGCAGTTCCACGAATTCGGGACGCTCCGGGCGCGGACCGACCAGAGCCATGTCACCCCGGAGCACGTTCCATAGTTGCGGGATCTCGTCGAGGCGCAAGCGCCGCAGCCAGCGGCCGATGGGGGTGATGCGAGGGTCGTCTATTTTGGCCCAAACCGGACCGCTGTGCTCTTCCGCGTCGGCGTACATGGACCTGAATTTATACACAGTAAATACGGTTCCGTTTTTGCCGACGCGTTTCTGCCGGTAGAGCACCGGGCCCTTGGAGGAAACTTTGACCAAAGTCGCCGTGAGCAGCATCAGCGGCGAGCCCGCCACCAGGCCTGCCGCAGCGGCCAGGAAGGAGTAGAAATTCTGGAGCGCGATGGCATGCGTGCGCGGACCGAGCGCGGAGGAAAAGATCAATTGCGAGGGCTGGATTTGCCGGCTGCAAACCCGGCGCATGGCGATTTCGTAGGTGTCGGCGACGTCCTCGATCATGATTCCGGTAAAGCGGATGTCCAGCAATTGCTGGACGGGAAGCCGGTTGCGGCGTTCGGCCATGCCGACCACGATGCGCGTCGCCCTGTATTCTTTGGTGACCTCGCGCACTTCGTCCACCGTGCCGAGGCAAGGGATGGGAAAGGTGCAGGGTGAGCCCTCGCAGAGATAGCCGAGTAGCGTGTAGCCGAATTCGGGATGCTGGTCGATATGGGCGATCACTTCGCCCAGAATGCTCGAATTCCCCAGCAGCAGCACGCGTTCCGAGCCCAGGCCGCCGATGATGTATCGCCAGTAAAAGGTGCGCCAGAGCGGCAGCACAACGATGACTTCGAGGCTGCCGACGCACAGCAGCCAGCGGCCCAGCAGCAGCTCCGGCCGCAGATAGCCGAGCACGGCCATGACGAGCAGCCCGCATCCGACGGCCAGGCAAACCTGTTGGACCAGCAGCAGACGCGAGGTGACGCGAAGGTGCGTATAGAGGTCTTCGAAATAGAGGACCAGAATGATGCAGGCCGTGATGACGCAGATCTTCCAGTAATTGTTGAGCGCGAAAAAGTAGAAGTAGGGGGCTACATTCAGAGTGCCGTAGCCGGCAACCCAGTAGCAGGCCAAAACCAGCAGAATTTCCGAGACTAGCAGTCCGACTACGCTGGCCGGGATGAAAACGCGAAAGATTCGGATCACGCTAGACTAATTAGCAGAGCGACATGCGTTTATCGAGTGTAGCATGTAGGGAAGCATTCCTTGTGGAAGCCATTGATTTAGCGAGAGATAAAATGGTTTCGCCATAGGCGGCCACTGTGCTATAAAGAAATCAGATCTCCTCGGTCGTAGATGCTCTGGCTGGATTGGAACCGCAATGCTTCGTTTAACAAAAAAGGCGGATTACAGCCTGATTGCTCTCAAGCATTTTGCGTCTCTTCAGCGCGAGACCGGCGAGGCGGTTAGCGCCAAGCAGGTGTCTGACCGCTGCGGCATTCCGCTGCCGGTTTTGTCGAAGCTTTTGCAGAAACTGGGCAAGGTCGGTTTTCTGCGCTCCGAGTATGGGACGAACGGGGGCTACCGCCTGGCGCGCGATCCGGGCCGGATCTCCGCATTGGAAGTCATCCGAGCGATCGACGGGCCGATCATGCTGGCCGATTGTTTCACTGAAGAGGCCTATTGCGATCACGTGAATCACTGCACGGTGCGGAAGCCGCTGAAGCGAATCCACGATGGAATTTTGCGACTCCTCGAAAGCGTCAGCATCGAAGATATGCTGAGCGATTCGGAGGAGCCGCTGCCTACGGTCTCTCTGCATACGATTCAGAGCGCGCCCGGGTCTCAGAGTTCGCTGAAGGAATTGAAGATATGAAACTGCCGATTTACATGGACAACCACGCCACTACGCAGGTGGATCCCCGCGTGCTGGAAATCATGACGCCGTATTTCACCAACATTTTCGGCAACGCGGCTTCGCGCAATCACAGTTTCGGCTGGGAGGCCGAGGCGGCGGTGGACCGGGCTCGGCGGCAGATAGCGACTCTGATCGGCGCCACCGATAAGGAGATCGTGCTCACCAGCGGCGCCACCGAATCGAACAACCTGGCGCTCAAAGGCATCGCCGAGATGTATGCCGAGCGCGGCAACCATATTATTACTCAGGCTACCGAGCACAAAGCTGTCCTCGACACCTGCAAGCGGCTGGAGAAGAACGGCGCGCGGGTCACCTATCTGCCGGTAAAGAAGGACGGGCTGATCGATCTAGACCAATTGCGCGATGCGATTACGCCCAAAACCATTCTGATTTCGATCATGTATGCGAACAACGAAATCGGCGTGGTTCAGCCGGTGAAGGAGATTAGCAAGATCGCCAAGGAAAAGGGCGTTTTGTTCCATAGCGACGCGGTGCAGGCGGTGGGCAAAATTCCGGTGAATGTGATTGCGGACGGCATCGACGTGATGTCGCTGAGCGGGCATAAACTTTATGGTCCGAAGGGCGTCGGCGCATTGTACGTGCGGCGCAGAAATCCGCGCGTGCAGGTCACCGCGCAGATGGATGGGGGCGGCCATGAGCGCGGTATGCGTTCGGGGACGCTGAACGTTCCGGGCGTGGTCGGGCTGGGCGCGGCTTGCGAGATCGCCAGGAATGAGATGGCGGAAGAGGCGAAACGCCTGAGATTTTTGCGCGACAGACTAAAGGACAATCTGATGCGCGATCTCGACGAAGTTTACGTTAACGGCTCCATGGAGCATCGCCTCCCGCACAACCTCAACATCAGCTTTGCTTATGTCGAGGGCGAGAGCCTGCTGATGGGCATCAACGATATCGCGGTTTCGAGCGGATCGGCGTGCACGTCGGCAACGCTGGAGCCGAGCTACGTGCTGAAAGCGCTGGGCGCCGGCGACGATCTGGCGCATTCATCGATTCGCTTCGGGATCGGACGGTTCAACACGGAAGAAGAAGTGGATTACGTTTCCGGCAAAGTGACGGAGGTGGTGCGGAAACTGCGCGAACTTTCGCCGTTGTACGAGCTGGCGCGAGAGGGAGTGGATTTGAGCAAAGTCAACTGGGCCGCGCGCTAAGCGACGGGATGGGCGCATACTAAAAAGAGAGGAAAGAGATCAACATGGCTTACTCCGATAAAGTTATCGATCATTACAAGAATCCGAGGAACGTCGGTTCGCTGGATAAGAGCAGCTCGGCGGTCGGTACCGGCATGGTCGGCGCGCCGGAATGCGGCGACGTCATGAAGCTGCAGGTCCAGGTGAACCCCGTAACGGGCCTGATTGAAGACGCGAAGTTCAAGACGTTCGGGTGCGGCAGCGCGATCGCGAGTTCATCGCTGGCCACCGAATGGCTGAAGGGCAGGACGGTGGATCAGGCTCTGCAGATCAAGAACACCGATATCGTCAATGAGCTTTCGCTGCCCCCGGTGAAGATTCACTGCTCGGTGCTTGCCGAAGATGCGATCAAGGCGGCGATCGCGGATTACAAAAAGAAGCAGGCTGCTCCGGTCGCAGCCGAAGCGGTTACTGTCCAGTAAACCTATGGCTGACCTGGGATTGGTCGGCGAGAAGCCGAAGCAAGTATTCGTCACTCCAAAGGCTGTGGGGAAGATCCGCGAAGCTTTTGAGCGCGAAGGCGTCACAGGCGGCTTGCGTCTCGGTGTGGTTGGCGGCGGCTGTTCCGGGCTGAGCTATCAGTTCAAATTCGCGGCCCAGGAGCGGCCGCGCGATCTTGTTTTCGATTTCGACGGAGTGAAGGTTTTCGTCGATCCGAAGAGCATCAACTTTCTCGACGGCGTGACGCTCGATTGGGAGGATTCGCTGGTGCAATCGGGATTCGTCTTTCAAAATCCGTACGCGAAGAAAAGTTGCGGCTGCGGCGCCTCGTTCGCCACTTAACGGGCCGGAGCTTTAGTTCCGCCCTCCGCGTTTCAGAACCCCGACCGTGAGGGAGGGGTTTGTGTTTGCTACTGCTCATGCCCACCCTCTCGCAAAATTTCTTCGAGTTTTTCGGACTTGATCGCAAGCTGATTGTTGATACGGATGCGCTGCAGGAGCGCTTTTACGAGCTGAGCCGCCAGTGGCATCCCGACCGCTTCAGCCGCAAAAGCGCCGCTGAACAAACGCAGGCGCTGGAGGCGACTGCCATTTTGAACGATGGGTACCGCACACTGCGCGATCCGGTCAAGCGGGCGGAATACTTGCTGAAGGAAGAAGGTTTTCCCATCGGCGAGCAGCGTTCGAAAGACGTCCCGCCCGAGTTGCTGGAAGAAGTTTTCGAGCTGAACATGATGCTCGAAGAGATTAAGAGCGGAGATGACTCGTCGCGGCCGCAGCTCGAAACCGCCCGGGAGAAGTTTGCGGGCATGCGGGCCGGGATCGATACTCAGCTTCAATCCCTGTTTGCAAAATACGATGCTTCCGAATCGCGGAGCGAGACGGCGAAACAGGCGCTGCACGAGATTCGCGGCGTGCTCAACCGCCGCCGGTATATCGAGAACCTGATTCGGGACGTTAATAAGGCGCTTCAGAATGGGAACCTTTCAAATTGATTTCGGCGAGAATCGCCATTCCAAAATCGTCGGTATAGACCTCGGCACCACCAACAGCCTGGTCGCCTGGATGGATTTGACCGGTCCGCGGATTATGGAGGATCCCGAGGGACAGAAAATCGTTCCTAGCATCGTTTCGCTGACGTCCAAAGGCGCGCTGATTGCGGGCACGCCCGCTCGCGAGCTTTTGCTGACAAAACCCGACCGCACCGTCTATTCGGTGAAACGGCTCATGGGCCGCGGCGTGGCGGATGTGCAGGAAGAACTGAAGCTCTTCCCGTTTCACATTGCCGAAGACAGCGAATCGGTTATCAAACTGAACCTGGGCGGGCGGACATTCACGCCTCCGGAAATTTCGGCGGCGGTGCTGCGGCAGTTGAAGGACAACGCAGAGACTGCGCTGGGCGAGCCGGTCGGCCAGGCGGTCATCACGGTCCCGGCTTACTTCAACGACGCGCAGCGGCAAGCGACCAAGGACGCGGGACGCCTGGCCGGGCGGGAGGTGCTTCGGCTGGTGAATGAGCCCACCGCGGCGGCGCTCGCCTACGGTCTCGATAAGAGAAAAGAAGGCATTATCGCCGTCTACGATTTCGGCGGTGGAACCTTCGATATCTCGATCCTGCGCCTGCACGAAGGCATTTTCGAGGTGCTGGCTACCAACGGCGATACGCATCTCGGCGGCGACGATATCGACAATCTGCTGCTGCGGATTGCGCTCGAAGATTTGCAGACCGAATGGGGCGAGGATCTTTCCGGCGATGCGGAAGGCGTGCAGCGGCTGCGGCGCTCGGTCATTCGCGCGAAGGAAGAGCTTTCGTTTGTGCCGCAAACGAAAATCGAATTCGCCTACAAAGGCAAGAGCTATGAGCGGGCGATCGATCGCGAGCTGTTCGACCGCTTGATTGCGCCCGTGGTCGAGCGCACATTGGGGCCATGCCGAGCCTGCCTCGCGGATGCGCAGCTTGCGCCGGAGAAGATCGACGAAGTGGTTCTCGTTGGCGGTTCGACGCGCATCCCGCTGGTCCGCGCGGCGGTCGAGCGTTTGTTCAAAGCCAAGCCGCACACGGAACTGAATCCGGACGAAGTGGTTGCTTTGGGAGCGGCAGTGCAGGCAGGAATTCTTTCCGGAGATGTGGAAGACAAGCTGCTGCTCGACGTCACACCGCTATCGCTCGGAATCGAAACCATGGGCGGCGTGGTGTCAAAATTGATTCACCGCAACTCGACGATTCCGGCGAGCGCGACCGAAGCCTTCACGACCGCGGTCGATGGCCAGCGCAATGTGCTGATTCACGTGTTGCAGGGCGAACGCGAGCTGGTCAAAGACTGCCGCAGTTTGGCGCGTTTTGATCTGAAAGACATCGCGCCGATGCCGGCCGGCATGGCGCGCATCGAAGTGCGGTTTCTGATTGACGCCAACGGAATCCTGAACGTCACCGCGCGCGATGCGCGCACAGGGCAGGAGCACAGCGTCGAGGTGAAGCCTTCCTACGGCTTGAACGAAGAGCAGGTGGAGGCGATGATCCGCGAATCGTTCGACAAGGCCGAGGAAGACCTGCGCGAGCGGCAGGTGCGCGAGGCGCGCGTAGAGGCCGACAACATCCTGGCCGCTACCGAGAAGGCGAAGACAAGCGATGCCTGGACGAATCTGGATGCCGGGGAGCGCTCTGCGGTGGAAGCCGCGATCCTCGATCTGCGGACGGTTTACAACAGCAGCGATCACCGCGCGATCAACGAAAAAACGGAAGCGCTGAACCACGCAACGCAAAAACTCGCCGAGACGATGATGAACACCGCGGTGCGCGGCGCGCTGAAGGGCACAAAAGTCGATTAACGGGCCCTTTGGCCTGTCACGTTCTTCAGACAGGCCGAAGGCCTATTCCACAAGAGGCTGCGGAGTCGCGACTACGACGATCGATCCGCCGGTCTCAAAGCGTCGCGCGATGCTCCAATGTTGCCTGTGCAGAGCGGAATGCCGCTCCTTCTGCGTCGCATAGGGGCTGATCAGCACAACATGCGTGCGCTGGTCATTTGCGTTGCACAGACGCCGCGATAGCGAAGGCTGATAAAGAAAATAGAGCCGGCTTGCCGAAGCGGGAACGCTGACCAGGCACTCACGCGGATGAAGAAGCCGTTTCGCCAATGCGGCAGCAGCGCCCCAGTTTTCCCGATAGTGCGTAAACAGGTGGACGTCGGCGAAAAGGGAGATCGCAGCGAAAAGACCCAAACCAACGGGGAGCCAGCGAGACCGTTGCGGAAGCGCGTTGAGCCCTTCGGCGGCCAAAATGCAGAGCGGCGGAAGCACAAAAATCAATTGCCGGATGGCGAAAAAGTAGCCGAATGCGGCGGTGGCGGCAAGCGCGAGCGGAACAGGAACCGTTGCCCAAAACAGGAGCAGGCGTTTGCAGAACAGCGGCATACTTGTCCGCCGGTATCCGAAAGCAGCAAGCGCCAGGAGAAGAATTGTCAGTATGTACCCGCCGCCCGAAAGCTCATGCAGAATCATTAAAGGAGTTTTCGCGGAGAGCGAAGAGCGGAAGTCTCCCGCCGCAACCGCACTGGTCCATAGAGTCCGTGCATACAGGTACCACGGCAGAAAAGAGACGGCAGCGGCTGCCGCTCCTCCCACTATGTATGGCGCCGAAGTCCTCCGGCGCTCCGAGACCGCCCAGGCGACATGGGCCGCGCCAACGAAAGCGACGTAGGGCTGTGTGTAAATTCCAAGCGACAAGATAGCGGCATACAAAACTGCTTTCCAAAGCGCCGGGCGCTTCTCTAAAGACGCAACCAGGAGCGTGGCGAGAGTGCCGAACGCCAGCGCGGGTCCGTAGGGGCGTGCTTCGGTCGCGTACCGCAGCGATAGCGGAAGCAGTGCGAAGAGAACGCCTGTGGAGAACCATCCGGAGCCCGCTCCCAAGAGCCGCGCGAGAAGGATGAGCCCGGCCATTCCCGCTACGGCGCACGCAATGGAAAACAGATGCGCCGTCACAAGCGGCCGGCCGAGGTGGTTAACGATCAAATTCTCAGCCAGGTATGCGACTGGAACTCCGCCGCCATTATGTGCCGCAAGAACAAGTGTTTGGCGCAGCGTGTGCGCATATGTCTCGGAAAGCTGAAGCAATTCGTCGAGCCAGAGCGGGCGGAGCGGCGCGAGCA
>DASVGP010000094.1:0-22995 GCA_036379475.1 Bryobacteraceae bacterium | reverse complement strand
TGGTGCGCTGGTTAACCAAGTCAGTGAGGGCATTTTTAAGACGCTGGGTATCCCGTTACTCGCTGGCCGCAGATTCCAGCAGAGCGATATGCGTCCGAATTCCGATCTGGTGATCGTGGACAAATTGTTCGTCGAACGCTTCTTTCCGCACCGTAATCCCATTGGCCAACGCTTCGGCATGGGCCCGAACCCGGCAAACATGTATCAAATCGTGGGGGTAGTGGGCAATAGCCGGTATCACACGCTGCGAGAGGTCGCGAGCCCGATCATATTTCAGCCATACGTTGCGGCCGGCAGACCGGGTTGGAACATAAGTTTCGCCATCCGCTCCGCGCTCGACACGCCCCAGTTGGCACGCGCTGTCCGCAAAGCCGCGGCGGCTGTCGATTCGAGCGTTCCTGTTGTCTCGATCGATACGCAAACGGAACTGATCGACCAAATGCTTGTCTTCGAACGCCTGCTCGGCATCCTGTCGAAAGCCTTCGGCGCGCTGGCGCTGATCCTCGCGGCGATTGGCTTGACCGGGCTGCTCGGCTACGCGGTCGCACGGCGGACCAACGAGATCGGCATCCGCATGGCCCTCGGCGCGTCGCGGAGCGATATCGTGCGCATGGTGCTGAAAAACTCGGCGGTGTTGGTGGCGCTCGGCGTCGCCATCGGCGTTCCCGGCGCATTTCTCATGGGCCGCGCTTTGAAGCACACACTATTTGAATTGCAGCCTGCCGATCCGGCAACCATCGCGCTTTCGCTTTTGGTCTTGATCGTAGTGGCTGGACTCGCCAGTTGGATTCCTGCCCGCCGGGCAGCGCGCATCGATCCGATGGCGGCCCTGCGGGAAGAATAACCGTTCTAATCTAATGTCAAATAGCGCATCCTGGAGAAGGTGAAGCGTACAAATGGAGCCGGATCGAAAACCGAACGGGTAAGCACGATTTTGAAAATTGGCGAAAGAAGAGAGGCGTTGTACCAGGAGGCAGCGCGTTTCTTGCAGATGCACCTGAGGATCGAGAGGAACGAAGCGGATACGAGGAGGCGACCGTCGATTCGTGGGTCCGCGAGTAATCCGGCTAGGTTTCGCTAGTTCCACCAGTCTTGCGCGCCATGGTAGATGTGCAGGATTTCGATCACCTCCGGCTTAACTGAGTAAACTACGACGTAGGGAAGCGGGGCCAGCGGCAATTCCCTTGTGCCGATCCGGTGACCGGGCCTGCCCTTATGCGGCCTTGCTTTCAGAGAACGAATGTGATCGTAGATGGTTCGCACAGTTGGCTCTGCGAACTGCGGAGAACGCTGTTGAAGATATTTCTTAATGCTCTCCAGATCGTCGGCGGCTGGCATCGTCCAGCGGATCCGCATCACGCCTTGAACATGGCTTCCAAGCGGGCATCCATCTCTTCCTCTTCGATAAACTCCCCGCGTTCGGCTGCCGCAATGCCTTTTTCGACGGCGGCCAGAAAGCGGGCTTTTCCGTCGAGGTAACGAGCAACCACATCGGTTGCGAGCCGCTCAGGATTTACTCCCGCTTCGTTGGCAGCCTGGGCCAACTGGGCCTCTTGCTTACGCGTGAGGTGGAGTTCCATGCCCTTCCATTCTAGGCTTGCGCATTGGCTTCGACATGCCGCCGCGCGCCGCGCCGCAGCAACTCATACGCGCCGAAAAGAACGCCGACATAGAAGAGGTCGCCTAGAATCGTGCGGCCGAAGAAGGGCAGTGCGGCGATGTAGCATTCAGCCAAGCCGGCGGCGGTGTGCGGATACATCGACCAGCTAAAGAAATTGGTAATCAGAAAAAACTGAGTGCTGCCTGCGAGCGTGACCGCCGCGATGCGGCCAGGGCTGTTGGTGTCGCGCAGAAAGGCGCGGCCAAGGAGGACGTTGATCAGAAAGCAGCCATAGATGACGAGGGTTCCCCATGAATAGGCGGAGAAACCCATCATGTGACTCAGGATGGGATCGGTTACCACCATCGCTAGCAGCGGAATCGCATAAGCTTGCCAGCCGCGGAATCTGGCCCCGCCAAACAAGGCGAGGCCGCCGACCGGCGCGAAATTCGGCGGATGCGGCGCCAGGCGGAGCAAAGCCGCACCGACAGTCAAAGAAAGCGCGAGCGGTTGAAACGACGACTTTTTCTGGTCCATTTCTCTGCTTAGTATAGCCCTATTGGGAGGGCGCGCTTCAGCCCGCGCGGAGCTTCACCTCCGCCCTCCAGTCAGTTTCACCACGACGACGGCGGGTCGCTCGCGGGAAAACTTTCGGCGATGGTTTCGTCGCGCATTGTTTCGGAGTCGCGCTTGCGGCCGCAGCAGCGGCTGCCTCGCCAGATCAGGAAACCGGCGAGCGGAAGGGCGATACCCAGCGCAAAACAGGTAAACTTGCGAGCGCGGCTGCATGTGTGTGCCATTTTTTGGTTCTCGTGCGATGGACGCTTACGCGGCTCGTGCGCGTTTCATATGGCCAATCAGAGCGAACACGATCTGCTCGGTGGTGCGGAATCTCTGCGCCATTTTCGCCAGCTGCCCTTGGGCATAGCAATCGAACACCGCAGGATGGATGTAGTATTTCCGGCAAGCGGGTGGTTTGTTGCCTAGCTTCGAGGAAACCTGTTTCACCGCTTCCACCACGGCCGCTTTGGTCGGCTCGGCGGCACCGAGGTTTTCCAGTAGGAACGCAGCGGCGAGACACGTTCCGCCCCAGGTGCGAAAATCCTTGGCGGTGAAGTTCCCGCCGGCAACCTCGCGCAGATAGTCGTTGACGTCTCCCGATTCGATGCTTTGCACCGCGCCCGCCTCGTCAATATACTCGAAAAGCTGGCGGCCCGGAATCTCCTGGCAGCGGCGAATGATCCGCGCCAGGCGCCGATCCTCAATCGCAATCTCCTGATTTTGATTGCTCTTGCCCTTAAAGTGAAACTTGAGTGTTTGGCCTAGAACCTGAACGTGACGGTTTTGCAATGTGGTCAGGCCGAACGATCCATTTGCTTCAACGTATTCTTCATTTCCAATCCGGATGTAGCTGGTTTCAAGCAATTTAACGATTGCAGCTAGTACCTTGCGCCGCCCTATTCCCGGTCTCGCCAAATCTCGGCTGGTCGTCCGGCGAATACGCGGCAGAATCTTTCCGAACGCGCGCATATGATCGAACTTGGCCAAGTCGCGCACCTGGCGGTACTCCGGATGGTATCGATATTGCTTCCGGCCGCGCGCGTCTCGACCGACCGCCTGAATGTGGCCATCGGGGTTTGGGCTGATCCAGACCGAACTCCATGCCGGCGGGATGACCAGCGAGCGAATGCGCTGAAGCACGGCGCGGTCGCGAATGAGCCGCCCGGCTTCGTCCAGGTAAACGAAACCGGACCCCGCTTTACGGCGCCGGATACCCGCGCCTTTGGGGATGACATACCGCAAGCCGGCGCTCGCAGCAGATTTTACCGGATCGGCCACCTGCCTTCTAAGACGCCGCTTTCACCCAATTCCTACCAATTCGTAATCGATCCGTCCGGCCGGAAATAGGTTTGCGCGCGAGCAGTAATTGGCTGTGTGAACTCCGCGATCTGCTTCAGGTATTTCATATCCAGCTCGACCCCCAAGCCCGGCCGCTCGTTGGGATAGAGTTTGCCGTCCTTGAAGTCGAGACACACCGGGACCCAAGGCAGCGTGCGCCCTTGAAAGTTGTATTCCATCATCACAGGCCCGGAAAACGTGCCCAGACAATTCACCAGAGCGGCGGTCGCGATCGGCCCGGTGAAATGGGGCACCATGCCAACGAAATGCGTTCCGCAAATCGCGGCGATCTTCATCATTTCGGTGATCCCCCCTACGTTGGGAAGTGTGGAGCGGAGGTAATCGATATCGTGATTCTCCACCAGGCGGTTAAAGTCCCAGCGGTTGCCCCATTCCTCGCCCGCGGCGAGCGGCACGTTCACTTTTTGCCGCAGAATCGGAAGATCCTGCGCGAAGGCCTCGGCGCGGACCGGATCTTCCACGAAATACGGCGCGAGCTTCTCGATGAGATTGCAGCCGCGGATCGCATCGGATAAATCGAACCGCTGGTGGAAATCGACGCACCAGTCGCCGTTCTCCCCCACGCCTTCTCGCGCTTCGACGCAATCCTTGTAAAGCTGATTGATGCGCTCGTGCGTGTTATAAACGCTGCCCGCCGGCAGATCGGCGGCGCCCATGCGGAAGGCACGGTAGCCCGCAGCAATCGTGAGCTGGGCACGCTCGCGAATGCTCATCCCGCGATGGATGCCCGGAATCTTCCCCGCCGTGTTGTAGCACTCGCAGTGATTGCGCACCATACCACCGAGCACTTCGTGTACCGGCAATTTCAGGACCTTGCCTTTGATGTCCCACAAGGCGAGGTCGAGCGCCCCCAAAGCGTCTTCCTTCTCGCGTCCGGGCGGATAAAAATAGGCCCGCGACATGTCCTGCCAGAGGTGCTCGATAAATTGCGGATCTCTGCCGATCAGCCTTCCGGCGCATTGCTCCAGCGTGCGATGCGCGCCGCCTTCTCCAATTCCCGTGATGCCGGCGTCGGTCTCGATCGTCACAACCAGATTGCTTTGATTGAAAAGCGGATTCCGGCGCGGCGGCGAGTAGACGCGCACCCGCGTGATTTTCATCTTGGGCACGGCGGCCTGAACCCGCGGCAAGCTCGCGGCAAGGGAGACAGCGCCCAGCGATTGGAGCAAATTTCTTCGATTCATATTCGAGGGTCGTCTGGCAATCTATCGCATACCGCTCCGATTGTCTAGCTGGGTGGCGTCTTTTCCACTGGGCTGCACCCGGCTCAGTGCCAGTCCCACGCCCACCACCAGCACACAACCCACCACGTTATACCAGAGAAACGAAACTTTGGTAAAAGCGGCCACCACCAGAACTCCGGCCTCGCCTACAACCACGCCCCAAAAGGCTGCGTTACCTCTGACGAAGCGAAACAGAAACGCCAGCACAAAAACGCCCAGCAGGCTGCCATAGAACAGCGAACCCACAATATTCACGCGCACGATGAGCGCGCCAAATCCGCGCGCGCCGATGGCGGCAAACGCTACCGCATATGCGCCCCAAAACACCGTCAGGCACCGCGAGGCGATCAAATAATGCCGGTCGGACCCATTGCGCACGAGAAACCGCCGATAGATATCCACCATCGATACCGTCGCGAGCGAATTGATTTCACCCGAGCTCGACCCCATCGAGGCGGAAAAAATCACTCCCACAACCAGTCCCAGCAGCCCTATCGGCAAATAGGTCCTGATGAACGACAAAAAAATGTAATTGGTGTCGTTATACGCCGAGCCGCCGTTGAGCTGCGAAACCAAATGCAGCGCCCGCAGCCGCGCCTGGTGAAAATCCGTCTCTGCGTGCCGGAAGGTCGCGACAGCCGGAGGCAGCGATGCTCCGCCTTGGCGCGCCGCCGCAGCCAGTTGGTAGGAGGCTTGGCGGCGCTTGGCGAATGCGGCGTCATATTGCTTGTGGATCGGCGCCCACTGCGCCGTCTGCGCCGCGCGCTTGGCCACCAGCGGTTGAAACAGCATCGGCGGCGCGATAAACAGCGACAGCGCGAATACCACCACCCCGATGAACAGAATGAACAACTGCATCGGAATCTTCACCACCGCGGTCAGCATCAGGCTCAGCCGGCTCTGTGCGATCGATTTCCCGGTCAGGTATCGCTGTACCTGGCTTTGATCGCATCCGAAATATGCCAAAGCCAGAAATGCCCCGCCGATCAGACCGCTCCACAGGTTGTAACGGTCCGCCCAGTTCAGATGCGTGTCCACGATGTTCATTCGCCCCGCCGCACCGGCCAGATGCACGGCGTCCAGCAGAGAAATGGAATGCGGCAGCGCCTGAATCATCAGCACCATGCTGACGATCAGCGCCACAAAAATCATCGCCATCTGCTGCACGTCCGCCCAGGTCAGGCCCTTGATGCCGCCGCTGGTTACGTACAGCACCACCAGTGCGCCGATCACCACGGTCACCAACCGGTCCGGCCAGCCGAGCACGTCCGACAGCGCGACCGCCGGCGCATATAAGCCGATGCCGCACGCCAGGCCGCGCTGGATGAGAAAGATCAGCCCGACCAGCGCGCGTGTCTTGGCATCGAAACGCCGCTCCAGATATTCATACGCGGTGTAGACGTTCGCGCGATGGAAGATCGGCACCGCCGTTGCCGAAAGGATCACCATCGCGATCGGCAGGCCGAAATAGAACTCGACGAAACGCATCCCGTCCACATAGCCTTGCCCGGTGGTCGAGATGAACGTGATGGCGCTGGCTTGTGTCGCGATGATGGAGAGCCCCATCGCGTACCAGGGCATGCTCTTGCCCGCACGCAGAAATTTATCGACGGTGTTGCTGCCGCGCCCGCGATACAACCCGAACGATACGAGCGAGAGAACCCAGGCGAAGAAAACTACCCAATCGAGCGGCCGCACGAATTCGTAGTTTATCTGTTGGTATTGCGGGGTCGAAAGGCTGAGCTTTCAGCGGTCAGCTTTTGGAGCAGCGTACCCGTTTGAGCTGATTGCTGACGGCTCATAGCTGAGAGCTATCGCTAGTACTTAAAATGCAGCGTGATGACGTAGAGCAAAGCAATCAGCGCCGCCAGATAACCGAGCACACTGGCGTATACGCGCCCCCACGTCCGCAAAAAAGGCGGCGGCTCGTCCAGCACTTCGCGCGCATGTGGTTCGGGATTCATCGCCTCTACAGAACCCCGACCCTGAGGGAGGGGTGTTCAACAAAGCAGGCGCCTCAAACGCTACTCTGAAAGTTTAAACCCGGTGGGTTCGGTATGCGAATACCGTATGATCGGATACACTAAAAACCTGTGGCAAATCCAGCGAATCGCCAGCCCGTAAACGTCCTGGTTGTAGACGACGAGGAATCGCAACGGGCTCCGCTCGCTGCCATGATCTCCGCCTGGGGCTACAACGTGGAGATGGCGGCTGACGGGCAGGAAGCGCTGGAAAAGCTGGCGCAGTTTTCGGCCCACATCATCGTCACGGATTTGATGATGCCCCGCATGGACGGATTCGAGCTCATGAAGCGGCTCGGGGCCGATGGCAATATGCCTCCTGCCATCGTGCTCACCGCGTTCGGCAACATCGAGACCGCGATCGAGACCATTCACGATCTGGGCGCATTCTGGTTTCTCGAAAAACCGATTCAACCGTCGCCTCTCCGCGTGCTGCTGGAGCGCGCCGCTTCCCAAAGCCAGCTCGCCGAAGAAGCCGAGCGGCTGCAGCGTCAGTTGTCCTATTCCGGCGTCCTGGTGGACATGGTGGGCAACTCGCCGCAAATGCAGCAGGTGTTTTCCGTGGTGCGGCAGGTGGCGCCGAGCAAAGCCGCCGTGCTGATCACCGGCGAGAGCGGCACCGGCAAGGAATTGGTGGCCCGCGCGATTCATCAACTTAGCCCGCGGCGCGGCGGTCCCTTCGTAGCCATCAACTGCGCCGCCATGCCCGAAACGCTCATGGAAAGCGAACTCTTCGGCCACGAAAAAGGCGCCTTCACCGGAGCGCTGGAGCGCAGCGCGGGCTGTTTCGAGCTGGCGCAGCATGGCACACTGCTGCTGGACGAGATAGCGGAAATGCCCTCCGGCACCCAAGCCAAGCTGCTGCGCGTGTTGGAAGATTCGCGCGTGCGGCGGCTGGGTGGCAAGAGCGAAATCTCCGTCGATGTGCGCGTGATTGCCGCCACCAACCGCTCTCTTGACGACGCATTGAAAAGCGGCGAGTTGCGCGACGACCTCTACTACCGTCTCAACGTGTTTCAAATCGCTTTGCCGCCTTTGCGCCAGCGGCTCTCAGATCTGCCGGTGCTTTGCGAAACCCTCGTTACCAACCTGAACCGGAAAAACGGATGCAGCATCACTTACGTCACCCCGGACGTGATGGATGCCTTCAAGAAATACGCCTGGCCGGGCAACGTGCGCGAACTGCGCAATGTGCTCGAACGTGCCGTGATCATGGCCGGCGAAGGCGCCATCCAGATGGCCCACCTGCCCTACGATTTTGGCGTCTCGGTCGGCTCCCGCCAGCCCGCTCAGGTCTTCGAGCCCGATAGCGTTCGCCTTCCGGTCGGCACCACCGTCTCCGATGCCGAAAAGGCGCTCATCCAACTCACGCTCCAGCACACCAAGAACAATAAGACTCGCGCCGCCGACATTTTGGGCATCAGCCTGAAAACTCTCTTTAACAAGCTCAAGGAATACGGCGCAGAAGCCGCCGAGAGCGCATAGGCGGCAACTGACCGTACGATCTCAAACGCCCTGAAATACGCCAGGCCGGATATAAGTCCAATCGTGCAGATAGCGGCCGCGCTTTCAGGGGAACATGAAAACACTACGCGTACTTTTAGTGGAGGATAACCCCGGCGATGTGGAGCTGGTGCGGGAAGCTTTGACGGCCCGCAAGCTGCCCTATATCATGGAGGTCGCGCAAGATTTCGAGGCGGCCAGAGACCTCATCAGAAGCATCGGGACCGCCGCCAAGTGCCCCGATATTCTCCTCATCGACATCAATCTTCCCAAAGGCAGCGGCCTGGAACTGCTGCGACTCTTGCGTAGTCAGGTCGGATGCGAAACAGTTCCGGTCATCGTGGTGAGCTCTTCCAATTCCCCCCAGGACCGCGTTCGGGCCGCTCAATTCGGCATCGCTCACTATTTCCGCAAACCCTCCGACCTGGAAGAATTTCTCAAACTAGGATCCCTAGTAGAATCGGCGGCTTTTCAGAACCCCCGCCCTTCAGAACCCCGACCGTGAGGGAGGGCTTGGCGGTTCCGCATGTTACGCTGAGTTTTCCTGCTTGACCGCTTCTGCTCTCAAAACAACTCCGCTCTTTGACGTCCATCGCGCGTCGGGAGCCAGGATGGTCGATTTCGGCGGCTGGAACATGCCCGTCCAGTATTCGAGCATCATCGAAGAACACAACGCCGTCCGCAATGCTGTGGGATTGTTCGATGTCAGCCATATGGGCGAGATCGAGATTCGCGGCCCGGAAGCCCTCCGGCTGGCCGACTATGTGGCAACCAATCACGCGGCGAAGCTGAAAACCGGCCAGGCGCACTATTCCGCGTTGCTCTACGGGCACGGCGGCTTTGTAGATGACATCCTGGTGCACAAGATTTCCGAAACGCATTTTTTCATCTGCGTGAACGCCGGCAATCAGGAAAAAGATTTTGAGCACATCCGCGCACTCAACCGCTTCGATGCCGAGGTGGAGTTCGCGAGCGAACATTACGCGCAGCTCGCGATTCAAGGGCCGAAGGCGCTCGCTACATTGCAAAAGCTGACCGGCGCGGATCTGGCCGCTATCAAATATTACTGGTTCGTGGACCATGCCGTTCTGGACGTGCCCGCTCGCATCGCGCGCACCGGCTATACCGGCGAGGACGGTTTCGAGATTTACGTCGCACCGAATCAAGCACAGCGTCTATGGGACGAAATTTTGCATGCCGGACAGGAATTCGGCATCAAACCTTGCGGCCTGGGTGCGCGCAACACGCTGCGCCTCGAAGCCAAAATGGCGCTATACGGGCACGAAATTACGGCCTCGATCAATCCGTTCGAAGCCGATCTCGGCTGGATCGTCAAAATGGGGAAAGGCGATTTCGTCGGGCGCGAGGCGCTGGCCAAGGCGCAAGGCCCGGCGAGAAAACTGGTTGGCTTCGAAATGATAGGGCGGGGAATCGGCCGCGATGGCTACGAAGTATGGATGAATGGCAAACCGGCCGGCTGGGTGACCAGCGGAGGACCGTCTCCCACGCTGAACAAGAACATCGGTCTTGCTTATTTGCCGGCGACCGATGCAACACCCGGCGCTCGCGTCGAAATCATGATTCGCAATGCGCCGGTGGAAGCTGTTACAGTAGCGACGCCATTTTACAGAAGGCCGAAACAGACCCCCGACCGTGAGGGAGGGGCATGGAGCAAAGCATGAATTATCCGAATTCGTACAAATACACCAAGGAACACGAGTGGGTGCATGCCGAAGGCGAACAGGCAACCATCGGGGTTACCGACCACGCGCAGGAGGAGTTGGGCGACATTGTCTTTATCGATCTGCCGCAGCCGGGCAAACCGATCGCGAAAGGACAATCGTTCGGCTCGGTCGAATCGGTCAAGGCGGTATCGGATGTGTATGCACCGGTCTCGGGCACGGTCATAGAAGACAACGAAGCTTTGAAGAAAAGTCCGGAGACGCTCAATCGAGACCCGCACGACGGCGGCTGGCTCATTAAAGTAAAGCTCTCCGATCCCGCCGAGTTGAACGACTTGCTTTCGGCGGAAGAATACCAGACTTACATCGGCGCGGAGAAATCGGAATAGGTGCGCTATTTACCGAATTCCGATTTCGACCGGCAGGAGATGCTCCGTGCGGCCGGTCTGCAGTCGGAAGAAGACCTGATCTCCTATCTGCCTGCGGAACTCCGCATGAAGCAGCCGCTGGCGCTCGAAGATGGCAAGAGCGAATTTGAGATTGTCGATTATTTCAAGCGGCTTGCAGCGCAGAACGCCAACGGCTACGCGAGTTTTCTCGGCGCGGGCGTTTACAACCATTACCGCCCGGTAATTGTGGATGCGGTGGTCTCGCGCGGCGAGTTCCTCACCTCTTACACGCCTTACCAAGCCGAGATCTCCCAGGGCACGCTAGCCAGTATCTTCGAATTTCAGACCATGATCTGCCAGCTCACCGGCATGGAAGTGGCGAACGCTTCCATGTACGATGGTTCTTCTGCAACGCCGGAAGCCGCCATGATGGCTGTGCGCATCACGCATCGTGACAAGATTCTGATTGCGCGCACGGTACACCCTGAATATCGTGAAGTTCTGCGCACCTGCACCCAGCATCAGGGCATTCCGGTCGCCGAACTTGCTTATGCGAAAAACGGCCGGCTCGACCTCGACGATCTGAAAAAGCAATTGAACCAGGAAGTCGCAGCGGTGATGGTGCAGACGCCGAATTTCTTCGGTCTCCTCGAACAAACAAAAGAAATTGCGGAGATCGTGCATGCCAAAGGCGCGCTGCTGGTTGTGATCTTCACCGAAGCCGTCTCGCTCGGCCTGATCGAGCCGCCGAAAGAAGCCGATATTGTGGCGGGCGAACTGCAAAGTTTCGCCATTTCGCCGAGTTACGGTGGTCCGTTTGCCGGCATCATCGCCACGCGCGAAAAATACATCCGCCAGATGCCGGGCCGGCTCGTGGGCGAGACTACGGACATCGACGGCCATCGCGCCTTTTGCCTGACCCTTGCCGCTCGCGAGCAGCACATCCGTCGCGAAAAAGCCACTTCGAACATCTGCACCAATCAAGCATTGCTGGCGTTGATGGCAACCGTTTTTATGTCGCTCTATGGCAAGAACGGCCTGCGCGAATTAGCCGAACAGAATCTGGCCAAGGCGCATTATCTGGCAAACAAACTCCCCCTGGTTTTCGAAGGCCCTTTCTTCAACGAATTCGTCGCCCAAACCGGCGGAAGAGACATCAACTCGCACTTACTGAAAAACAAAGTCATCGGCGGCGTTCCCCTGGGGCGCTTCTATTCGGAGCTGGAAGATACGATGCTACTTTGCGCAACCGAAATGAGCCGCCGCGCGGATATGGATACAGTTGCCGCCGCCTTCCGAGCCGCAACCGCCCGGGAGCGGTCTGCCGAGGCAATTACAGCCAATGATTAAGAAGGTCTCTCCACATCTCGTCCAAAACGAACCGCTCCTTTTCGAGCGCTCCATGCCCGGCAAGCGCGGCTGCGAGCTTCCGCCGCTTGATGTGCCGGCCGTCGATCCGAAGGCCGTGCTCGGCGCGGAAAACGTCCGCGCCGAGATCGAAAACTTCCCCGAAGTTAGCGAATTCGAAGTGCTGCGCCATTTCACCCGCCTTTCCACCTGGAATTACGGCATCGATCTCGGCCTCTATCCACTCGGCTCCTGCACCATGAAGTACAACCCGCGGGTGAACGAATTAGTCGCGCGGCTCGATGGACTCGCCTGGGCGCATCCGTATCAGCCGGAAGAAGTATCCCAAGGCGTCATGGACGTCATCGCCGCGCTCGAACGCGCGCTGGTCGAAATTACCGGGATGGACGCGGTCACGCTGCAACCCGCCGCGGGGGCGCACGGCGAATTCACGGGCATTTTGATGATTCGCGCGCTGCTCGAAACTCGCGGCGGCGCGCGGAAGAAGGTTCTGGTGCCCGATTCCGCGCATGGAACCAATCCGGCCACCGCCGCGATGGTCGGCTATACGGTCGAAAACATCCGCTCGAACGATCGCGGCATGGTGGATCTGGAAGCGCTGGCGAAAGCGGTCAATGAAGACGTCGCGGCGCTCATGATCACCAACCCGAACACGGTGGGCGTCTTCGAAGAGAACATTCAAAAAATCTGCGGCATTCTGCATGAGAAGGGCGCGCTCGTCTACATGGATGGCGCCAACATGAATGCGCTGGCGGGCGTGCTGCGGCCGGGCGATTTCGGCATCGACGTCATGCACCTGAACCTGCACAAGACGTTTTCGACTCCGCACGGTGGCGGCGGCCCGGGCGCGGGTCCGGTGGCGGTTACAAAAACGCTTGCGCCGTTTCTTCCCGGTCCGAGGCTCAAGAGCGAAGGAGACCGCTGGACCTGGAATGACGATCTGCCGGAATCGGTCGGCCGTGTCCGCGCTTATTACGGAAATTTCGGCGTGCTGGTCCGCGCCCTGGCTTATATCCTGGCGCACGGAAACGGCTTGCGTCAGGCGACGCTCGATGCTTTGCTGAACGCCAATTATCTGCGGGCACTGCTGGAGCCGTATTTCCAGATCGCGTACAAATCGCGCAGCATGCACGAGTGTGTCTTCAGCGACGATCGCCAGGCTAAAAAGGGAGTGCGCACCGGCGATATCGCCAAACGCCTCATCGACTATGGTTTCCATCCGTATACCGTCAGTTTTCCCTTGATTGTCCACGGTGCGCTCATGATCGAGCCGACCGAAACCGAAGGCAAACGCGAGCTGGATCTGTTTGCCGATGCCATGATTTCAATCGCCAAAGAAGTGGAGGAGAATCCGGAGCTGGTGCGCAGCGCGCCGCATTCGACGCGCACGCGCCGGGTCGATGAAGTTACTGCGGCGCGGCGGCCCATCGTGCGCTGGCGTCCAGAACAGTCTCGACACTCGGATTCCGCAACACCATGACGTTCTCTCCGCGCGGCGCCCATCGCGCCGGATCGCTTGCGGTGAAAATCGCGATCGTTTGCACGCCCAGCGCCGCGGCCAAATGCGTAATACCGGTATCGTTTCCGATGTAGAGCCGCGCGCCGGCCAACCACGCTGCCAGCTCGCCCAGATCGTCAAACCGGAATTTCTCCCCGGCGCACCATTCCACCGGCAACGGCAGCCGCCGCGCTAACTCGCGAAAGTACTCCAAAGGCCAGTTTTTCTTGGCGCTGCCCGAAAACGGGTGGATCACTATCTCATTTCTTGGTTGGCTTGCGAAATCGCGAATCCCGGGAACCATTCCGTAAGGCACGCCCACCTGCGCCGCAAAGAAATCCGCCGCATGCCGCGGATCATCTTCCGGCGGCAGCGCACGATGAAACTCACCTGGAACAACGCGGCGAAATTCTTCCCGATTCGCCCCGTACCAGCTCACGATGGAATCGAAGCCCCGCAGCTTTTGGGCGAATGCATCGGACATGGGAATGTCTCCCACGCCCACCAGACCAATCCCGGTAGATGCTAGCCCGGTGACCTTATCCGCAAAGCGCACCAGCGGAACCACACCCGAAGGAACCCAAACCTCGGTGTAATCGGCCTTGAGATACTCCATGGCCGGAAAGCAAAGAATGCAATCCCCAATCCCGCCCGGCCGTATCAATAATCTCCGCAAAGCTAATAGCTAATAGCTAACAGCTAATGGCTATTCAATCACCACCGGCAGCTTCACCTGCACCGTCGCCGGCTTGAAACACATCCGGGTGTTGCAGGCTTGATAGCGCAGTTTGCCGTTCATGCTCGCTTTACCGGGCGAAAGCTTGGCCGGAGCCTTGAATCGCGTATTCAGGTCGAACTCGCCCGTGAACACGCTCAGCATCTCGTTGCCAACTTTGATGTCTTCCGATTTCGGATAGGAAACCGATTGCGCTTCGAGCGGCCCGGAGGTCCAGGTCAGCTTGAGCGGAATCAGAAACTCGTCCTTCGGATGGTTGCTATTGACGTGAAACCCCGGCTGCACTTCAACACGCAGCGGGGCGGTCATCTCCGTTCCCGGTTTTACGGTCACCGGGTGCGGAGCGCTGACAGTAAGCCTATTTTGCGCCGGCAAGCGCAGCGGCAAAATCAGGACGAAGCTGGAAAAGAGAAGCGCTCTTGCGATTCGAGCCGAGCAGAGATTGGATCTCATTCAGATATTCACTCTTGGCGACTAGCCCAATGTGTATAGGGTAGGCGATGCGGCCTTGCCGGTCCACGATAAAAGTGGTCGGCAGCGCGTCCAAACCTCCATAAAGCGTGGCCACGGTTTCATCGCCCAGCAGGATCGGATAGTTGATGTGATGCTCGCGGACAAACGGTTTGATGACCTTCCATCCGTCCTCGTCCATGGATACGCCGACAATTTCCAGCCCCTTTGAGCGGTACTTTTGCTCGAACTGAACAAACCACGGAATCTCGATCTGGCAGGGACCGCACCAAGTGGCCCAAAAATTCAGCAGCACCACTTTGCCGCGGAAATCCGAAAGCGAGACCTGCTTGCCCTCGGCATTTTTCAGCGTAAAGTTGGGAGCAGCCTTGGCGTCTTTAATCTTTGCGCTCGCATGCGGCGTCGGTCCGCTGCTGCAGGCGGCCAGCACCACCGCCGCCAAAGCTACTCCGGAGATCGTCCACCAGCGCGCCGTCATTCCGATTCCTAGTGTATCGCTGAACGGATGCGGGCCTTTGGCGCGTCTTCCCTTGAGACTGTCCCATGCCGCATACAATCAGGAACACCCTCGCCGCCGCTGGAGCCGGCGTGCTCGCCTTCGAAGGCGCACGCCTGGGATTGCAATTGCTCGGCCCGGCGCGGCGATACCGGCTCGCGGCCGATCCCGATATTTCGCCCGCTTCACCCGAATACGCGGCGCGGCTCGGATGCATCGTGGACGCGCTCACTTATGAGGACAATCGCGTCTCGGTCTTGCCGAACGGGTGCGAATTCTATCCTGCGGAATTGCAGGCCATCGATCAGGCGCATCACAGCATCCATTTGGAAGCCTATGAATTCCTCGAAGGCGACATCACGCGGGAATGCGTTAGCCGTTTGGCCGAGCGCGCGAAGTCCGGTGTTGCGGTTCGCCTGGTGATCGATGCGCTGGGCAGTTTCCGCACCCGGCAAAGCTTCTTTGCTCCGCTCACCGCCGCGGGAGGCAAGGTCGCCTGGTATCACTCGATAGCGAGCCGCGATTGGCCTCTCTGGGACTATCGCACCCATCGCAAGCTGCTCATAGTCGATGGAACAGTCGGCTTCGCGGGCGGCGCCGATTGGGCGGATCATTGGATCGAAAACAGGCCCGGCCGCCCCGCTTGGCGCGACACGAATTTTCGCTTTGAAGGCGGCGTGGTGCGCACTCTGAATGCCACCTTCGCGCAAAACTGGGTGGATTCGACCGGCGAAGTGCTGTTTGCCGCGGATGAATTTCCTCCGGCGCGCGGCGAAGGAAAAACGCCCTGCATGGTGGTGATGAGCTCTCCCGGCTACGGCACCAGCCGGGCGCGGGTTCTGTTTCAGGCGCTACTCGATTCCGCGGAACATAGCATCCGCATCACCAGCCCGTATTTCCTTCCCGACCGCAGCGTGCGTCCCGCGCTCAAACGCGCCATTCGGAAACGAGAGGTTTCCGTGCAAGTGCTCACCGCGGGCGCTTACAGCGATTATTCCGCCGTGCGCCGTCTGAGCGAGGCGCTTTGCGCGCCGCTGGTGCGCCAGGGCATGGAGCTTTACGAATACCAGCCGGCCATGATCCACGCCAAATTGATGACCATCGATGGCGTCTGCGCGGTAGTGGGTTCGGCGAACTTCGATCACCGCTCCTTTGCCTTGAACGACGAGGTAAACGTCGTCATCTTCGACCGTGAGATCGTTGCGTCGCTTGAACAGCAATTTGACGACGATCTCGCCCGGAGCCGCCGCATCACGCCGGATTCGCTACGCCGCGAAAGCTTGGCGACGCGCCTCTTTGCCGATTTGAGCTGGATCTTCCGGCGCGAGGAATGAGGCAGGTTTGAAACCTGGAGGGCCGCTCGACGGTCCACAAATTATGGCGGATCAAAAGGACACCCAGCAAAAGAACCAGCCGGATAAGGAAGTGGCTGCCGACAACCGTCCCGTGCCTTCCCAGGCGGAAGGCGACCGCAAAACGGTGGAGGAGGACCTGAAGCAAAAGGAGCGGGGCGAAGCCGCGAAACAGGGAAAGTAAGCGAATCGTCAAACACGCGGAGGCGGCAATGAGTCATTCAAGATCGCAGAAGAACGAGAGCAAGAGTTCGCGGCTTCCAGCACAGAGCGGCCAACCGGCGGATGTACGCGCGGCGGCCGCGAACCGGGCGAGCATCCCGGTTGCAGAGACGCGGTACGACCCGACGCACAAGGAAATCGCAGAGCGCGCCTATCAGTGTTGGAATGAGCGCGGCTGTCCCGACGGCACACCGGAAGTCGATTGGAGCCGTGCGGAGCAAGAGCTTCGAGGGAAGCGGCAGGCTAAAGCGGCCAATGCTACTTAGATTGTAGCGCACGCCTCAGCCCACGCGTCTACCGCCCCAGCATTGGCGAGCAGCAAGGCCTCCGTACCGGCTTGAATTCCATCAGCTCGACTCGTGTTGAGTCGGGATCGTAGAGGTTCAACTGCCATTTCCCATCCCGTCCGATCTGCGGCGGATGAGGAGGCGTATAGCCACGGGCCAGAATTTTGCGATAGGCTGCATGGATGTCCCTCACGCCCAGGGAAAAATGATCCATCACGCCGCGCGCCCGCACCGAAGGATGCTGGACACGAAGCATGTATTCGATCCAATTGGTTCCGTTCGGGACGCGCATGTCCACCCAATCGGTCTGGTTGTCTTTCATTCCGCCGTGCCACATGAGCTGGAAGCCGAGGACGTCGCGGAAAAGAAGGTCGTCGTCGGCGCGGTTCTGTACGATGAATCCGGCGTGGATCATGTGCTTGGAGATTCGATTCGGGCCAAGCAGTTTGCCGAATTTCTTCCCGTGTAGCGACCCAGGCAGGTATTGCACAAACTCGATCGTGCGGCCTGCCGCGGCCCCACCCGGAGCAATGATCTCGAAACTGAGATTCCCGTCCAGTCCGGGCTTGAGCGAAGCCGGCACTTTTACGCCTTTGCTCGCCAGATAAGCTCTCAACTGACGCGCGCCGGTAGTTACGAAGGCGACGTGCGTGAGGCGATCTTCGTCTCCTTTGAGGCCCGGATAAACCTCAATGTATTGGTGGTCGTTGATCTTGTAATAGTTGAGCATCAAGCCGCCGCTGGGTTTGTTCAAGCTGAAGTGCTCGAAGCCCAGTACGTGGCCGTAGAATTCGTTGGCCTTCGCCATGTTGCTCGTGAGAATGCCCACGTGTGCGAGGCCGGTGATGGGCGGGCGCGACTGTGCTTGTGCCGGCAGTCCGGCCAGAGCGAAAAGCAGCACCGATGTGACGCCTGGGAACGTTCGCATAGGAGACATTATATTCAGGGAGCGGTCTTCGGCTAAGCGAAACTAGTATTTCAACTTGTGTTTCTATACTATTGAGGGACAAAATCGATGGCTTCCACCGTTTGGAAGGGCTACATCACTTTCGGCTTGATTACGATTCCGGTGCGTCTGTACGCCGCGGCGCGGACCGAGCGGGTCGGCTTCCACCAGATTCATAGCGTTTGCGGCACGCGCATCAAACAGCAGTTGTATTGCCCGCATTGCGAACGAGTCGTCGAGCGCAGCGAGATTGCCAAGGGCTCCGAGGTCGAAAAGGATCGATATGTGGTCGTCGGCGACGAAGATCTGAAGAAGATCGCGCCGCCGTCGAGCGATAACATGGAGATCCTCGAATTCGTGAAGGCGGAGGGCATCGACCCGATCTATTTCGATGCTTCCTACTTTATGGTCGCCGAAGAAGCCGGGAAAAAGGCTTACTATCTGCTGCGCGAGGCCATGAACAAATCCGGCTTCAGCGCTATCGCCAAAATCGCCATGCACCAGCGCGAATATACGGTGGTGATCCGCCCGCATCCGGACGGACTTCTGCTGCATACGATGTTTTATCCCGAAGAAGTGCGCGAGGTGCCCGAATTCCGCCGCGACGAAAACGTCAGCGTGAAGCCCCAGGAAGTGCAGCTTGCGGAAAAGCTGGTGGAAGGATTGGCGGCGGATTTCGACCCATCGAAATATCATGACGAGTACCAAGCGCGCGTCAAGCAGATGATTGAAGCCAAGCGCGAAGGGCAGCCGGTGGAAGGCGCCGCGCCCAAGCGGCGCGCTCCGGTGATCGATCTGATGCAGGCGCTGCAAAAAAGCCTGGGCGAAGTGCAACGCAAACCGGCCGGTCATGCGCCTGCCACCGAAATCACCCCGGCCGCCAGGAAGAGGGCGGGGAAGCGCCGGGCGGCGGGTTAGCCTATCATCTCCTCGTATGGAGAAACCGGCGTTCGATCCAGGCCTTACCCAACAATATGTCGGCACGCTCAAGCGCGCCCTGAACCCAAACGGCCAATTCAATGTGCGGCGCACGGGCGCTACCTGGCGCGACGCGCACCCTTACTTGTTTCTGATCGGCACCTCGTGGCCGTCGTTTGCCGGAGCGCTGGTGGCGGCATTTTTCGTGGTCAATCTCTTCTTTACCGCGCTCTATCTTGCGATCGGCGTCGAGCATCTCAAAGGCGCCGAATCTCGTTCCGTCGGTTCGAAGGTTCTGGGTGCATTTTTCTTCAGCACCGACACGCTGACGACGCTCGGCTCCGGCAGTGTGTTCCCGAATGGAATTGCTGCCAACGCGCTGGCCGCGGCCGAAGCCATGACCGGTGTGGCCGGTCTGGCTCTTGCGACAAGTCTTCTGTTCGGGCGTTTCGCGCGTCCCTCGGCGCGCATCGGCTTCAGCGAAGGCATGGTCGTTGCGCCCTACATGGGCGGCAGCAGCTTACAGTTGCGCACGGTCAATCGCCGCAAGGACGACGTCATCGAGCTGGAAGCGAAGCTTCTGCTCATGACCGCCGAGTGGGTCGAAGGCCGCCATCTCCGGCGCTATTTCCCGCTGGAACTGGAGCGCGATTCGGTCTTGTTTATGGCGCTGACCTGGACGATTGTCCATCCCATTAGCGAAAGCAGTCCACTGTACAAGAAAACGCCCGAAGATCTGGCCCGCTTGCAGGCGGAATTCATCGTATTGCTGAAAGGCTTCGACGAAACGTTCGGGCAAACCGTCTATACGCGGCGCTCCTATCGCTATGACGAAATCGAGTGGGGCGCCCGCTTTGCGCCCGCCTTCAAAGTGGACGAAGAAGATGGGGATCTGCGGCTGGAGCTGGACCGGGTGGGAGCTATCGAGCGGCCTTCTTAACCGCTGCCGTCATTTCCGCCGTGCTATTAGTCCCACCCAGATCCGGCGTGCGTACGCTTTCTTCGGCGAGCACCGCGCGGACGGCCGCGTTGATCTTCGCCGCCGCTTCTGTGAGCCCGAAATGATCCAGCATCATACCGGCGGATAGAATCGCCGCCAGCGGATTCGCTACTCCCTTGCCTGCAATGTCGGGCGCCGATCCGTGTACCGGCTCGAACATGGAAGGAAAACGGCGCGTTGGATCGATATTTGCGCTCGCCGCCAACCCGATGCTTCCGGTCACCGCGGCCGAAACGTCGCTCAGAATATCTCCGAACAGATTGGAAGCGACGATCACGTCGAAGGTTTGCGGCCGGGTGACCAGGCACATCGCCGCCGCATCCACCAGAAGCGATTCGGTCTCGATCTCCGAATATTCGGCAGCCACTTCGCGAAAAACGCGGTCCCAGAGCACCATGCTGAAGCCTTGGGCGTTCGATTTGGTTATCGATGTAAGTTTGCGCCGGCGCTTTCGTGCCAGATCGAAGGCAAAGCGAATGACGCGCTCGACGCCGTGCCGGGTGAATACCGACGTTTGCACCGCGACTTCGTCCGCATGCTTTTCGTGAACGAAACCGCCGGCCTGGGCGTATTCGCCTTCCGTGTTCTCGCGCACGACAAGCATATCGATCTCACCCGGCTTGAAAGCTCGCAGCGGCGAACGCACGCCTTCATAAAGGACCGCGGGGCGGATGTTCGCAAACTGATCGAAGGCGCGCCGCATGGGCAGCAGCAAGCCATTCAGCGTGACGTGATCGGGAATCTTCGGATGCCCGACCGCGCCGAGCAGGATGGCGTCGTGCTGCCGCAGCACGTCTATGCCGTCCGCCGGCATCATGCGGCCATTCAGGAAATAATAATCGCTGCCCCAGTCGTAGGGCGTCGCATCCAGCGTGGCGCCGTGCTGCAAGGCCACGTGTACGGCGACGTCCCATGCGGCTGGAGTTACCTCGGCGCCAATTCCGTCGCCGGGAATCAGCGCGATTGAGTAATGGGTCACCTACTCAGTGTATTCACTGAGTAGGGCAGGCCCTCGGCCTGCGGCGGCCTCGCAGGCCGCCCACTCCGGGCCAACCGATGCCGATGAGCTGCGCGCGCAAAGCGATTGGAGCTAATTGGATCGGTAATAACGGAATCATTGCGACAGACCATTAGTCGTTGTGCTACTCATATCGCAACGCTGTCATGGGATCGACGCGCGCCGCACGTCGGGCGGGGATCCACGAAGCGAGCGTCGCAACCGCAACCATGGCGGCGACGGCGGCCGCAATGCTGATCGGGTCATTTGGCTTCACTCCGTAGAGGAGCGTGCCCACGAGTTTCGTCAATGCAAGCGCGCAGGGAACGCCCACCGCGATTCCCGCTGCGGCCATAAACAGGCTTTGGCGCAGGACGAGCCACAGCACGTTGCCGCGCCGGGCTCCGAGCGCCATGCGAATGCCGATCTCCTGCGTGCGGCGGGCGACGGAGAAAGCCACGACTCCATAGAGTCCGATCGCGGCGAGGATGAGAGCGATCGAGCCGAAGATCGCGACGAGACTGGCAAACATGGTCTCGGTTCCGAGCGAGCGGTCGATCTGTTCGCGCTCGGTGCGCATATCGGCTACGGGCAGATTTGTGTCAACGTGTGCGACCGCTTTTCGCACGGCGGAAGCGATCGAGAGTGGAGCAAGCGAGGTGCGGATGACAAAAACCATGTTCGTGTCTCCGGAAAATCGCAGCGGGTAAGGCTCGTAAGCGGTGGGCGGTACACGCTGGCGCACGCTTCGGTAATGGGCATCTCTCGCGACCCCCACAATGGTGACCGGTTGGGCATTGTGTCCGTTCGCATCCGGCGGGTAGAAAATCTGGCCGATGGGATTGGTATGCGGCAGATACTTTTTGACGAAAGTTTCATTCACCACCGCGCTACGCATGGGGCGGTCGAAATCGGCAGGCGAGAGATCGCGGCCGAGAACGATAGGAATCCGCATGGTCGAGAGAAACGAGTTAGAGCAGTACAGAAAATAGGTCTCTTTGCCTTTAATGTCGCCGGGTAAACGAACTGGTCCGTTTGTAGCAACGCCGCCGATGAGCGGGAGCTGCGAAATGCCGATATCTTGGACACCCGGAATCGCGGCGATTTGCCTCTCCAGGCGGCGGTACAGCGTGGATTCCTGCGCCGGTTTGTATCCGCTTTTGCCTGGGTCGGTCTGAAAGGTGAGGAGATGGTCCGTTTGGAAGCCGAGATTGACCGAAGCAAGATTGACGAGCGTGCGCAGGAAGAGACCGGCTCCTACCATTAACAGCAGCGATAACGCGATTTGGACGGGGACCAGATAACGGCCGAGCAACAGGCCCGGCCGTCGCCCGCTAGTTGCAACCGCGGTATCTTTCAATTCAGGCGCGAGATTCACGCGAGTAGCGCGCCAGGCGGGGACCAACCCGAAGAGCAGGGCAGTAACAATCGCGACTACAACAGCGAATGCCAGCGTGCTGCTATCGAGCTGCGCGTCTATGACGTTTTTGAAAAATGAAGTCCCAGAGAAGAAATTTACTAGCAGATGCAACATCGGTTTCGCAATCAATAAACCAACCGCCGCGCCGATGGCGGCCAGTAACATGCTTTCAGTTAGCATTTGGCGCACCAGCCTGAAGCGGCCGGCGCCGATAGAAATGCGAACGACGATTTCCCTCGCACGGGCGGAGTAGCGCGCAAGCAGCAGGCTTGCGAGGTTGGCGCAGGCGATCAGGAGCACGATGACGGCAACCGCGGCGAGAATATAAATTTCGGTCCCGATACGGTCGCGAAGCAGTCCGACGCCGCGGCCTCCCGGCTGCAGGGCGATTTTAGGCTGGCTGGACGGCGGAAGCTTTTTGCCCGTGTAAGATTCGATCTCATGGACGAACGCGGCGCGAACGGCAGTGGCCGCCGTTTCATTCGAGACGCCGGGTTTGAGGCGGCCGAAGATTTGTATCCACCAGAAATCGGGTTTTGTCAGGCTGTAATAACTCGCCGCCGTTTCCGGAACCATCGACATCGGCACAAATAGGCCGGTCGCGAGGCCGGGCATGAGGCCCTGAAAGGAGGGACGCATCACGCCGATCACGGTGACCGGCACTCGATTGATCGCGATGACGCGGCCGACGATGTTCGGATCGGCGGCAAACCGGCGGCTCCAATATCTGTAAGTCAGGACGGCGACCGCGCTGTCGCCGGGGAGGATGGGTCTGCCGAGGAGAGGCTGCGCGCCTAGGCCGGTGAAGTAGTTGCTGGAGACATAATCGCCGAAGGCCAGATCGCTTGTTCCGCGTGCGGAAATGGTGAACTGGTTGGGCGCGAAGGCGACTAGATCGGAGAATTGCGGTAGTTTGCGAAGAGTATTGAAAGCGGGATAGGAAAAC
>DASVGP010000093.1:0-10118 GCA_036379475.1 Bryobacteraceae bacterium | reverse complement strand
GTGCTCTTGCCCGACATGTTGGAGCCGCTGACGATGAACAAATGCAGCCCGCCGGTCAGGTGCACGTCGTTCGGTACGCAAGCTTGCGGTGTGAGAAGAGGATGCTGAAGAGCTTCGGCCTCAAAGAAAGGATCGGATGCTGAAGCCAGTTCGGGAAAGGTCCAACTCGGGCGCTCGAAGGCGAGCGAGGCAAAGGCGGAGAGAGCTTCGAATTGAGCGACGGCGCGTACCCAGACGCCGAGAGCAGCACCGGCGCTCTGGCGCGCTTGTTCGAGGCCCATGGCGGCTTGCTCTTCCCAGAGCAGGACGGGTTGGAGGATGCGGAGGACGACGTGGTCGGAAGAATCGAGCAGATCGAGCCAGCGCGTGATGCGCGCGATGCAGCGGGAAGCAGGAACGCCGCCGGCGGAGATGTCGCTGCGCAGACGGGCCAGCAGAGGAGACTGGAAGCTTTCGGCCTCGAGGCGCGCCAGCAGCAAGGAGAAAATACGCAAATCGGCGGCGGACATTTCGGCGCGAGAGATGGTGCTCACACGTTTGCGCAGCGCCGACAGCAAGCCGATATTGCACAGAAAGAGGATGGCAAAAGGAAAAATCGGCAGGGCGCGCGCAAAAAACGCGATCAGAGTCGCTACTGCGGCCATCGAGAGCACAAATGCGAGCGGACGCAGAATACGGGCAAAGCGTATGGGCGGCGCGGCGCCCCAGGCATCGAACTTTTCGAGATCGGCCGAACTTTGAACCTCTTCGCCAAGAAACGCGATCTCTTCTCGCAGATCGAGGCGCTCGCGCAGTTCGCGAACCGCCTCCTGGCGCTCCAGTGCGGCTTCGCGGCTGGCCGGAGAGAGCAGCCAGGAAGCAAGCATCTGCTCCCCCGCGCCGGTGCGCGCCGAAGACAGAAGCTCGAATAGCGACCCGCGGCCAAATACATCGAGATCGTCCGAGTAGACATGGGAGGGGTCGGCGAAGCGTTCTCCCGCGGCGCCTTTGCCGATCCACGCGGAAGTCTCGGCGAGACGGGTCAGGCGCTGATCATAATAGCCTATGGCGCGGGCCGCGAAGGCACGCTGCCGGGTCACACGCGACAGCGCGACAGCGAGTGCAATAAAAATTCCCACAGGCAGGAGCAGCCACCAGGCGTTCAGCGTGCGCGGGCCGAAAGCGAACCCGGCCATCACAGCGAAGGCGACGCCGGTGGCCAAGCGGGCATTGCCAAGGCGAATAAATCGGTGCCGCAGCCGGCTCTCACGGACGCGCCAGCGATCGGAGCGAGTGTTGTATTCGGAGGCGGGATCGAAAACAGGGTCCAAGCCCACAGCTTAATAGACCGCTAAAATTCAAATAGCAATGAAGCGCTCCGGATTTGCCGATTTGCCGCTGCACGGCGGCCGCGTGCCGCAGTGGCTCGCCGTGCGGATGCAACAGCTCGGAACCGCGATCGTCGAGGGCATCGTTTGCGAATACGGCGCTTCAGAGCTTCTTTCGCGGCTGAGCGATCCGTTCTGGTTCCAGGCGCTCGGTTGCGTAATGGGAATGGATTGGCACTCGTCGGGCATCACGACGTCGGTGATGGGAGCGCTCAAGCGCGGATTGCAAGGCCGCGCGGGCGAACTGGGAATTTACATCTGTGGTGGACGCGGCAAACAGTCGCGAAAGACCCCGGGCGAACTGACTGCGGTGGCGGAAAAAAAGAGCCTGAACGGCGGCGAGTTGGTGCGGGCCAGCCGCCTGGCGGCGAAGATCGATAACAATGCGATCGCAGACGGTTTTCAGATTTACCTGCACACCTTCGTCGTGAGCGGGGCCGGCGAGTGGGCGGTCGTGCAACAGGGAATGAACGAAGCGAGTGGCCTGGCGCGGCGCTATCACTGGCACTCCGCTTCGGTGCGCGATTTTGTCTGCGAGCCGCATGCGGCGATCGCGGGCGAACATCAGGGCACGATCTTGAACTTAGTCGATCGCCGCGCGCATCCGGCACAGGAGGCGATACTTCAAATCGCCGGGCAGGAGCCATGCAAGACCCTTACTGAACTCAGGAGGCTGACCCTTCCGCGCCGTCACGAGGTTCGCGCAGGAGATGTAGACCCCAAACGATTAGGCGCGATTCTGGCGGTGAGCTACGAACAGCAGTTGCGCGACTTTGCCTCGTTGCTGTTGGTGGAAAATCTGGGCCCGCGCACGCTGCAATCGCTGGCGCTGATTGCGGAGGTGATTCATGGCGCGCCGAGCCGGTTTTCCGACCCGGCGCGATTCTCCTTTGCGCTGGGGGGCAAGGACGGGCATCCGTTTCCGGTCCCGCTGAAAACATATGACGAGTCGCTGGGCGTGCTTCGCCGCGCGCTGGACTCGGCCCGGCTCGGTTACACGGAAAAACGAGACGGATTTCGCCGCCTGGATGCTTTGGTGCGGACCGTCGAGCGGCAGCGGGAACCGATTGCGCATTTCCATCGCGTGGTCGAACACGAGCATAAGATCTCGCCGGCGGTTGGAGGCCGATCTGTGTCGAGCCCGAAACAGCTCTCGCTGTTTTGAGGTAGACGACTCCTGCGGCTCTACATGTTGTAGAAAAACTGTTCGTACACGATCTTGCCGCCTTCGACTTTGTAGACGGCGATTTCTTCCATGTTGAACCGTTTGTTTTCCGGCTTAAACGTCATATCGAGCTTGAAGGTCACCGAGAAATGCGACCCGGCGACCAGCGGCCCTTCGACCGTGCTCGCGTGGACCTCGTGAGTTGCGCCGAACTGTTCGCTCTTGGCGATCACCGCCGGAAGGCCCTTCGTTTCCCGCGATCCGCCCGGAGGTGCGCTGGCCTCCACGCTGACGATATTCGGCGAGTAAAGGCTCTTCACCGCCTCGTCGAACTTTCCCGCCGAGCAAAGCTTCACCAGCGTGTCGGCAACTTCCTGAGTAGTCATAAACGATCTCCTGAATGATGATTAACGAATCTTCACCAAGGCTAGCACGCGATCCGGAACTCAAGGAAGCTGTTTGCCGCTAGCAAGGCGGAGCAAGCTGAACCTTCGAAACCGAGCCGGAAGCGTAAGCGACCTCTAACCTCAGGCTTCGTGATGTTCGTCGGCTTAGGAGACGATAGCTACAATCGGTCCAGCATCTATCAGTACTGGTCCGGTCAGAAGGTGCTCTTTCAAGAGCGGCCAAATCCATCAAAATACTTTGGATTCGTTTAGGCTCGGCCGCAAGCTGCCGCTCGACCGCCTCGCGGATCAAATCCGATTCGCGCACACCCCTAGGGCGGGCTGCATGCCGTCCTTCAAGTCTGACATTTTTTCGAGTTTGTCGAACACCAGCGGTGCATCTTCAAAACTCGGACTTCAAGGCCGCCCAGCTGCGCCTCCACCAGCTTGGCTTGGCCGTTTTCGGCGGAGGCTTTTTCGGCATCACGGCGGCTGCGCGGTGCCGCCGTGATGCGGCATCTTCCGTACCAACCAGGTGAACCCGCACGCCGTCGAACCAATAAGTCCGGCGGCACAACTCTCCCTCGTCATCTTTCAGGATCAGTTCGAACGTCCGGCCTTGCTTTCCGGGCTCGGCGGGATCCACGTGAATCGGAAAATAACCCTGCACGTCGCGCTGCCGGTAGGAGGTCTCGTAGCGGTGATGGTTCAGGCTCCACAGAAAAACGCGCCAGCCGTCAAAGTCGCATGGCTCGACCTTCGAAGCCGTAGTCCAGATCCAATCGTGTTTAACAATGCCGAGTTTGGTGTCGGTTACCGCGCCCAAATCAAAATAGGCAGTGATGCGTTCGCCTTCTGCATACTGCTCGACATCTCTCGGGATCTTCATGAAAAGTTCGCGCGAGAGCGCCCATCCGGTCACATCACTCTTGGTGCGAATCAGCGTCCAGTCCTCCATATCGACCGGCTTCTTTTCCGGCTGCGCCGCGGGCGCTTCAATAGGGTTGCCCGACATCTGCTTCCAATTCGGCGGCAGCGGAGGCGCAGGAGGCGGCGGCGGCAGAAGACTCTTTTTGCGGCGCTCTGGCTGCGGCGGTTTTGGCCTGGCTCGCAACACCACAAATGCGGCACGCTTCGGCCGATGGTCCATTCTGGGCGCGATCCGATGCGCCAAAACCTGGACAAGTTCGCCCGGGTGAATCTGCGCAAACGCGGGTGAACCGCGGCTTGGCTCGATGTGCATGTTCAGCGGAGCGAATACCGTGGCTTCACCCTGCGGCGGCAGTGTTCGCGCGTGCAGCCGCTCACGCTGGATTTGCTGCATTTCTCCCGAGGTAAGCAGATCGTATGAACTCAGCCAGCCTTCGGCGCCCGCAGCCGTGCGCACTTCCAGGAAAATGCGGCGCTGATCGATGATCGAGACCTCCTCGCCGTGCTTCAACACCGCAACTGTGCTGTTTTTCTCCGTGAGGTCGCTCCGCAGCTTGAGGGTGGCGGGAGCGACATACGCCTTTCCGAGAACATCGCTGGGCTTCTTCCTGCAACTGACGAAGCAGAGCGGCACTAACAGCAAAACCACGCTGGCTGCCAGCACCCGCGGCAAGGAACGCAACATCTAAATAGCTGTTAAGAGTAGTCTATCGCGGACCCGGACCATCTCCGTCGAAAATCTTGAATCTGAGCCGGAAGCGTAAGTGCCCCCCATCTCTGAGCGGGAGCAGCGTCAAGTTCGCTTCCGCTCACGGCTCCGTTTCAAGATCCCTTCAGTAGCTTCCGAAACCTCGCCACTTCCGCGTTCGTCAGCGTCCGATAAGCGCCCGGCTTCAGATTGCCCATTTCCAAAAAACCGATCTTCACCCGCTTCAGCTTCTCCACCAGCCGGCCGAAGTGCTTAAACATGATCCGGATTTGATTCTGCCGCCCTTCGACCAAGCGAACTTCATACCACGGGTTCTCGCCGCGCCGGATCAGCTTTAGACCGGCCGGAGCCGTGCGGCGTCCGTGCATCGGAATGCCGCGGCGAAACTGTTCTTCCTGCTCCGGCGTAAGCGCGCCATTCGCTTTGACAAGATACGTTTTCTGAATATGGCTCGCGGGCGACATCAGCAGATTCGCGAAATCGCCGTCGTTGGTGAGCAGCAGCAGACCTTCGCTGGCATAGTCGAGCCGCCCAACCGGATAGATCCGCTCGCGCATGCCCTTGAAAAACGCCATCACCGTCTGGCGCCCTTCCGGATCGCTCACGGTGGTCACGCAATTCTTCGGCTTATGAAAGGCAATGTAGGTATAGTGCTCCGGTTCGCGCAGCACACGCCCGTCGATCTTAACGCGATCCACCGCGGGATCGGCCTTGGAGCCGAGTTCGGTCACGGTTTTCCCGTTCACCGAAACCCGCCCGGCGAGGATCAATTCTTCCGCCTTGCGGCGGCTGGCGACACCGGCTCGCGACAGAATTTTCTGCAGACGCTCTTCAGGCATCCGGCCGCTGGTGCAGAGAATCGTCTTCGTGGCGCAGTCGATCCTCTTCTATCGTCTGTGACTCAGGCTCGTGCTCCACGTGATCGCCTTCCGTCGTCTGCGACTCGGCGTCCGCCGAAACCGCATCCGGCTGCTGGTGACCTAGACGATCGTCTTCTGTCGTCTGCGACTCTGTAGCGTCTGCTTCTGGCTCTGCCTCCGGCTCGGATTCCGATCCGTCTTCTTCCTCGCCCAGCGCGAGCCGCCCGAGATCTTCAAATTCCTTCAGGGTTGGCAGTTCCGCGAGCGAATCGAGACCAAATTGGATCAGAAACTCGCGCGTGGTCTTATACGTGATCGGCTTGCCGATCACCTGCTTGCGTCCCGCCGCGGCGATCAGTTTGCGGTCCAGCAGCGTTTTCAGCACACCCGCGCCCTGCACGCCGCGAATCTCCATAATCTCCGGCGCCGTGATGGGCTGCTTGTAAGCGATGACCGCGAGCGTTTCGAGCGCCGCCATGGAGAGCTTCAGCGGCGGCTGAAGGTTCTTCACAAAGCGGCGCACCGCATCGTGGTGCTCTGCCTTGGTGGACATCTTATATCCGCCTGCGAGTTCGCGCACCGCAAGACCGCGGTCCGGCGCCGCGTACTCGGCGGTGAGCTGCGCCAAAACTTCGGTTACCCGATCAAGCGGCCGTTCCAGAGCCGCTGCGATCTGCTCGGCCGCAAGCGGCTCATCGGTGATGTAAATCGCCGCTTCGATGATGGCCTTCAGCGTTGGGTCGTTTTCTTCTCCGGCCGGCGACTCGTCCGCCGCCACTTCCGGCTGTTCTACTTCTTCCATGGTTCTTGCTTATTGGTATTCCTGCTCCACGGTAGCCAGACTCGCTTCGGTTTCCGGCGGCTCGTCGAAACGCGGCCCGCGGCGCAGGCCGATATCGCCGAACGATTCCACCTGGGCCAACTCGATCGCCTGCCACCGCACCAGTTCTAGGATCGCAAGGAATAGACAGATCATGGCGCGGCGCGAACCGAGTGTTTCCAGCAGGTCGGTCGCCGAAATCGGCCGATTGTCCCGTGAAGACGAAAGCCGGCGCCGCAGCAAATCGATCATCTCGGGAATACTGACGTCTTCCTGGCCCACTTCGTAGAGAGGCCGGCTCTTAGCCCGGTCGAGCACGCGCTGAAACGTCTTGACTAGATCGAAGACGGTAGCTGCGAGTGCGGGCCCTTCGTCCGCCGAAAGAAACTGCTCGATCTGCGGATTCGACCAGATCGCTTCTTCGACGATCCGCTTCTGATGCAGCATCTCGGCGGCATTTTTAAAGCGCTCATGCTCGATCAGCCGATCGACCAATTCCTTGCGCGGATCCTCTTCCCCCGAAATCTTTTCCAGCTCGGGGTCGGTGGGCAGCAGCATGCGGCTCTTGATATGAATCAGAGTCGCCGCCATGTACACGAACTCCGAGCTGAGTTCGATGTCCAGTTCCATCGCCCGCTGCATGAATTCGAGATATTGCGCCGTGATGCGCGCGATCGGAATGTCGTAGATGTTGATCTGCTGTTTACGGATCAGATCGAGCAGCAAGTCCAGCGGACCCTCGTACTGCTCAAGGTGAAAATTCAGGGGCGAGGGCACTTAGGTACAAAATAGCATCAGTTGTGAGGCGGTCTCTGGCCTCCCGTGTGCCACATGCTGCTGCCGCGCCGCGAGACAACCGCCATGATCAACAGCAGCACGGTGATGAAAAACAAGAAAGCGGCGGGCCACCCGGTCCAGCCCGCGGTGTACGGCCAAACCGGCAATACAGCAATCGCGCCCAAAAAGAACAAAATGGCGAGGTATCTCCAAAACGTCATGTTTTTATATGCCCTCAAAAACTTCCGCCAGCGGCAATGCGATCTCTCCGGCGGTGAGCTGATTCTCCGCCAGGCGGGGCTCACGATCTTCCGGGAAATATTCCCAAGCTTTTTTTCGGTCCGGATCGATGATCCAGCAGAAAGGCACGCCCCAGCGGTGATATTCTTCGCACTTGGCGAACAGTTTGGCAACCCGGTCAGGCGGCGAGAGAATCTCGATGCATAAGGGCACCGGGTCGTTTGGGTCAGGGTAGCGCCCCACGATCGGTTTTGCTTTGTCCTCGACCGCAATATCGGGTATATAGAACCGTTTTTCGCGCAGCCGAGTCGACAGCTCCGGCAGTGGATTGAATTGTTTGGGCCAGCGCGCCCGGATTATATTCGCCTGCACTTGGCTGTGGTTCTTTGTATGCATGGGTTTCGGAATGAGCTCGCCATCGACATACTCGCACCGCGGTTTTTCATTGGCCTGCGCGAACCGGGCAATGTATTCCTCAACCGAAACCAAAGGCTCGTGCGCCGTATTGATAATGGCCGCCATCGCTTGTGACCGCTCCCTTATCAATTATGCTCTGTCAGGTTGTTCGCCATTCTATACGTGCGGTCGGCGATCCGGACGGAACGACGCGAAAGCGAAGTATTTAACCGAGGGGGCAAACGCGTAGTGACGGGGCGGCAGCTGGCATCTGCCGAACTGCTCTAAACTTGAAGGGCGGAGCGAATTTCCTTTGGACGTGAACGGCACTGCACGCATTCACTTCGACGATTTCGAGTTCGATCCACGGTCTGGGCAACTCCTGCGCAATGGACAGCCCATACGTATTCAGCCACAACCGCTGCGGGTCCTGAAGCTTCTGCTCGAGCGGCCCGGGCAGACGATTCCGCGTGAAGAACTGCGCGAACACATCTGGGGTGGCGCCACGTACGTCGAATTCGACCAGGGATTGAACTATTGCATTCGGCACATTCGACAGGCGCTGAGGGACAACGCGGTCGATCCACTCTATATCGAGACCCTGCCTAGGCAAGGCTACCGGTTTATCGCGGACGTAGTTCACTCGGCCACCGCTGAAAAAGCCGACGCCATTGTCGCACCAATCACCCACATCCCAGCCTCGCCGTCAACCCGCACTGCGCGCAAGCCACCCCTCTGGCTAGTAGCAACAGCTCTCTGCGCTCTCCTCGCCATAGCAGCCGTGGCGGTGTATCTCTCCCTTCGCGCACCTCCCGCTGGGCTCAAGTACACCCAGCTCACTGATTTCACCGATTCCGCTACAGCTCCCGCTCTCTCGCCCGACGGCCGCATGGTCGCGTTCTTCCGCGGAAGTAACAGCTTTCTGACCGCCGGTCAAATTTACGTGAAAATGCTCCCTGACGGAGAGCCCAGACGGCTCACCAGGGACACGCACCCGAAATACGGCCTCGCGTTCTCGCCTGATGGATCTCAAATCGCTTATACCGTATTGCACGGTGCCAGTTTTGCCACCTACGCGGTCCCCGTACTGGGAGGCGATCCGAGTCTTTTCCTGAAGAATGCCGCAGGCCTTACCTGGCTTGACCAGCGGCAGCTCTTGTTCTCGCAGATCCGCGGCTCCGGGATCCACATGGGTGTCGTTACCGGAACCGCGACGCGCGAGAATTTCCGCGAAGTCTATTTCCCCCCACACGATCGCGCCATGGCGCATTACTCCTATGCATCGCCCGATCGCAAATCCGCCCTACTCGTCGAGATGGACGAAAAAGGCTGGTGGACTCCCTGCCGCCTGATCTCACTCGACGGCCGCTCTCCCGTTCGCCCGGCCGGTCCCGAGGGTCTATGTACGTCCGCGGGTTGGTCTCCCGACGGTTCGCGGATGTATTTCACAGTTTCCATCAACGGGCGCAGCCATCTATGGGGTCAACGCTTTCCAAATGGAAAGCCCGAACAGATCACCTTCGGTCCCACCGAGGAGGAAGGAGTAGCGGTGGAACAGAAAGGCCGCTCTCTCATTACCTCCGTCGGCGTTCGTCAAAGCGCTATCTGGATTCATGATCCGAACGGAGACCGGCCTTTGACTTCGGAGGGAGAAATATTGGCGCTTCCCCGGTCTCCCGCCTTGCGCGTCGGCGATAAATTTCTTTACTATCTCCTGCTACATCAGGCGGCTGGTTCAGTGCGTGAGCTATGGCGCATGGACCTGGATTCCCGCAAAAGTGAAGCCGTATTTCCGGGCACATCCATGCTGGCATTCGATATATCGCCCGGCGGAAAACAGGCTGTCTATACCAGCGCTTTGGCTGGCAAGCCTTCTTTATGGATAGCGCCGATCGATAAAAGCTCTCCGCCCAGAAGAATCGGCCGATCCGGTGAAACAAGGCCCTGCTTTGGCCCACGCGGGCAGATTTTCTTTCAAGCCTTGGACGGGAACTTCAACTACCTCGAGCAGATGAATCCGGACGGCTCGGGACGGTCTAAGCTCGTGTCGTTTCCCATTCTTGATCTCCTGTCCATCTCGCCGGGTCGGCGATGGATCATGGCAAACGCGACCGTTCCGGGCGGGACAGCTCCGGTAATCATGGCCATCCCCACTGGCGGCGGCCCTCCGGTCATCCTTTCTGAGAGCTATTGCGTCCCAATCTGGTCGCCTAGCGGGAAGTGGCTTTTTATTTCGGTCGAACCGGCCACGCGCACCAGCCCGGGTCGAAGCCTCGCGATTCCCATCGGTCCCGGAGAAACCCTGCCGCCGTTTCCGCCAGCCGGCATCCCGCCGCAGGCGGATCCAAGCATCATCCCTGGCGCGCAATCGGTCGCGCGTGCCGATCTTGTCCCCGGCCTCGACCCTTCTCATTACGTGTACGTGAAGACCTCAGTTCATCGCAATTTGTACCGAATTTCGCTGCGTT
>DASVGP010000092.1:0-5315 GCA_036379475.1 Bryobacteraceae bacterium | reverse complement strand
ACTCCCGGCCGGGGCCGCGGCGGCCGGCTATTCTCATCATCGGCGAGAGCAAAGACCGGGGCAGCAAAACCAAGCTGAGCAGTCTGCTCGAAAGGATGCAACGGTCGGGCGTGCTCATCTATGCGCTCACTTATTCGAGCTATCTCACCCCCTGGACCACCAAGGCGAGCGACTACTCGCCGGGCGCGCCGGATTTTATCGCCGGAATCGGGGATTTGCTTCGCCTCTCGAAGCGAAACACCGTCCGGGCGCTGACTTCGGAAACAGGAGGCCGGCGGATGGGGTTCGAAACGAAATCGAAACTGACGAATGATCTGATTGCGCTGGGCGCCGACATTCACAGCCGCTATTTCCTTTCCTTTACGCCCCCACCAGGAGCGGCGCCCGGTTTTCACCGCTTGCAAGTGAGCGTAAAGAATCGTCCGGACGCGGTGGTGAAGGCACGCGAGGGATATTGGAGCGGAGTTCGCTGACTCCGGCAGAACGCCGTCGGATTTCGCTATACTGCCTCCGGGGCGGACGTGATCAGGAACATTGTCATTGAGCGCGAGTTCGGCTCCGGCGGGGGCGCCATCGCGCAGAAGCTTGCCCAACGCCTTGGCTGGAAGCTCTGGGACCGCGAAGTTACGGAAGAGATCGCGCGTCGGCTGCATTGCGACGTGAAAACCGTGGAGCAGCGCGAAGAACGCTGCGATACCGGCTTCTACCGGCTGGTGAAAGCCTTCATGCGCGGCAGCAACGAAGCGAGCTATTCGGGGGGCAGCCTCGAACTGCTGGACGGCGAGCACTTGGCCGAAATCTTCGCGCAGATCTCGCTGGATATCGCCCAGCAAGGGAATGCGGTGATTGTCGGCCGTGGCGCGACCTGGTTCTTGCGCGGCCGCGACGATACCTTCACGGTTTTCATTTTTGCCCCGCGCGAAGAAAAGATCCGGCGCCTCGGATTGGCGATGAATAAGACCCGGCAGGAGGCCGAGGAGCTGATCGAAACCGTCGACCGCGAGCGCGCCGCTTTCGTCAAGCGCTATTACGGTCTCAATTGGCCCTTGCGTTCTCTCTACCACCTCATGCTCAACTCCAAAGTCGGCGACGATCTGGTAATCGAGACCATGCTTGGCCAGATCGAGCGACTCAACGGCAAACAGGCCCCGAGCGTTAGCCTTCGTTAGGCTTGGCGATCCCAGCGCCAGCCGTAGAAAAGCAGAGAGGCGATCCATGCCGCAATACAGAGGCATATGAGCCAGAGCCCTTCGGTTCCAACCGCCAGGCCGACGGCAAAAACCGCGGCGATCTGAAGTACGCCGTCCGGCGCGATCGCTCCCGAGGTGAATCTCCAGGGAGTTTGCGCAATCGGTCTGCCCACCGAGCGGCGATGGCCGATGGCCAGCGCTGCCAGCCCGCCCATCAGCCCGCTCACCCAGTCCAGCGGTAAGACCAGCAGAGCGAGCAGGACGAGGAACGCCAGATCCTTCGCCAGTAGAATCCGCCAGCCTCGAATCGGAAGCTGGCGGTATCGCTCGGCGCCGTGGCCGTCGATGCCGAACAAGACTTGCGTTTCGGTGCTCAGCGCCAATACTACTAAGAGAGCCAGGATTCGCGGCGCCGCCGGGTCCAGCGGCTTTCCCGAGAGCTTATAAAGTTCCGTACACGCCATCAAGACGAAAGCGAGATAAGGATCGAGCGTGCGCACCATCTCGCGCCACTGCAGACGCATGATGGCACCGGCGGCGCCGGGAGGAGCGGGAATCCAATGCAGCCAATACAGCGGGAGCCCGGGCGAACCGCGCTTGGCGGCAAATGCGATCAGTTGCAACACCAGCCCGACCCCGCAAACTAGAACACCCATGCGCCAGCCCGCGCGCACGACCAGAGCGGCGGCGACCCAGGCGATCGGGCTGAGAGCGAACGCTCCCGTCCGCACGATGCTCCACTCCCACCTGCCAATGGGCCACGTGACACGCCGGTCCGCGGGAATTTTCTGCATGGGATCGGAGGAGAGCGGAAAAATCAGGATGGCCGCGAGAATGACGAAAAAGAATTCGGCGCTCGCGGGCTGCTGATAGGCGACGAAAATTCCGAACCCAAAGAAGTTCTGTCCAGCAACAGAGCCAACCGACCGGACATCTCTCCTGGAGAGCCGTCCCAGAGCCTTTAAAAGACCTATCGCGCTTCCGATCCCAGCCATTCCAGATCTTCGGCAGGAGAGCCTTCCATCAAATCGAAATAGATCGCTTCCAAGCTCTTGGGCAGATCGGCGATCCCTGCATCGAAAACAATATGGCCGCGATTGATCAGCACCACCTGATCCGCCACGCGATCCACCAGCGAGAGAATGTGCGAGGTCAGGAGGATGGTAACGCCGCGCCGGGCGATGGCGCGCAGTTGCGTGCGGATGATCTCGGCGGTAATGGGGTCAATGCCTTCGAAAGGCTCATCGAGGAATAAGGCTCGCGGATTCGGCAACAGCGCCATGGCCAAAGCGGTTTTCTTTTTCATTCCATAAGAGCATTGGCTAATGAAGGTGCGGCGTCCATCCTCAAGGCGCAGAGCGCGCAAAAGCTGATCGATACGCGTGCGCACAGTGGCCGCCTCGATTTTGTAAACCGCGCCGGTGAGTTCCAGATGTTCGGCAACCGTGAGCGCATCGAAGAGAGCGAGGCTCTCGGGAAGAATGCCGACTATGCTTTTCAGCGCCGGATTCCGTGCCTGCATGCCGCAAACTTCGGCTTGCCCGGCGGTGGGAGCGAGCATTCCCGTAAGCATCTTGACCAGCGTGGATTTGCCGGCGCCATTCGGACCCAAAAGCGCACAGATGCTGGAGGCGGGCGCCACGAAGGAGGCTTTCGAGACGGCGCGCAGATCTCCAAAGTCCTTCGTTAAGCCCGCGCACGAGATCATCTCGATTGAGTATGGCGCATGAAAATCCTGACATTCGCCGCGTTCGGCGGCGCGATGCTCGACAGCCGCGCCGCGCCCGATTTCTCACTGCTTGCCTTGGCCGCTCCGGGCGAAGCGGGCGAGTGGGTACGGAAATAAATCGTGATCTGCTGGCCGTGCAGGCGCCAGGAGACGAGCGGATCGAGGCCGAGCGAGGCGCACTGAGGCGCGGTAATCTCCGGCTGCCATTGATAAAAGTGGCGCAGAAACCGGCGCACAAAAGGAAGCGCGATCGCGCCGCCCTTCGGCGCCCAGGTTCGCGTATAGGCGATCAGCACATCGAAGCGGGACGCCGGAATGGCGCGTATCGAGTCGAAATGAAAATCGTTGGTTTCGATGGCCTGGAGCGGACGTTGAACGAAACCGTAAACCGGATGTTCGAGTGCCGAAGTGTAGGGCCATGCTGTCGCGATGGTTTTCCCGGACAGGTTCCGCTCGGCGAAGCGAGCCGCCTTCTGCTGCAGATGGACAAAATCCACCATCGCCAGATTGTCTTCGTAAGGAAACGGATAGGGCGGATTCCAAAACAGGCAGACCACCAGGCCCGCGGCAAGCGCAGTGGTGGCCGCAAGACTCATCCGCGTTCGGAGAGCGGAGAGTGCGACGCCGACCGCGATATAGAAGAGCGGAAGAATGGGAAGCAGATAGCGTTCCAGCTCCGCGCCGCCTAAGACCGACACCAGCACGATCTGCAACGCGGCAACCGCAATGGTCACGCGCCAGGCAGGCGAATCGAAGACCCGCCGCGTGGCTCGGTTGCGAAGAGCGAGCAGCAGCGCTACCAGGCCGATCCAACGGAATTCGGCAATGAAGAGGTAATAGAAACGGCGCACGAAGGAAAATGCGACATGCACCGGATGCAGCGCATAGGCGACGTTGTAGTGAGCGAAACCGGGATTGCCGAGCCAATAACCGGTACCGTTGTGCAGCACAATGAGCCATAGCCCGAGTGCGGCGGCGGGCGCAACGAAATACCCGGCGCGCTTCCATTGCTTTTGCACCACGAGCGCCAGGAAGAAGACAAACGGCACGACCAGCCCGGTCTCTTTCGTGAGCACCAGCACCACGCTGGCGGCTGCGGCCAGAGCATATTGTTCGCGCAGGAACAGCAGCAGAGCGAGCAGCGTAAACACCATAGCGGGCATATCCAATTGCGCCATCATGCTTTGGGTGAAAAACAGCGGCGAGGCGAGCAACAGCAGCGGCGGCAGAAAAGCCGGTGCGCCCGCCGTTCCGCGGCTCAGGCGGATAGCGAGCAGAAACGTCAGCAGCAGCCCGAACGAGCCGAGCACCAGCATCGCTACGCGAGTGATGACGATCGAATAACCGAACAGCCCGTACCAAAGCACGAGATAGGCTTCCACTCCGGGCGGATGCACGTTGGGCGTAGTGGAATGGGCGATCCAAGCGCCGTGGCGGAACAGATCGAGAGCAGTGGGAATGAACTGCCCCAGCTCGTCCCAGAAAAACGGCAGGTGCAGAAGCGGGAGGTGAATGACGAATAGCGGCAGCGCAAACAGCGCGAAGCAGAGACCAAGCGGAACCCATTTGTGCCGCCTCGCGGGGCGGGCGCGCGCCGGCATGCCCGTTTACTGAACGATCCCGCCGGAGGAGGCCTGCGCCTCCAGGCGGATCTCGCCAAAGGCGGATTCATACTGCTTCAGATTTTGCTGCAGCACGTTCGCCAGCGCCTTCGCCTGGGCCGGGCTCAAAAAGATGCCTTGGAAATTCTGGATGGTCACGGCGTCCGGCGCGGATTGATTAATGGTGCCGAAGAGCAGGAAGAAATCCCACAAGCTGACGCGCATTTGCACGCTATTGGCATAGCCCTCGCGGTAATCGGGCGTGGTGGTGAGGTGCACTTTGGGCTGCGGCTGTCCTGGTGTCATGTCTTCAGTATCTCTGAGCGGGCTGCCCCGTCACCGCAATCTTGCGATTCGATCGCCGGCGCCCCGCGCGGCTCTGTCCCCGCGCCGCTTAGCTCTGTAACGGGCGCCTTACTTGCCGCTCGCTCAAGCCCATCTCGGCGGCTGCCTGCTTCTGTGTGACCAGTTTTCTTCTTGGATTTCTTTCAGCGCCGCGACACGGTCGTGCTCCTTCTGCGTCATCAGGAGCTGGCCCGTTTCCAACTACCCAGCGCCCCTTCGCGAAGGGGCTTCAATTACTACCGAATCCGCGGTCATCGATGGAAAGCGCTTATCGGAGTTTCAGTCCCCTTCGCGGAGGGGCTTCAATTACTACGGCTGCTTTTGAGGAGCAGGCGCTACGGTTTCAGGTGGTTTCAGTCCCCTTCGCGGAGGGGCTTCAATTACTACTCCGAGAGGCTGGCGGCGTGACGGTTCGCATTTCAGGTTTCAGTCCCCTTCGAGGAGGGGCTT
>DASVGP010000091.1:0-15030 GCA_036379475.1 Bryobacteraceae bacterium | reverse complement strand
GCCCTTTTCCGGCGGAAAGCCGTCCGGTAAGTTCGAGGTCTTCGCCAGAGGTTTTGCCGGAAAGAAGCCTCTGATGAATCCGGATTCGGCAAAAGCTCGCGCCGACGGTGTCGCCCAGGGACCGGATGGTTCGTTATATATTACGGACAGTGTGAAAGGGAAGATCTGGCGCGTGTTTTATCGCGGTAAGTAACAGTTAGTAGGAGAAAGATATGAAAACAGCTATCCTTTGCGCTTTGCTCCTCTCTGTGCCGGCTTTTGCGCAAAACAAACCAACTCATGCTCGAACGCCCGGCCTCACATTGACAACGACAGCCTTCAAGGACGGCGGCATCATTCCCGATAAGTACACCCAGAAAGCGGGGAAGAATGCCGTCTCGCCGCATTTAGAGTGGACCCACGTTCCTACTGGAACCGTGAGCTTCGCCCTGATTGTGCACGATCCCGACACCTCTCTGCACAAGACCACCGAAGAAGTCTTGCATTGGCTGATCTTCAACATCCCCGGCTCGGCGCGCGAGCTTCCGCAAGGCGTTCCGGCAGAAGCGCGGCTGGCCGATGGCGCTATTCAAGGCACGAACACGCATCGCAGTATTGGTTACGTAGGTATGGGAGCGCCTGCCGCGGGTCCGTACCACCACTACACGTTCGAACTGTTCGCGCTCGACACCAAACTCAATCTCGGACCCGATGCCACTCGCCAGGACGTGCTCAAAGCAATGAACGGTCACATTCTCGGCAAAGGCGTGCTCGTCGGGCGCTTTCACCGGTGATCATCGCTCGGCCGAAAGCCGCAACAGAGCCCCGACCGCCAGGGAGGGGCCTTACTCGGTTATCTCGAAGTACAAATGATAGTGATTACGGCAGCCGGGGTTAAACGGTGTCCGGCAATTCGGGCATTGGCTGCCGCTCTCCAGATATTGCCGGATCGTTAACTCGGTTCCGCAGCATCCGCAGAGCACAGCGCGCCGGTCCCATTCGCTGCGCGGCCAGACCTGGATGGCGTGGCTTGCCAATGCTTCGTGGCAATCCTTGCAGGCATAGTAAGTGCCGCAGCATTTCATTTTGATCGCAATTACGTCTTCCGGCTTGCGGTAATGAACACAGCGCGTTTGGGCGTCCACCTCGATCCCCTTCACAATCAGACGAAACCCCGAAAGCCATTTTCGCCAGAAACGCCTCGCCGGTTCCTCAAGCTTTGGTGCAAAGTTCTCGCTTTCCCGCCGGAGCCGCGTCACCTCGATTCCCGCGCTCTTCAGTTCGCCGGCATGACCCACGTACCAGCGCTCCAATCCTTGCGCAGTAACTTCCGGGTGGAACTGCAGACCCAGCGTGTGCCGCTCAATCGTGAATGCCTGATTCGGATAAGCCGCGGTCCCGGCAAGATGATGCGAGTTTGCCGGCAGATCGAACGTGTCTCCATGCCAGTGAAGGAGGTGCAGGTCCGGTGTGAGAAGCTCACCGAACTCGGGATAGAGCGCCGCATCGGGGCCCGCTTCGATTGGCCCCCAGCCAATCTCTTTGCCCTGTGTCCCCGGGGAAACGGAGGCGCCGGCGGCAGCGGCGATCAACTGCGCGCCGAGGCAAATTCCGATCGTTGGCCTCTTCTCGCTGATCCGCGCGCGTATCCAATCCAGCTCGGCGCCCAGAAACGGAAAGTCCTCCTGTTCGTAAACTCCCACCGGCCCTCCGAGCACGACCAGCAAATCGGGGTCCTTGCGAGCCGCAGCAGCCAGGTCGGCAGTGCACGCATCGACAAGTTCGATCTGATAACCGGCACGGCGCAGTTCCGGCTCAAGTGTTCCCAGATCTTCAAAATCCAAATGGATGAGTGCTGCCGCCGTTCGCATGGCAACTCCGATTCTAGTGCTTTAGTTGGGCGTCACTCGTTCGATGACTGAGCGCAGCTTGAATGCTGGCGTGGTCATAGAGCTATCTCCCGAGGCTACTTCACAATTTGGGAAGTGCTTCTCCTGTTGAGTACGAGCGGAGCTGCGCAGGTCCGGCGGCGGAAAAAACCTGGTCCAGGGAAGAAAGGTCGAAATCGGGAGGAAGCATTTTGGCGATGGCGTCGCCAAGCTTCATTTCTTCGCGTTGTTTGCGCATTTTGGCGGTTGCGATCTGGACGGCGTGTCTCTCGGCTTTGCGGGATTCTTCGGCCTCAGCGCGTTTTTGCGAAGCAAAGCCAATTTCGGCTAACTGGCGTGCTTTCTTGCGTTTCTGAAATTCGGCCGAGGCGCGTTGATAGGCGCGGTCCTGGGCGGCGTGGTAGCGAACGTAACATTCGAGCTCGCGAGGGTCAAGGCTGACCGGGATGGCGCCGATCTTGGCCTCCTCGGGGGTTTTCGGCTCGGGCGCAAAACAGCTGTTCTGCATGCGCAGGGCGCGCTTGGCGAGCCAAGTGTGCTCGGCCATTTTGACGACCAGCTCAATTTCGGCCTGGCCGACGGGCTGTTCGTCTTCGATGAGCTTATTGAGGAAAGCGTCGAAGTTTTCCTGCTTTTCGACTTCGTTGAGGACGCGGAATTTCGCGCAGAGGCCGTGCTTAGTGCCGTTCTGGGCGACTTTGGCCTTGGTCTCGACGGACTTGGGGCCACAGGATTTTTGAGAGTTGCGGCGGTTGGCCGCGATTTGTTTGGCGGTTGCCATGGTTGTCTCCAGATGGTGTGCGGTGGCAGGCGAAAACGCCTGCTCTACGGTGTCGAGTTTGCGGGGTGGGCGTGCGGAGATCAGAGGTGCGGGAGCTGTAAGAGGCTGGATGTAAAGGGAAAAGGAGTTTCAGAAAATGCAGTGACTCAAATCCGGGGTGGGATTGCCGACAGGTTTGCTAAGGATGCGCTGGTTCGGGAACAACTCGGAAAGCGTGCCGCATCCCTGCTATTATCATTTGGCCTTCAGCAGCATCGGCACACGGATGCTGTGTGAGTGGCGATAATACGACCTGCCATGTATGAGCTCACTGAATGAGTATTTGACGGCTGACCATGCGCTCGCCTATTTAGCCAAGTCCGATCGGATTCCACATCGCACAGAGGGCGAAGCGGTTGTACTAGAGCTTCTCCCATCCACAACTAAGAGAGTCCTCGATATTGGGTGCGGAGATGGCCGATTGATGGCGCTGATCAAATTAGCCCAACCACAGGTTACTGGGCTCGCGGTGGACTTTTCGCCAGTGATGCTCGAGGCGGCACGACGGCGATTCGCGAATGATCCTGACATCGAGGTAGTGGAACACGACCTATCCGTCCCGTTACCGGATTGGGGGCGATTCGATGCGATAGTATCCTGCTTCGCCATTCATCATTTGACGGATGTCAGGAAACGTGAGCTTTACCGGGAGATCTTTGAAGCAATCGATCCCGGTGGAATGTTCTGCAACCTGGAGCATGTGGCCTCCCCCACTTCGGAGTTGCACGCCTCGTTTTATCAGGCGATTCGGACGCCTTTAGAGGATGAGGATCCCTCTAATCAATGTGCTTCCGTCGAGGTCCAGTTGGAGTGGTTGAAGCAAATAGGTTTTAGCAATGTTGATTGTTTCTGGAAATGGCGTGAGCTGGCGCTGTTGGCGGGCGGGAAATAAGGGTTTCGCCCTCGCGCCCGTGAGGGGCCGATGGCCATTAGGGATTGACAAGACGATGCAAGTCAAGCGACGGTGGGACCACCGAAGTTTGACTCAACATGACGTGAACTTGGGCGCGATGATGCGTTTGATGGTTGAACAGGTGACTGACGGCCACAGGTGCCTTCTCGACACAATCTTTGCCTTGGCTGTTCGTGTACACGAACGACCGTTCCAAGAAATCGACATCCAGCTCCCTGAAGAACGATTCGATAAAAGCATCCTGTTCCACCCTGGCAGACCGCAATCGAGCGAAGTCATCGAAGAGGATTGTATTCAGCGGCGGCGTTACCCGCCCGCTCCCCCTAAATCGCGCCATCCAGATCTGATCACCGAGCAGGATGTGATTCAGCAAAGCGTGAATACTGCCGAACGAGCCTTGGCGCCGTTTCTTATATTCAGCGTCGTCGAGTTCTGCGCATTTCTCGTAAAGACGCTCGTTCGCGATCCGGTTGTAACGGGCAAGCATCCGAAAATGGTTGAGCAGATCCACTTATATGGATGAGCTTACGACAACCTCGGCGCGCGGAACAGAGAGCTTTCCCAGGCATCGTGTCACGCGCCCTTCTTCTTCGCACCTGGTTTCGCGGTGCCTCGTTTCCGCCATTCGCGCGTCGGGTCGTCGTCGGGATCAGGCTTTTCCCCTGCGGGGCGGAGAGGCTCAGGCACATGGCGTAGGTTCAGGCGGATGCGCGTCCAGGTGGATGATTTTCCGCGCATGGAATCGACCAGCACATCATCTGCAGCCAGAAAGCCGGCCGCCTCGGGATGCCGAGTCTTCCATCTTTCGAAGCCGGCGAGAGCCGCCTCTTTCTCGGGCGAATTGGCAACAACTATAAGCGGCATACGGCTGCGCGGCTGCTTCACCGCAGGTTTGGAACGTGAAGGCGCGACTCGCTTCCCTTCCCTTTCAGCTTTTCGGAAGTGAGGCGGCCATGGGGCATCGCTCAGCCCGGCTGCCTCGTCCTCATCCGCCAACTGGAGCAACTGGTCGAGGCGGCCGGGGGAGGCGTCTATGGCAGCATGCGGATCGCCCTTCTCGGCGAGCCGCTTCGGAACCGTGAACACGGTGAACTCGGCCGGATTGCTGTGCGGAACCTCGTCCCATTCGAGCGGGGTGGATACGCGAGCATCCGGCAGCGGACGCACGGAGTAAGCCGAGCATGTGGTGCGATCTTTCGCGTTCTGGTTGTAGTCGAGAAAGACGCCGTGACGCTCTTCTTTCCACCATTTGGATGTCGCGAGCGCAGGCACACGCCGCTCGATGGCGCGCGAGAGGGCGAGAGCCGCCCGGCGAACCTCGGTGAATGTCCAGCGCGGTTCGATCCGCACGTCCACGTGCATGCCGCGTGAGCCGCTGGTCTTGGGCCAGCCGCGAAGCCCGACTTCTTCAAGAAACGCTTTGACCTCCATGGCAACCGTACATACGTCTTGCCAATTGACTCCGGGACCGGGATCGAGATCGACGCGCAACTCATCGGGGTGCTCCAGATTGCCCGACCGGACGGGATGTGGGTGCAGCTCGATGCAGCCCAGGTTGACGACCCAGAGGAGACCGGCCGCATCGTCCACGACAATCTCCTCGGCTGTGCGCCCGGAGGGGAACGAAAGAGTGACAGTGCGCAGCCACTCGGGTCGTTCCTCGGGTGCACGCTTCTGGTAGAACGCCTCGTGCTCGGCCCCGTTCACGAAACGCTTGAGAACGAGCGGGCGATCGCGAATTCCGTTGAGGGCCGCGGGCGCAATCGAGAGGTAATAGCGGGCGATGTCGAGTTTCGAGAGCTGCACCTGCTTCGAAAAATAGAGCTTGCCGGGATGCGTAATGCGAATCTCGCGGCCCCCGACTATCAGGGTCTCCGGTGCATCGGATTTGCCCACATTCGTAGGCTACATCGGAAGCTGTTAGCTATTAGATATTAGCTATTTTGCTTTGCGGATGTAGATTTGGCCGTTGAAGGTGGTGAACTGAAGCTCCGGGCCGCCGCCGTTGATGGTGCCGCGCATAACGCGATTGAAGCTGACACGATACTTTCCGTTCTGCATCTGCTCCGGTCCGGTTTTGACCACCGAAGGGCCGCCACTGAGGTTGACGTCGAAATCGCTGTAGACCGCGCCGTTATCGGTCTTCATGCGCAGGTCGGCCTTGACATTCACCGGAAGCGTTACATCAATGTTTCCGTTCATCGTACTGAAGGAGCTGGGCTTAGAGGAATCGAGCCGGTCCAGGATCGCAACGATTTCCCCGTTGAGCGAATGAGCCACCACAGGACCCGATATGTGTTTGAGCGTAATCTTGCCGCTCACCTCGCTTGCGTCGATTTCCCCATCCATATGCTCGACGTCGATCGTGCCGCCGCTCACAGAGCTTAGTTGGAGTGACGAATGCAGCGGAACAGTGATCGTCAGCCCGGCGCCGGCCCAGGGAGCCGTATTGATATTCACGACGTTGTTGTTTTCGGTAATATTGAGCCCGGAGTTGCCGGGGATATCCAGCCGCTTCATGCCGTCGACGCTTTCCGGCAGATGCTGGAACAGTTTCGCTCCGCTTCGCGAACTCGCCTCCACGCGAACGTGTGTGATATTCGCTCCCCGCACCGTGATGGTGCCGTTCAGCGTATGAACGGTTACCTTTGCCGGGCGCGACGGGTCCTTCAACGGGACGGTTACTCCCTCGGCCAGCAAGACTCCGGCGCAGCAGAATGCAATTCCAATCGTTTTGAGCATGTCTCTTCTCCCTTACTGTTCCCGATGCAAGCGAATACTTCCGTTCAGCGTGTCGAAGCTCAGCTCAGGTCCGCCTGCTCCCACGCGCGCGGTCCCGATACGGCTGCTGCGATAGACAAACTTTCCGTTGTGTTCGACCGAGGCGGATGCGTTGGCCGCTGCTGTCGAGCTCACGTCAAAGTCACTGTAGATTCCGCCATGCAGCGTTTGGAAGCGCAGGTCCGCCGCAAGACCTTTTTGGAAATACGCGTCGACGGCTCCGTTTACCGTCTTGAAACTGCTGGCCGCCGAAGGATTCCTGGTGAAATGAACCGAAATGGCGCCGTTCACCGTATGCACGTCGCCGGAACCCGCAATGCCGGTCATCGCAACGGCGCCGTTGACACTGTGTACATCGAAGTGGCCGGCAACTCCGCCCACTACGATAGGTCCGTTGACAGTCCCCACATCGGTCCGGGCGTTTCGCGGAACCTGAACATCGATGTCATAGCGAACGTTGTACGTGCGGTGGCCGCTGTGGTTAGGCCCATGGTACGCGACGGTCACGGTGCCCGCTTGGTCCGTCATGTCGAGATGGACTTCGCGCTTGGCCTGCTGAACATCGCTATCGGTTTCCGCGCGAATCGTCTTGTGCGCGGTCACGTGAACTTGCGAGCCGCCGATGCCGGTTACATGCACCCAGCCGTTGACATTCTTGACAACTAACTGCATCGATGCTCCCGAGAGCGTGAACGTTTTTTGGATCGTCTGCTGCTCGCGGACGGGCCATGCATTCAAATGCGGAGCAGCAGCCAGACACAGGGCCACCGACCCAGACGCCCAAAGCGCCAGATAACTACGAATTTTCATAACTTTGTCTCCTATTGGTAACTAAGCCGTTCGAGGCCCCACTGCGCCCGCTGCCGCACGGCCGCGTTCGTACCCGCATTGCCGCTGAGCTTGCGCAACTCCCGGGCAGCACGGTTGTCGTGCATGTGCACGATGGCGTCGATCAGGGCGATTTGCACGAGGGGCGAATCCTGACGAGGAAGCGAATCGAGCAGCGCCTTGCGCACGCCCGGATCGCCGTCGAATTTTTCAAGCGCATCCAACGCCGAAAGCCGCACATTCACATTGGGATCGCCCTCGAACGTGTTCAGTAGCGCGGATACCAGATCGCTGTCTGGATGTTCGACGCGGCTGCTCCAGGCGATTCCTTCCAGGCGCGAGGCAGGCGACTGTTTGCCGAGCATCGAGAGCGCGACCGTCTGGCGCAAGTTTTGCACTTCGGTCCCGAGGTGCGCTACCTCCTGTTCGGAGGCATGCCTGCCGAGAGCGAGATGCCCCGCATACATGCCGAGCACAAAAATCGCAGCGGCAAGCGCAGACTGCCAAACCAGGCCCCGCAGCCCCGGTTTCCACCACGCAAAACCGCCCGGCTTTGCGGCCGCGCTCAGCTTCTGATAAAAGCGTGCGCGCAGCGCGGCACTGGGCTGCTCCTCGGGCAGCGATTCCATTTCCTGCCACAAATAGCGCAGCTCTTCCACTTCAATGCGCAGTTCGGCGCTGGCGTTCAGCTCCGCTTCCAAGGCGCTCTTCTCGGCGGGAGCCAGCCGGCCCGATAAATACTCCGGAATCCGTTCGCGAATCTCTTCAAACGTCATACAGCTTTTCTCCACGAAGCTCGCAAAATTTTTCCCGCAACTCTTTCAGTGCGCGATAAACCCTCACCTTCACCGCGCCGGTTTCGCATTTCAGAATGCGCGCGATGTCTTCATACCGCAACTCGTGAAACCGGCTCAGCACCAGCACTTCGCGCTTTTCTACCGGCAAGCTCTGCAGCGCCTCACGCAAGAATCTGGTGTCCTGGTTCCGTGCGGCCAGCTCTTCCGGCATCGGTTCGGGACTCCGGATCTCTTCCATTTCGCTCACCGGCGGCTCCGCGCGTTGTTTGTTGAGTGAATCGAAACAGGCATTCCGCGCCATCGAAAAGAGCCAGACCGAAAGCGAAAGCCGGGGATCGTAACTGCGCGCGTATTTGAGCGCGCGAAAAAACACCTCCTGAACCAGATCCTCGCTGAGCGCCCGATTGCGCGTCAGGTGCAGCAAATAGCGGAATAACGCCGCATGGTGCCGCTCAAACAGGATCGCGAGTTGGGTGGAATCGCCGTCCTGCACCAGCTTCATCAACGAGCTATCGGTTTGGCTTTCCACTCGCCCTCACAGATCAATACCGAGGAACGAGGAAAAGGTTACAAGAAAGCTGTTAGCTGTTAGCTGTTAGCTATCAGCGGGCAGCTATCAGCTTTCGAACGTGAGCGCTGACCGCTGATTGCCGTTCCCTGATCGCTTTGTGATAACTTCTTTAGATTGCAGCGACAATTTCTATATAGCCTCTTTGCGACGGCGATTCTGCTGCCGCTGCCCGGCTTGGCACAGCAGCCGGCGAAACCGCCCGCTCACCCTAACCGGGCTTCTCGAACTGCCCAGTTTCTGGGGCTAGGCCCTGCTCCCGATCAGGCGGCAGCGAAAAAAGGTAAGGTGCTGTTCGGCCAAAACTGTTCGTCCTGCCACGGCGAGAATGCGCGCGGCGGCGAAGGGCCGAATTTGCTGCGGTCGATCGTCGTGCTGCACGACCAAAAGGGCGAAGCCATCGGTAAAGTAGTCAGGAGCGGCCCGGGGATGATGCCCGCGTTTACGAATCTGACCGATCAGCAGATTTATCAGATTGCCGAATACCTGCACGAGCAGGTCTACCTGGCCACCAACCGCGGAACATACGGCGAACAGTACGCCACGAGCAAATCCAGCGGCAACGCGCAAAAAGGCAAAGAGTTTTTTGCGGCCCATTGCGCAAGTTGTCATTCTGTCACCGGCGATCTGGCGCATATCGGTTCGAAGTACCCGACGGTGGACGCAATTCAGAATCGCTTTCTCTGGCCGAGATCCCGCCAACAGGCGGTTCAGGGAACGGTTACTACACCCTCCGGTCAAAAAATCACCGGAAAGCTGAAGCAACTGAACGACTTCGACGTAGCGCTGACGGATGCCGACGGCCACTACCATTACTGGCCGCGCCAGCAGGTGAAAGTTTCGGTTCAGCACAGGCTTGCCGGTCACCGCGCGCTGCTACCGGTCTATACCGACGCGGATATTCATAATCTGGCTGCGTATCTTCTGACAATCAAATGAAGTTCAACCGATTAGTGCTGGCTTTGGCCATGATCGCGGGCGCGTTTCAGGCGCCGGCCATTTATGCGCAAACTCTGGACCCCCACACGCTCACGTTGTTTCAACGGCCGCCCAAGGTTTGGCCCACCTACAACGGCGATTACTCGGGGCGGCGCTTCAGCACCCTGAAGCAGATTAACCAGAGCAATCTCGGCCAGTTGAAACTCGCCTGGATGTATCGCATCACCGGCATCCCGCCGCTGCGCGGGGTGGGGAGCCCGCAAATCAAATCGACTCCGCTGCTGGTGGACGGCATTCTCTATTTCACCGTCGCCGACCACGTATTCGCGGTAAATGCGCACACGGGCGATCTGATCTGGCGCTACGATTGGGTCGATCATGGCGGCCACCTGGAAGGCCAGCGCGGCGTCGGCATGTACGGCCAGTGGCTCTACTTCATGACTCCGGACGACTGGCTCATCTCCCTCGAAGCGAAGAACGGGAAAGAGCGCTGGCGCAAAAAGATCGCGGATGTCACCCTGCAATATTTCAGCAGCATGGCGCCGCTCGTCGTGAAGAACCATGTCTTGGTCGGCGTGGGCGGCGATGCCATGGACGTGCCCGGCTTTCTCGAAGCGCGCGACCCGGAGACCGGCGCTTTGCAGTGGCGCTGGTGGACCGAACCCTTGAAGAAAGGCGATCCCGGGTCGGACACTTGGCCCAATCAGGCGGCGATGCGGCACGGCGGCGGCATGACCTGGATCCCCGGCACTTACGATCCGAAGCTGAACCTGCTCTATTGGGGCACTGGAAACGCCAATCCCGTGTATGCCGGCCAGAGCCGCAAAGGCGCCAATCTATGGACGGCTTCGATCGTTGCGCTGAATCCCGATACCGGAAAGCTCGCCTGGTGGTTTCAAGCCTCGCCGCACGACACCCACGATTGGGACAATGTCGAGACGCCGGTGCTGTTCGACGCGACGATTGACGGGAAGCCGCGCAAGCTGCTAGCCCAGGCGACGCGCTCCGGGTATTTCTTTGTCCTCGACCGCACCAACGGCAAATCGCTCGTCAGCAAGCCGTTTTCGGGCGGCAATTGGTCAAAAGGCATCGACGAGAAAGGCCAGCCGATTCCCAATCCGGAAAAGCAGCCTTTGCCGGACGGCTCTTTGATCAACACGCCTGCCGGTGGCGGCACCAACTGGCCGCCGCCGAGCTACGACCCGCAGACACAGCTCTTCTACGTAAACGCGCAATTGGGCTATAGCATCAACTATCTCTACGACACCTCCGCTCATCCCCAAGGTTATGGCGGCGGCGGGCAAAGCCTCGATACGCGGTCCGCGTTGCTGGCGCTGGACATCCGCACCGGGGACGCCCGCTGGAAGCATATCGCAGGCGGTAAAGCCGGACTGGTGAAGAGTGCCGGAGTGACAGGCGGCATTCTGACCACCGCCGGACGCCTTCTGTTCACCGGGGATTCCGGGCGCCTGGTCGCCTTTGATCCCGCCAGCGGCAAGATTCTTTGGAGCCAGATCCTCGCGAAAAATGTTAGCAACGGGCCAGAGACGTTTATATTGAACGGCAAGCAGTACCTGGTTGTGGGCGCCGGCGACACGCTCTACGCCTTCACTCTGGCTGGGCACTGATACCGAGCCGGAAGCGTAAGCGACCAGATGACCGATGCCGCGATCTGGGCGATTACGGCGCTCACCATCGCAGGCATTCTGATCCGACCGAAAGGCTGGCCCGAGTACATTTGGGCCTGTCTCGGCGCAATCTTGCTGATCGCATGCCGCCTGATCACCCCAGAGCAAGCGTCGCTGGCCGCGCAAAAAGGCACACAGGTTTATTGCTTCTTAGCCGGCATGCTGTTGCTGGCCGAAATGGCGCGGCGCCAGGGGCTGTTCGACTGGCTGGCCGTTCGCGCCGTGAACGCGGCCAAAGGATCGCGCATCCGGCTCTTCGCGCTGATCTATTGCGTGGGCGTCGTGGTCACGGCGCTGCTGTCGAACGATGCAACGGCCGTGGTGCTCACTCCGGCCGTCTATGCCGCGGTCAAACGCGCGGGCGGCGCCGCTCTGCCCTACCTTTTCATTTGCGCATTCGTAGCCAACGCCGCTAGCTTCGTCTTTCCGATTTCGAATCCCGCAAACCTGGTGATCTTTGGACGCAGCATGCCGCCGCTCGCGCACTGGCTGCAATTTTTCGCACTGCCCTCGGCGGTCTCGATTTTGGCAACTTACGCCGGGCTTCGGCTACTCTCCCGCAAACAGCTCACCGGAAAGATGAATGTGGATGTTTCGGCGCTGCCGCTCACACGTTCGGGAGCAGCGGTTGGAACTGGGATTCTCGGGACCGCCATTGTCCTCGCGATTGCCTCCGCCCTGGCGAAGCCGCTTGGATTTCCGACATTGATCGCCGCCCTCGTAGTTTTTGGCTGTGTTTTGTTTCTCGACAGAACGGCGTTTGCGCCAACCCTGAGAGAGATTTCCTGGGGCATTCTTCCTCTGGTTGCGGGGCTGTTTGTGGTGGTCGGGGCGTTATCCGAAACGGGCGTCAGCGCCTCGATTCAAGACGCGCTGCATGTGCTGGCATCGTGGCCCGACGCCGGCGCGAGCCTCGCTGCATCGTTCGGCTCCGCGATCGTCTGCAATATCGCCAACAACCTTCCCGTCGGTTTACTCGCGAGGACCGCACTGCAGGGACACGTGGCGCCGCCGCTGCGCAACGCGCTCGCGATCGGCATCGACCTGGGGCCGAATTTTTCCATCACCGGATCGTTGGCGACGATTCTCTGGCTGATCGCGCTGCGGCGCGAAGGCGAGCGCGTGAGTTTTCTCACGTTCTTGAAATACGGAATCGCTATTAATTCGCCGGCGCTGCTGCTGACGACGTTAGCGGTGCTTGCGGGAAGTTAAGCCGGGCGGACTTTCAGGTTTCCCAGGCGAAGATACAACAAAAGATGACAAACTTGTTTCTTCCGGTTACAATGTTTTCCATGCAGTCTAACAAAGCTTCGAAAAAGACACGCGTTTCGAGGTCTTCTCAAGCGAAGATTCAGGAAACAAACGACATCTCCTCTCTCAGCCATCGCCATAAGGCCACTTCGGAACCGGCAAGCGCGCCGGTTGAAGTGCGCGAACCGGAAAATCAGGTGGCTGCGGCCGCGCTGTCACGCACAGTGAGCCAGGCCGAGGTAGCCGATCTGGCTTATACCTATTTCGCAGCGCGCGGATACGAGCACGGGCACGCCGAAGAGGACTGGCTGCGCGCCGAGCGCGAATTGCGTTCCGCAGCCTCGGCCTAGCGCCCTTCTCCGCTCCCTTGTGGCCGCGGCTCTGAAGAGCTTCGGGCAACCGGAATTTCGCATCGTTCGTCCAATCACAGGTAACAGGCGGATTTTTGGCTTGTAAAATAAGAATTAGCTGACCCCGATATGAGCGAACCAGCTCCCGAGGCGATTTCGCAAACTCCGAAATACTCGGGAGTAGCACAGCCGCGCTCAGCGCTACTTTCGGCGGCGTTTTGGTTCCGCGATCTCATGCTGGCTGTCCTGATCGCGGTATTGGCTATTCTTTTTCTGTATCGCCCCGTAAGAGTTGAAGGCTCGAGCATGATGCCGAGCCTCTACAACCAGGAGCGCTTGTTCATCAACCAGTTCAGCTACCGTTTCGGGCTGAGCAGCATCAAGCGCGGCGACACGGTTGTCTTCTGGTTCCCGGAAGATACGACGAAGTCTTACATCAAGCGTGTGATCGGTCTGCCCGGAGACCGGGTGCAGATCATCGATGGCTATGTCTATATCGACGGCAAGAAGATGGCCGCAAATTACGTGCCGCACCGCTACCGCGGGCAGGGAGATTGGGGACCGAAGATCGTTCCGCCGAATAAGTATTTCGTGCTCGGCGACGACCGCATCGATTCCAACGACAGCCGGGCTTGGGGTTTCGTGCCGCGCAGTTATATTTACGGGAAAGCGGTGTTCGTGTTTTGGCCGCTGGACCGAATCGGCGAAATACACTAGGCCTGGGATGCGGCGCTAAAGCCCACCCCAAACACTCACCTTCTGCTGCTGAATAGCCAAAGCAGGAATGTCACCACCGCGCTGAGCACGAGACACGTGACCCAAGGGAAATAGACCGTGCTGTGCTTGCCGCGCCATACCAGGTCGCCGGGCAGGCGGCCGATGGGCAAATGAAGCCGGTGCAGCAGGAGCACGATCACGCCTAGCACGATCAAAATCACTCCCGCGTAGATCAGAAGCCGTCCGAAATGCATAGCTCTCTTCCGATCCTACGCGCACGCTGCGTTACACTCTGAAACGGCGCTATGAGTGAATCGAAGACGTATCCTCCCAGCAGGCAATTCGCTGCACAGTCGAATGTCAAGAACATGGAAGCCTATCGCGATCTCTATGATCGCGCGCAGCGAGACCCGGAGACCTTTTGGGCAGGACTGGCGAAAGCCGAGCTTGCCTGGTTCGAGCCGTTTACAAAAACGCTCGAATGGAATCCTCCCTTTGCGAAATGGTTTACCGGGGGGAAGCTCAACGCTTGCTTTAACTGCGTGGACCGCCACTTGCAGACGCGCGCAAGCAAGCCGGCCCTGATTTGGGAAGGCGAACCCGGCGACAGCCGCATCATTTCTTACCAGGAGCTGCACACGTTGGTCGTGCGCTTCGCGAACGTGCTGAAGGGACTGGGTTACAAGACCGGCGACCGCGCCATCATTTACATGCCCATGATCCCGGAGCTGCCCGTCGCGATGCTGGCGTGCGCCCGGCTCGGCATCATCCACAGCGTCGTGTTCGGTGGTTTTTCGGCCGAGGCGCTGAAGGCGCGCATTCGAGACTTGGACGCGATGCTGGTGGTGACGGCCGATGGCGGCTGGCGGCGCGGCAAAGAAGTGCGGCTTAAGGCCACCGTCGACGAAGCGCTGAACGATTGTCCCCAGGTTCGCCATGCGGTCGTTTGCCGGCGCACCGGTTCGGACGTCCCGATGAAGGCCGGCCGCGATCTCTGGTGGCACGATCTCGAAGCGCGCGAGCAAAGCGAAAGCTGCGATGCCGTGGCGCTCGATTCCGAGCACCCGCTGTACGTGCTTTATACTTCCGGGACCACCGGCAAACCTAAAGGCATTCTGCACACCACAGCCGGCTATCTGCTGCAAACCATGATGAGCATGCGGTGGGTATTCGACCTGCAAGAGAAAGATGTCTACTGGTGTACGGCCGACATCGGCTGGGTTACCGGGCATAGTTACATCGTTTACGGACCACTGGCGGCCGGAGCTACGTGCGTGATGTATGAGGGCGCGCCCGACTACCCGGCCTACGATCGCTACTGGCAGATCGTGGAGAAATACCGCGTCTCGATTTTCTACACTTCTCCGACCGCCATTCGCGCACTGATCCGGCAAGGCGAGAAGTGGCCGGATGCGCACGATCTGTCGAGTCTGCGCGTGCTTGGATCGGTCGGCGAGCCGATCAATCCGGCGGCCTGGGAATGGTATCACCGGGTCATCGGTAAGGGCCG
>DASVGP010000090.1:0-3192 GCA_036379475.1 Bryobacteraceae bacterium | reverse complement strand
GGATTATGCGCTGTAGACCGTTTTACGCCGCTTAAAAGCGTATTTATGCAGCGCGCGATGGGGTTGAGTGCAGATTTGCCGACTCTGGCGCGTCCCTGAAGGCCGTGTGGATTTGGTGGAATGGGTTAGCGCCGCTGCGTGACGCAGGCGATCGTCCCGGACTCGGGAATTCACTGGCACATATCGAGAGGCATCCCATCTCATTGCATGAGAGAGCGGACCTGTCGGTCCTGGCTCGATTGCATGGTCGTTGACTCGCCCGGTCACCGATCATTGGCTCGCCAGACCGCGTGTTCTGCATCCCGATTTGTTGCAGGTTCCGGCCTGTGATTCGGTGCGGCAGGCGTGACGCTGCCAGCGGCGCTGATAGTGACCAATAAAGCGACGAGTGGCGTAAAAGTTCCGACGGAGCGCGCAACGCGTTCTCCATGCCGGCGTAGAATTTTTTTTGGGCGCGTATGGGAGCGGGCCCTGAGCCCGAAGCGCGACCCCGAATGTAGATGATCGAACCGCAGCAGCGGTCACTAGAGGGGTACTGCCATGTTTCGATTCCTGGGTTCAGCATGCGGCACCGTGCCCGCAGGCAAACGTTTGTCGTTTTGCATCACGTTTTTCCTGACCCTCTTTGCGGGTTCGGCCGTAGCTGGGGTGGCACCGTCCGCAGCGCAGGTTTCCATGGCAACGACACTCCAGCAGGCAGAATCCGGGGACTCGGCTGCACAACTGCGCCTCGGGCTTGCTTACTACTACGGCACGGGCGCTGCGAAGGATCCGTCGAGGGCGGCGTATTGGTTTCAACAAGCTGCCGAACGCGGATCGGCGTGGGCGGAGAATGACTTGTGCATACTCTACAACGAGGGTATTGGCGTACCTGTGGATCACGTGAAGGCGCTCAACTTGTGTTACGCCGCTGCACAACAAAAACTGCCCGATGCCGAATACCACGTTGCGATGATGTACATCCAGGGGATCGGAACCGAAAAGGAGCCGGAGTACGGAGAAATCTTTCTCGAATCCGCAGCGCTTCAGGGTAACGTCGCGGCGATGTTTGCGATGGGGCGTGTATACGAACTCGGGAATATCGTGCCCCAGGACTACGACAAGTCGGCTGACTGGTATTCCAAAGCGGCCAGCGGCGGTTACGTGCCGGCGATGAATGATCTCGGGCGCTACTTTGCGACCGGCCGCGGCGAGCCCACTGATCTCGTCATGGGCTATGCCTTGTGCAAGGCTGCGGCCACACGCGATCCCAAGGAAACAGATGCCGCTCGCAATGCCGGTATCGTGGCGCGGTATTTGTCGGTGTCGCAGCGTGCGGCCGGCGACAAGCTCGCCGCGGAATTTGCGGACCCGCATACCTTCGAGTCGGCATATGTGCGCGTTGCCAGCCGGGATATTGACCAGGCAAACCGCGAAGTGGCACAGCAGGAACTTGCTGCAGCCGCCAAGGTGAAGGCCCAGATGGCGGCCAAGGAGTATGCAGCCGAGCATCCAAACCCGAAACAAGCTGGCGGAATACTCTGGGCTAGCGTGCGCTACTGGAACGTGCCCTCATCGTCCCCGGCCTGGGTGGCGCGCCCGCCCGCGGATCCCTGGCCTCCCAAGCCGCCTTACGTGAACGGCCGAATCGTCTGCAACACGCAGTGCATCAATGGCACCTGTTACCGCACCTTCAGCGACGGTTCGCGCACTAATTGGTTCGCGCCGCTCACCATAGGGGTTGGCAACAACCCCGGGGTTCCGGTCAATTCCTGCTGAGAGGGCCAAGTGACCGCCGCGATCGCGCAGTGGGAACCGCGCGGGTAGGCGGATTCGATGGGTTGTCGCGTTATTTCGCGAGCAGCTTGTCTATCTTGGCGGCGCAGATGAAATCGTTTTCAGAAAGTCCGCCGATCGCGTGCGTGCTGTAGCGCACCAGGCAGTGGTTGTAACCGACTTCGAGGTCGGGGTGGTGGCCTTCCTGGTTGGCGATCCATGCCACTGCGTTCACGAAACCCATGGTGCCGTTGAAACCCTTGAACTTGAAATCCTTGTAGATCTGCTTGGCGTCTGAATTCAGTTGCCACTCAGGCGTGATTCTCTTGAGGTAGCGCTCGGCTTCGTCACGGGTGAGAGGTTGCACGCCGCCTTCGCAGGGGACGCAGTGCTTGTCGGCCAGTTCGGTCATCATGCTCTCCGTATCTCGGTGGTAAACAATCCCGGCTCAGGCCCAGGATACTTTGTGCTCTGCGGGCGGGAAGTTCGGCGGATGCATGCCGAGGCGCCGGGCTTCGTGAATCAGCCCGATCAGGTCCATCTTGGCGAGGTGGAACATGTCCTCCAGTCCGTTGATGGTGAAGTAGGTGGTCTGATAAATGTCTATGCGGTAGGGCGTGCGCAGCGCGTCGAGCGGATCGAAGGGCTTGCGCAGCGGCTTGTCGCTCTCGATCGAATAGGGCGTTTCACCGAACGATGACACGATGCCGGCACCGTAGGTTTTGAGCCCCCGGGACGTGCTCATGAGGCCGAACTCGACCGTGAACCAGTAGAGCCGCGCGAGCATCGCATGATCCTTCTTGTCGGCTTTGACGCCAGCCTGGCCGTAAGCATGCGTGAACGCAGCGAAACGCGGGTCGGTCAGGAGCGGCGTATGGCCGAAGATCTCGTGGAAGATGTCCGGCTCCTGAAGGTAATCCATGTCGGCGCGGCTGCGGATGAAAGATGCCGCCGGAAATTTCTTGTCGGCGAGCAGCGCGAAGAATTGATCGAAGGGAATCAGCGCCGGCACCGGCGCCACTTCCCAGCCGGTGCACTTGCGCAGCACTTCCGAGACTTCCTCCGGTTGGGGAATCCGGTCAGTCGGAAAGTGCATGCGCTCGAGTGCGTCGAGATATTCAGGGCAGGCGTATTTTTCGGCGATCGGACGCTGGCGCGTAATCAGTTCGTGCCAGACCTGGTCTTCTTCCTGGGTGTAAGGGATTCGGCCGTTGCTGTCGGGATGTTTAGCCGTGTATTTGCTGCTTTTACCCATGTCGCGCACTTCCGGAAATCATTTTACTGCGAGCGCTTCGCCTTATATCAGAGTCCAGAATTGGCAGACGCGAATCGCCGCTTCTGTTTTACGCTCGGTGTAAGGAGCGCTGTTTTACACGCGAGCTTCGTAATGACTTTGTACGTAATCTTCCACTATCTTCTGGAAATCTGTAGCGATAC
>DASVGP010000089.1:0-13723 GCA_036379475.1 Bryobacteraceae bacterium | reverse complement strand
GCTGATGAACATCACAATCGTATCGCCGGTCAGATTCTCTTCGTCCAACGTCTTCAGCACCGTTCCGACGCATTCGTCGATGGCCTTGATATCGCCGTAATAGCCCGGAAGCTGCGCCTGCCAATCGCCGGGAAAGAAGCGCAGGTCTTTCGGCACAAAAGGATTCTCGTAGCGCTCCTTGTAACCCTTCGGCGGGATAAAGGCGTTCGCATCGTTCTGGAAATGAGGCTCGAGTTGCGAAAGCACCAACAGAAACGGTTTTTCGTGCCGCTGTTTCAGAAACTTTACGGCGAGGTTAGTGAGATACTCGACCCGGTAGATGTCCTTGAAGTGCATCTCCTTGCCCTCGCCATCCCAAATCGTTCCTTCGTAAGGATGGGAGGTCAGCTCCAAAACGTTCGACGCCTCCCACAGATCGAGAAAGCCTCCCCGGTCCTGAGGCTGAACAAACCCACGGCCCTTGTGCGCCTCCCGGTCGATCGGCGCCAGATGCCACTTACCAATGTAATTCGCCGAATATCCATTGCCACGCAGAATACTCGCGAGTGTCGGTAAATTGCGGTTCAACTCCACTCCCGGCGGCAGCTTCCACATCCCGGTCTGCGTTGCGTACATGCCGGTAAACAGGCAAGCGCGCGAAGGAGAGCAGAGCGGCTGATTCGTAACCGCATTTTGCATCGTCACGCCGCGCTGCGCCATGCCGTCCAGATTCGGAGTTACACCCATGGGGTTCATTCCATTGGCGCCGATGAAATCGCCGCGGAACTGATCCGCGATGATGATCACAACATTGGGGCGCTTCTTACCGCCTTGCGCGGCCGCGCTTTCCGCCGCCAGCGGTGCGGCAGCAGCGGCTGCAACCGAGTTCTTCAGGAAACCGCGCCGGGTGGGCGCTGCCTCGTCTGTTTTTGCGTCGCTCATTGTTTTTGTCCGACCGCGTTATCAATTGCCGAATTCTCCTGCGCCATTCTGGAGCGGCTCAGCAATTCGGCTCGGTTGTGGCGCAGATCCAGACCGGTGGGCTGTGCGGGATAGGGCCGGTTCCCCATCAAGCCGCGCCACAGAATGCGGTCGTAGCGGGCAAAATTGAAATCATCCTCCACACTGAAATTCATGCCTTTGGTGACTCTGGCCCAATAAGCCGCAGGGTGCTTCGATTTCAGCGGCTTGAGCTTCGCCGCGGCGGCGGGCAGCGGAAGGCCGGTGTCCGCCAAGGCGGCTGAAGCGGTCGTCTTGTAAGTCCAGGAGGGCGATTGATTGATGTCGAAAACATCCGCCATCGGCGCCGCCAGCGCATCGCTGATGTTGAGAGGCTTCAGCCCGAGGATCGCTTCCATCGTGCGTATAAAATCCAGCGTGTTATACGGCGTGGAAACCACCGCATGGTGCTTGACATATGGTCCGATGATCCAGGCAACGCTGCGATGCGAATCGACATGATCGGCGCCGTTTTGCGAGTCATCTTCGATAACAAAAATCAAAGTATCTTTCGCGTAGCGGCTGTGAGCGATTTTCTGCACTAACAGGCCCACGGCATAATCGTTATCCGCCTGCTGGCGTTCCGGCGTGTTGATGTTGTAAATAGCGGTTTTATAATTGCCCGTGTGGTCGTGCATCAGGCGAACCAGCACCAGCGACGGGAATCTGCCGTGAGCATATCTGGCGTCGAAGTCACGCGCAAACTCCTTATATCGGAAGTAATCGGGGAAAGCATTGTCGAAGCCACGAAAGTAAATGTCCGTGACCGGAATAAGCGCCGGATTAGCTGCATACGCCACTTGTGTTTTCGTCTTGTAAGGATCGGTAACTTCCGGAATCTTATATTTTGCCTTTGAGCCGGCGAGATGATACCGGGACAGATCGATGAAGAATCCATAGTTCCGGATGGAAAGCCCCGCTCGTTGAGCCTGGTTCCACAGATAGCCGGTCCCGCCGTCGTCGTCGGGACCATCAGGCGCCGCGACATTGGCTGTGCCCGGAAGAATGTCTGGATCGTCCGGCGTGAGAGGATTGGCCGCCCGGCGCTGGCTGAGCGTCGCCATGCCAACATTGACGTTGCGGTTACTGCCTTCGGTGAGGTAAGAAAGGCCGCGGCCGGCGTAGTTCACCGGCACTGTCTTCTCGACCACATCCGGAGCGCGCGCGCCCGTGGACCACGCCCACCCACCCATGCTCACCTCACTCCGGCAGTAAAAATTGTCGAGATCGACAAAATCCAGCGCCAGCGCGTGCAGATTGGGCGTGATGGCTTTCCCAAACTCGGTGAGCGAAGGATCTCCGTTGCCCTCGGGCAGATCTCCGAGAATCTGGTCGTAAGTACGGTTCTCTTTAATGATGTAAATGACGTGTTTAATTTTCCCGTGCAAGAACGCCATTGTTTTCAGGGCATGCTGGCTGACCTTGCGTCGATAATGGTCGTTTTCGGCCACTTGCCGCGTAAGCCGGTCAAGCTGCGCCGGTTTGGGTGTGGGGAAGCTCTGCAATCCCGCCTTGATCAATTGCAGATTGTACTCGTTCGTACCGCGGCAGGCGGCCGCAACCTTCCCATTCTGGCCGCCGCCGTGGCACTCGCCCGGATTCGGTCCAGTCGGCGATTTCGCGTTCACCACATACGTATACGATCCATCTTTGCTGAAACTCACCGAATCCGGATACAAACCGGTTGGGATCAGCCCAAGAACTTTATCGTCATTTAGGCTAATCACAGCCACGTCGTTGGCGGTACCGTTCGTCACATACAGATACTTACCATCGCGCGACAGGGCCACGTCATTGGTGTTATTTCCCGTTTCCTGCGAAGAAAACAGCGAGAATTCCGCAGGCCCGCCCGCGAAAATGTTATTGACAACCTGGTTTTTGGCGGTGTCGATTACGGCAATCGAATCCGATTCGTCCTGAGCTACATAAAGCCTGCTCCCGTCCGCGTTCAGACACATCTTGTTCGGCTGGCCGCGCAAGCGAATCCGCGCGGTGAGCTTTGGCTTCTGTCCCAGTGCAACGACATCGATTTCGCGATCACGCAGACTGGAAACATACGCCGTATTGTTCCCTCCGATCGTTACCCAGAACGGGTATTCGCCCCCGGGGACGCCGTGGTCGGCGGGATCGATTTTTCCGGGGCGCAAATCCAACTCGCCGGTTTTCGTCCAGATATTGTGACGTTCTTTCGTCAGCACCGAAATGGCATCGTTGGCGTAATCGGCGATCACGATCTGCTTCCCGTTCGGCGTGATCGCAATTCCCGCCGCCTGGGGCTTTACCTTGGTTCCGTTCCCCTTGCCGCCGTGTCCCAACGCAACCGGGCTTCCCGTGCGCTCGGCCCAACCATCCGAGCGTAAGTCAAAAATATGAACATTGTCATCCACGCCGCCGGAGACATAAAACGTCTTTCCATCCGGATCGAACACGATGCCGCAGTACGTATTGGGCACCGCGATTGCTTGCGTCTGCACGGGCGCGCCGTGCGCGATATCGAAGACAAATACAAACTGAGTCGAGGCTTGGGGGATGCGCTTGCCGGCGCTGGTGAACAGCATGTTGTAACCGGAGGTCAGGACCAGGAGCGTTCTTCCATCCGGACTAACGACTGTCGTGACCGCACTCTCCACGGTGTATTTCGGAAAATCTTTCAGTCGAGGATTGAGTTCCTGAAATTTGGAACCGGTAACCGCGAGCGGAGTAATCCGTACCCCCTGATTGGGAATGTTCATCGAGTGAGATGCCGGCTCGGGCGCCTCCGCCGGGAGGAGCGACGGGGCCACAAACATGGCGAGCACGACTCCCCATTGAAGCCATCGCATGCAGTTCTCCGATTCCATTTGGTCAAAGCTCCATAGAAGAAGTGGTTTTGGGCTGCTGTTCGAGTACGCGGTTTCGTTGGCGAGCCGGGAGAAAAGGATGAATCAGGACCTGGTAGGCAGTTGCTCCTGCCGCGCCTCCTATGAGAGGCCCGGCAATCGGCACCCACCAGAAATTCCCAGGCGCCGGGAGAGCGGCGGATCCCCAGCCGGTGAAAAAAGCAAAAAGGCGCGGTCCGAAATCGCGCGCCGGATTGATCGCCCACGCTTCCAGATAGCCCATCGACGCGCCGATCACGGCGATCAGCAGCCCGATAATCAGCGCGCTTGAATTGGGCATCGGCGCCATTTCATTGTATTGCTCGGTGATGGCGAAGATGCCGAAGAGCAGGAAGGCGGTCAGGATGATCTCGTCGGTAAAAGCATGGAACGGCGTGACCGCGAGCCCGGGATGCGTGAAGAAAACTCCTGCCGCGCCGCCCGCTGCGCGTGTCAGGTGATTCGCCGCATTGAAGTGGTCAATGACCGGTTGAAAGAGCGCATAGACCAGCGCCGCGCCCACAAAGCCGCCAACGACCTGCGCAATGCAGTAGGGCACCACTTTTTTCCAGGGAAATTTGCGGTACATCGCGAGCCCCAGGGTCACGGCCGGATTGGCATGCGTTCCCGAAATCGCTCCGGTAGCATAGATCGCCATGCTCACGCCCAATCCCCAGGCGATGCAAACCCCCCAGTAGGCGTGCTGGTACGGACTGGGATCATAAAGAAAATACATCGCCGACGCCGAGTCGCCGAAACCAATGATGATGAAGACGGCGACCGCCTCGGAGATCAGCGCGCCCCAAAATTGTCTGTCCATTGTCTGCTGAAAACTTCTCCAAGGATGCCACATACCGGCGGGCAGCGTACCGCCGCGCTTAGAAAGAAAGTTTCAGGCCGAGCTGAATCTGCCGCGGATCGAAGGTGCTGGTAATGGTCCCGAACGAGGCGCTCGACACGTCTCCGTTCGGCGCCGTGAAGTTCGTCTGGTTAAGCGCATTGAAGAATTCCGCGCGAAATTGCAGATGCGCTTCCCGGTACGGCAGCACGAAAGACTTGAAAATACCGGCGTCGAAATCGACATAGCCGGGCGCAACTCCGAGATTCCTTCCCGCACTCCCGAAAGGCTGGCTGGGATCGGTTGGAATCTGAATGTTCTGCTTCAAGAAATAATCATGGATGGAGGGATTCGCGCCCTGCACGGGCCCGGTCACATTCGGGCGCATCTGCACACCGCCTAACCAGGTAGGCAGGCTCGCACTCACCTGGAAGGCAGACGATGGCTCATACTCAAGGTTCACCGGCTGGCCGCTGTGCGTGCTGCCGATGACGCTGATCTGCCATCCTCCGAGGATTCCGTCCAGAACCGCCGGCATGTGAGCGCCAAAGCGGTGTCCCCGGCCCGCCGGAATCGCCCACACCAAGCTCATGCTGTTCACCAATGGCATGTTGTAGATCGAGGAGGCATACTCGGCGGCAAGATCGAAATAGTTCTGAGGCTTGGCGGTCGTATCGTTGGGGTTCTCAAGAGCCAGCGTGCTGTTGTCGAGTGCATGCGACCAGGTAAAGGAATCCAGAAAATACAGTCCCCCCGACCAGCGGTGTTCAAATTTGGCTTGCAGGGCATTATATTTCGACAAACCGACCGGAAGCCCCGCAGAGATGGCCGAGAAGCCTGGATACAAAAAGCGCCGGTCGTTCAGCGGAATGTTTTCCCCGGGCGAATTCGGCAGCGCCTGGTTTTCGTCGACAAACATCAGCAGCCTTACTGCGTGATTTCCCACGTACGAGATATCCAAGACCGAATTCGGGTCCAACTGCCGCTGGACGCCGAAAAACCATTGTTGGACCATGCTCGCGCGCTTGTTCATATCGAGCGCCTCCATAGTAGAGGTTGCCGGGTCGAAATTACTGGGATCGGTCAGCCCCGCCGGGTAGCCCTCGTCCGTGGTTCGGAATCCAGGCTCTCCGGGTGTTTGCACGATCGTCGCCTGAACCATCTGCGGACCGTTGAGTGCAAGAATATTTCCGGACCCCACGCGCGCCAGGTGATTGTAAAAGATCCCGTAGCTGCTTCGGATGACCGTTTTCTGATTTAAGGCATAGGCAATTCCAAACCGCGGTGCAAAGTCTTTGTAATCCGGATGAATGGTTGAGCGATCGAACATGGATCCGGGTTTGGCCAGGACGATGCTGTTGGTCGCCGGGTCGAAGTTACTCAACTTATTATTCGCCTCCCAAAGCGGAGTTGCATACTCATAACGCAGCCCATAATTGAGAGTAAGCTTGGCCGTGGCTTTCCAGGCGTCCTGGATATAGGCGAACTGCATTCGCTGACGCATCTGCGGAATGTAATAAGTCTCAAGCTGATATTGATTTCTAAGACCAAACAGAAAATCGGCAAAATTATAAGTTGCGGAGGGCCCGTTTCCTCCGGCAAGCTTGCTGAATTGTCCGCTGTAGGTATCCTCGCCGTAAATCGTGTTCAGGTCCGCCACTTCCGTATGAATCCCTTGAAACTCATAGCCCGCTTGAATCGTGTGAGAACCGCGGATCAGCGTGTAATCCACTTTGGGGTCATAGAGCAGAGGATTCTGAAACTGAGGGTTTGTTGGCTGCCTTCCGAGCTGGCTGAATCCGGAGATGCTTTGCGCTGTCAGCCCGCCTGTCACCTTGGGATCCGTCGGCAATCCGGTGATTCCGAACAGAGCGAGCATGCTCGGCCCCCCCGAAGCTACAGGCACCTTTCCGCCCTGTGTTGTGTCAAAGCCAAAATGGAAGGCCAGCAGCGAGGTGGGACTCAAGATCCAGGTTGCGCCGGTCGCCAATGCTTTGTTGAACACATGGACGTGGCCGTTGCTGTTGCCACCCGCCAGGCCGGGAATCCCCGGACCGTTATAGATGAGCGCGCGCCGATTGCTCAGCCGCGCAAAGAGCTTGAGGTTATTGCTCGCGCTGTAATCGAGCCGTAAATCTTCGTGATGGGCCATCTGGGAATTTTTGGCCAGAGTAAAAAGATTGTTCGCCCGGCCGCCGTTTCCCTCGTTGGGCGCTGGAAGATACGAAAGCACCTTTACCGCGAACGGGCTCAACGCATTCGCGGGAATCGGCGTCTTCGCCGGAAAAATCTCTCCACTGAGCGGATTTCTCACCGGCACGCTGAAAATCCCCAGCCGGTCGTCGAGAGTGGGAATGGTCGAGAAATCGTCCGAGGTCGTAACTTGCCTGAAAATCTCGGCGTCTGCGAAGAAGAAGGCCCGGTTGCGGATAATGGGGCCGCCGAACGTGCCGCCAAACTGGTTTCGATTCAATTGCGGCTTCGCTCCTGGCTTGGCAAAAAACCCGGCAGCGTCGAAATCCGTGTTGCGGTTGAATTCCCACAGGCTGCCTCGAAATTGATTGGTGCCGCTTTTTGACACTTCCCGGATCACTGCTCCGCCGGCGCGGCCCTCCTGAGCGGTAAAATTATTTGTTTCCACCTTGTATTCCGCCAAAGCGTCCGGTGAGAGCTGAACCACCTGGTAAGAATAGCCCTGGTTACTGGTCCCCATTTCGTTGTTATCCACGTCATCCAATATGTAATTATTGGTGTCGCTCCGCAGGCCATTTATGTTGAATGCTCCTTCACGTTTACCGGAGGATAAATCGCCCACGTTTTCGGCGGAAACTACGACGCCAGTTGAGAGGAGCGCAAGCCTGGCAGGGTCGCGATCATTTAGAGGAAGCTGGAGAATTTGGACGGAATTAATGACCTGACCATGAGAAGTCATCTCAGTTGCAACCAGCGGTGCGGCCGCAGTGACTTCCACAGTTTGCGAGGTATTTCCCAATTGCAGTTTTAGATTCACTTGCTGCCGTGCGCCAACCACAAGCCGGACATTCGGCGCCACTGCGGTGGCAAATCCTGTTTTTTGCGCCGCGACCTTATAGAGGCCGATCGCAAGATCCGGAAACTGATAGCTTCCGGATGCACTCGTTGCCGTCGTCGAGCGAATGCCTGTGGCGGTATTTGTCAAAGTAACTTGAGCATTGGGAACAACTGCCCCGCTTTCATCAGTAACAGTACCGAGGATCGCCTGCTGCCCGAATGCGCTTGAGACGACAAACAGCGCAGCCGCCCCCCAAAACAGTACACGCCAAGTGAAACCGAAAACCCCGTGTCTACCCATGTAGGTAGAATATTTCAGAATTTTCGTTAATGCAATGTTTTTTCCCTGTCATTCCAAATATGTGCTCTTAGTTCGTCACGACGACACGGCAGACCGCCGCGGATCCTGTTCGCCAATGGACTCAGAGCCGAAGCGCTCTTAGTGGTCCGTATCCGGGTAGCCTCTCCGGCGACGTCCATCTGCACGCAAGAACGTCCGGCATCAAGCTCACCGCCTCATCGATCCGCCAGCCTTCCAGCGGCACAATCGTAAGCCCGGCTATGCCTCTGTTCGCTTGATTTGCTGCCAATGCCCATTTTGGACCGCGGCTAAATCGCCACGCCTCCGCCCGAAGAACCAGGATAGTGTGGCAAAAAAGACACGGTACACGAAAATAACCCGCGCTGAATCAACTAATTAGCGACTTCCGCAGCCTTGGCTTGCTATGCTGGTTGCTTCTCAACGATGCACTGCCAGACCACGATCTGTCAGCCGGTAGAAGTGGACGGGGTTGGCCTCCACCACGGTGCGCCGGTTCATTTATGCATCCGGCCGGCGCCGCCCGATACCGGCATCGTATTCATACGCACCGATTTGGACGGCGCACAGGTTCCGGCAAGCTGGGAATATGTCGAGCGAGTCAGCTATGCCACCAGCCTGATGCACCCGCGCGGCATCTTCATCTCTACTACCGAGCACCTGCTCAGTGTCTTCTACAGCATGCAGATCGACAACGCATTCGTCGAGCTGGACAATTTGGAGCTTCCCATTCTGGACGGCAGCGGACTGCCATTTGTGCAGCTTCTCGAGCAGGCCGGCCGCTGCGAGTCGCGCAAACCGCGCCGCTACCTCCGCGTTTTGAAGCCGGTCATGATTGAATCCAACGGCAAGCGGGTGGGGATTCTGCCACACGATGCCTTTCGATTGCGCTGCCGGAACTTTTTCGATCATCCGCTGGTAGGCGAGCAAAGCCTGGAGATGAAGGTTTCCCCCGAGGCGTACGCTCGCGAAATCGCGCCCGCACGCACCTTCGGCTTCGAGTACGAACTGGATCAACTCCGCGAAATGGGGCTGATCCGCGGAGCATCTCTCGATAATGCGATTTGCTTCACGCGCGGCGGAATCGCCAACGCCAGCGGGTTGCGCTTCGCCGACGAGTGCTGCCGCCACAAGGCGCTGGATCTGATCGGCGATCTGGCCTTGCTCGGCCGCCCGCTGTTGGGTATGGTGGTGGCGGAAAAGGCCGGTCATGCGATGCACGTGGCACTGGTGAACCGGCTTATGTCGGATTCGTCGCTTTACGAAATCGTGACCATTCCGCGTTTTGGCGCCCGCAAACGTCCGGTCCCGGCGCACGCGCTGGTTTCTTGAGCCGGCGGCGGGAGAGTGCCGGGAGAGTCCAAGACGCAAGCTGACCGTCAGCCGCTTCGATTGCAATACCTACCGAATTTCCTCACGTCACTGCGCTTCGCTACGGCACCATTCATTGCCTGGCTGCTGGTGGTGCAAGATTTCCGGCCCGCTCTCGGGGTGGTACTCTTTGCCGGAGTCACGGATTGGCTCGACGGCTTTACCGCCCGGCGCCTCGGTGTCACCGGAAAAATCGGAGCGATCCTGGACCCGCTTGCCGATAAGTCCCTCCTGGTTCTGCTGTTCCTCGTGCTCGGTGCGATCGGCCGTATTCCGCTGTGGATGGTGGGACTCGCGGTGGCGCGCGACCTTGTCATCATTACCGGCGCCATTCTCCTGCGCAGGCTGCGCGGAGTGCGCCGTTTTGCGCCCTCTGTACTGGGGAAAGTGACCACGTTCTTCCAGATCATCCTCGTTCTGATGGTGCTGGTACACGCGGCCTACCCGGATCAGTTCAACGGCTGGCTCGCGTTGGCCGCTCTTGCGCTTAGCGCCTTTTTTACTATCGTGAGCGGCGCCGACTACATCCGTCGCGGCCTCATTATGGCCCGTCGCCACGCCCCAACGCGCCAGTAGTCAGACTGCATGATAGATTCGGAGTTGGGGACGCTTGGATGCATGAAAAATGCCGTTATTGGTGAACAATGAGTATGTCGGCGATGAGCTGATTCGCAGCCAAGCGGAAGCGATCTCGGGACAAATAGCCGGCGAGCATCTCGGGGAAGACGAGCTGAGTTTGCAGATGCGCGTCTGGGAATCGGCTCGCGAGATGGTCATAGACCGCGTTCTGCTGAGGCAGGCGGCGCTGGCGGGAACGGCTTCTGTTCCCGGCGACGAACTGGAAGCGATTGTCGAGAAGGTTCGTGCGCAATCGCCGGCTGAATCCGGAGGTGTTTTTCTGGGGCCGGACGAGGAGCTGCGCAAGGCGATCGAAACGGATCTGCGGGTGGAGCGGTTTCTCGCGCAAATCACGGCCGATGCGCCGCGGCCCAAGAACAGCGAGGTTGCCGGCCATTACCGCAAGCATCGTGAGTTGTTTCGCCATGCGGAATTGGTCCATGCCGCGCATATCGTAAAGAACATCGATGAGAAGACAGACGAAGCGGCGGCGCGCGCCCGGATCGAGGAAGCGGCCCGCGCAATCGAACTGGGCATGCCGTTTGCGGAGGCCGCGGATCGATTCTCCGACTGCCCGGGCCGGGGCGGCGATCTGGGATTTTTCGGCCGCGGCGAGATGGTTGAAGAGTTCGAAGCGGTGGTTTTCTCCCTGCGCACGGGAGAAATGAGCGGGATTTTCCGCACGCCGTTCGGGTTCCATATCGTCAAGTTGCATGAGAGGCGCTCCGAAGGAGTTCGGGCGCTGCATGAGGTTCGCGGCGAGATCGAAACTGCGATCATGGATGTAAGAAAGCGCAGAATCGCCGAGGAGCTTTTGGAAAAGCTCCGCGAAAGCGCTCAGATCAGACGAGTGAGCAGCCGCGATGAAGCGCGAGTTTGAAGCATTCGCCGAAGCCGGTGTCGTTCATCCCTGCTGCGCACCCACCAAAGCGCGCGCCCAGCGCTTGGCCGATTCGCGGCGCGCCTCGGCCGAACGTGTTCGAATCGCCTCCGGCTCCGTAACCGATATGGTTCGGCTGGATGGTGGTGCATTTTTGATGGGCACTGACAACGCGGAAGGATTTCCCGCCGATGGCGAAGGTCCGATACGCGAAGTGTCGCTCGATCCGTTTTATATCGATCTTTATCCGGTCACGAATGCGAAATTCGCCGAGTTCGCCGCGGCGACGGGCTACCGGACAGAGTCGGAACAGCTCGGCTGGTCGTTTGTTTTTCAGGGACATATTCCGGCGGAACGCTATGCAGAGTTGGTGGAGGCTACCGTGCCTACCGCCAAATGGTGGTGCAAAGTCAACGGCGCAGATTGGTCGCATCCCGAAGGACCAGACTCATCGATTGAGAACCGGGAAAACTATCCTGTGGTACACGTTTCCTGGAACGATGCGCAGGAATTCTGCGGCTGGGCGGGCAAGCGGCTGCCGACAGAGGCCGAATGGGAATACGCGGCGCGCGGCGGCCTGGAGCAGAAACTATATCCCTGGGGAGACGAACTGACGCCCGGTGGGCGGCATCTGTGCAACGTCTGGCAGGGAACGTTTCCTACTTTGGACCTGGCCGAAGATGGTTATTCCGGTCCGGCGCCCGTGGATGCGTTTCCGGCGAACGGCTATGGTGTGTACAGCGTTTCCGGAAATACATGGGAATGGTGCGGCGATTGGTTTCATCCAGCCCATCACGTCACCGCGACGCGCAAGAATCCCGTCGGGCCATCGGAAGGCAGCGCCAAAGTGATCAAAGGCGGCTCCTATCTTTGCCACCGCTCCTATTGCAACCGCTACCGCGTGGCCGCGCGCACCAGCAACACGCCGGATAGCGCTACTACGAACATGAGCTTCCGCTGCGTTTGCGACATTTAGAAAGAGATAGATTCAAATTCAGAATGATACAAGACCTCGCCGAGATTCATGAACCGGTCGGTTCCCTCTTTGCCTCGCCGAAAAATCCCGACGAGTGGCGGCGGTTTCGGCTCAGCGAGGAGCAGATCGCCTTCTTTAATGAAAATGGCTACTTAGCCGGCATTCGAGTGCTTAACGACGAGCAGGTGGAGGCGCTACGAACGGAATTGGCGGCTCTAACCCGAAACACACACGCGGGAAATTCGCTGTTTTATGAATACCATTCCAACGAATCGAAAAATGCCGATACGGTGCTGTTTCACGCATTAGGAGCCTGGAGAATCGAGCCCGCGTTTCACGATGTTCTATGGAATCCCGCCTTCCTGGTTCCCGCGGCGCAATTACTGGCCGGAGCGGTTCGATTCTGGCACGATCAATTATTCTGCAAACCCGCGAAGCACGGCGGCGTGGTGGCCTGGCATCAAGACTTTTCTTATTGGACTCGAACGGCGCCGATGGCTCACCTGACCTGCTGGATTGGGCTCGACGAAAGCACCCGCGAGAATGGATGCCTTCACTATGTGCCCGGAAGCCATCGATGGAATCTCCTGCCGATTACGGGGCTTACCGGCAACATGGAAGAGATCTATACGGTTTTGTCGCCGGAACAACGAGATGCGTTTAAGCCTGTGCCTATCGAGTTAAAGAGCGGGGAGTGCAGTTTTCATCATCCGCTTCTTGTGCACGGCTCGTATGCGAACAAGTCAGACCGGCCGCGCCGCGCGACTGTGATTAACGTAATGCGGGACGGTGTTCGCTCGGCTTCGAATGACGAACTGCTCGCCGGTGTTCCAACAATTCCGAAGGGCGGCAAGATGGACGGTCGATTCTTCCCGCTATTATTTGAGCCTCCGGAGGGGCTCTTGGCGCCGATATAGGCGGGATTGGCCGCCCAGATCTCCCGGCTTAGATATCGTTCCCTGAATGTATACACAGCATCTGTATATACTATCTTTGGGAGGTTCGAGTCGACGGATTCGATTGGGATGATGCCAATGTCGGCCACATCCAGCGCCATTCGGTCACCCCGTCCGAAGTTGAAGAAGCTGTTGCCCGCCTGCACGTCACTGCCGCTGCTGAATCGGCTCATGGAGAAAAGCGATGGAAGCTTTTCGGGAAAACGGCATCCGGACGCCACATTGTGGTGGTATTCACGATTCGATGCAACCTCTTTCGCACAATCACGGCATACAGAATGAATATCGCCGATAGGAGAAGATATGCGCCGCAAATCGATTAACCTGCCCAGATTTCAATCCGAAGCGGAAGAAGCTGATTGGTATACAACTCCGGAAGGCCGCCGTCAAACGGCGCGTGAGTTTAGCCGTGCGCTTAAAGCGGGCACTCTCATCCGTTCTGCCGGGTTGAAGGTAAAAAAAACCGATCCAAAACTGCTGGAGCGGCTTATGGACCAGGCCAAGCGGAACGCGACGCGCCCGATTTCGATCCGCGTACCGATAGCAGACCTGGAGCGCGCGAAACGGATCGCGGAAAAGAAAGGCCTCGGTTACCAGACGGTACTCAAGAAGGCCATCAGCGACGGGCTTAAGAGGGCGGGCTAGCATTCGGTCCGTGTCACACTTGATGCATGCAGAACCGCGGCAGCATTGGGCGTGCCATCGTCTGGATGTTCGTTTTGTCGATCCTGCTGTTCTGGCTGGCGATCATCGGCCCCTTCATCGCCGGGTTTGTCGGCGGCCGGAAGGCAGGAACTCTGAGTAACGCCATTCTCGCGGTGCTATTGCCGGCGCTTGTGTTTGCGGCTTGTCTGTTCTTTTTTGCCTCCGTGCTGACAGGCTTGCCCCTACTGGGATTC
>DASVGP010000088.1:0-62297 GCA_036379475.1 Bryobacteraceae bacterium | reverse complement strand
CCGGCCGGCAATTATGGGTGGATAAGATTGATGCCGACGGCCACGCGGTCCCCATTACCTATCTAGGAAAGAATGGAAAGCAATACGTTGCGATTATGGCTGGAGGCAATGGATATTTCGGAAATCCTGAAAGCGACAGTTTGATCGCGTTTACCCTATCGCATGGTCCTCTAAGGGAATCCGTACAGCGCGCCGAGCCCTCGCCGCACATCGCTCAACACGGAAGCGCCTCAGGAACGAAGGTTCCGGACGGAAACGGTAAGGCTGTCGTACAGAGGATGTGCGGAACATGTCACCCGCTTGATGTTGTAATCAATGAGCGTCACAACAGAACCGGATGGTCCAGCATTGTCCACACGATGGTGGCTAGAGGCGCTACCGGCACAGATGAACAAATTCAACAGGTCATCGATTACCTCACCAAGCATTTCGGACTATAAAAAACACTCCAACAAAGCGCCGCGATAAGCCGGACTTGCTTTGAGCCGGTTTTCGATGCAGTTGTTCTAAACAGTCTCACGTCCGTTGAGGCGTGCAGGCCACCGAACGCGAGCTTGTTGCAACTGGCGGATCCGCAGCGCTGTTGATGACCGGATCGGGATTCAGCCAAAATGTCGAACCGATTTAAACGGCTAATGGACGGGTGGCCGACTTTGCGGCCAATTGAATTCGCATAATGGCGTGTTTACGAGAAGCTACCGCCGAGGCGGCAGGAGATCTTCCTGCTCAGGTGATCTGCGAAATGGAGTTTCCGCTACCAAGCGCATTCCGGTCAATACGCCGCCCGTACAGCTCAACATTGCTCAGGTGCTCGCTCGAACATACGCGGCAATGAGCGACTTAATTCATGCCCGCAATGCGGACGGATTACGGCAGAGCGACTTGCGCCTGAAGACGTTGGAAGCGCGCATTCGAGCGAATACTGTCCCAGAAGGGATCCACATGGAGCCACGTGATTTGCCAATTGCGCTCCTCAACCGCACGTTCAAGGAATTTCAGCGCCTCATCGACATCACCGAGGCCGGAATGCACGGCCGCAGAGTAGATGGCCGGCACGTACCGGTCCCCGCCCACTTTGTACAATTTGGCAAGAACTTCTCGGGCCTGCGCCAACTGTCCAGCCCGGCCATAAACGAAGCCCAAGCCTGCGTATCTCCACATGCTGTCGCCGATTTCTGCTGCGTGGCGCAGAGCAAGGATGGCTTGGCCGTAATCACCCAGGTTGCCGTACGAGAGCCCAAGAAAGTAATGTGCCACCCAATACCCCGGGTGAAGTGCGGCCGCACTGCGAAATCCCTCAACCGCTTCATCGAAGAGGCGGGCCCAATAAATAGGGTAGACGGCACTAGTGTTTATGCTTGCCGAGAAAGGATCGAGTTCCTGCGCGATTCTCATTGCAGCGCGGGCCTCCTGCAGGCGCATGGTTAGGCCCAGCGCAAAACCGAGCCACTGGTGAGCGGAAGCATACCCGGGATTCAGGTCGAGTGCCCGTCGAAGCGCCGCTTCGGCTTCACCAAACCTCCAATCGAATAAAAGCAGCTTGAAACCGCGAGAGGCGTGCGCCTCGGCGAGCCCGGGATCAATCTGCAATGCCATTTCCTGCGCTGCCTTCACTTTGGCGTGACCTTGCCGCGGATCGGTTTCGGCATAGATTGAAAGCATCGATATACAATCCGCGAGGCCGGTGTAAGCCCGGGCGTAGCTGGGATCGGCCTCAACGGCTTGCTCAAAATATGTCCGCGCCTGCTGCATGCCCTCAATCGTTCTTTTATTCCAGCAGTGCCGGCCTCTTAGGTACAACTGATACGCCTCCGGGTTTTCTGTATAGTGTCGAGTGAGTCGTATCTGTTCGTTGCCTGTGAATCGGACTCTCAAACGTGCCGAAATTTCTGTGGATATTTCGTCTTCTATAGAAAAGATGTCCGCCACCTGCCTTTTATATTGTTGGCCCCATAGCTGTGACCCGTCACCCACTCTTACAAGTTCGACGGCTATGATTAGGATCTCCCCTCGCTGGAAGATCCTTCCGTTGAGAACGGCACTTACGCCCAAATCGCGGCCAATTTGCATTGGATCGATGTCCTTGCCCTTGTGGCGAACGACCGTACTCCGGGCGACCACTCTCAAGCACCTAAGCTGGGCAAGGTTGTTAATCAGGGTTTCACTAATTCCGTCGGCGAGGTACTCCGCATCGGGAGAATTCGAAGACGTGGAGAACGGTAGCACAGCGAGTGATTCAACTTTGGAGTTCGCGTCACTTTCTTCGAACTGCCTGCCGGGTTTGCGCTCGCCGAGAAGATCGCGCAGAATGAGCGCGAGGTCGTGCGCGGATTGCGGGCGTTCATCCGGGTTCTTTGCGAGGCAGTGCGCGATCCAGCGGTCGAGCTCCGCCGGAATCTCGTCCCTATATTGACGGACACCTCGCGGCTTTTCGTTGAGGAGCGCGGCAAGGGTGGATGCGGCTGTCGGGCCTTGAAACGCTTTGCGTCCGGTGAGCATCTCGTAAAGGACGCATCCTAAGGAAAACATGTCAGTCGCGGCGGTCACAGCTTCGGCGCGGATTTGCTCGGGCGCCATATAACCAACCGTTCCCATTACGACGTTCGCGTCCGAAAGTGTTGCGGCCAGAACGCCGTTTGGCTCTTCAAAACCACGTTTGAATCGCGCCAATCCAAAATCAAGGATCTTTACTCCGTGCCGAGCGGTTACGAAGATGTTCTCCGGCTTGAGGTCCCGATGAATAATGCCAGCCGCATGCGCAGCTCCAAGGCCATCGGCAATCGCAGCTCCGATTTCGACCGCTCGCGGCCAACCGAGCGGCGAGCGGTCGATTGCCTGACGGATTGTTTCGCCTTCGAGCAGTTCAGTTACCAGAAAGAACGGCGGGTGCTGCAATTCGGCATCGTAGATCGACACAATGTTGGGATGCGAAAGGGCCGCGATGGCTTTCGCTTCGGTGCGGAAACGCGCTAGTAGCCGAACATCGAGCGCGAGCTTCTCGGTGAGAACTTTAACTGCAACGTTGCGATCGAGCCGCGTGTCTCGTCCCCTATAAACTTCACCCATACCCCCAGCACCGATCAACGCGCTTATCTCGTAGGGTCCGAGCCGCGTGGCAGGGTCGAGGGGCATGTCGGCACCGAATACGATTCTAACTCAAACGCGCGTTTCTCGGACTCGCAGTGCCGGTCCATACCCGTGGATAAAGAGAGATATGTCGAATACCAATCAACATCCGTTTCATGTCGACAGACTGGCGGATCACGTATCGAAATCAGAGGGCAGACTCGCTGCGACCAGTCTGAGGTCGAGGCATTGATTAAGTTAGGACAGCAAATCGGATTCGGTCCGGTGATTCGAATTCCACTTGTCTAAGTAACGCGCATGTCGGACTTTAGAGGATTGAGGCGGACTTTTCGTTCCTAATTTGGCGTGATTGACCTCAATCGCTAATATAGAGGCCCATTTGAGGCGAAGACCTACGATGTGTGGCTTTGGTCCTGTGTCCTGGTACAGCGAGCCTCCTTGGGCTTGCCTTGAATTTACCTGTCGAGGGCACCATTAGCTCCTCGGGTAGACTGTACCCGTAATGGAGCAAGGCCAAGAAGACATCTGGGATGTCACTAAGGCGGACTGGGACGTTCACAAGGCGCTCATGTACCTCCAGCTGAAGCGTGCGATCGAAGAAAATCGCACGTTGATCTTGAAGCTTGAGAAGCTTAAGCGGCGGCTAGTTATGCCTCAGATGGCCTGGTTGAATCGTAACCTGCTGGAACTCGATATTTGGGTCGAATATGCGACCAGTTCCGAGGACCGTGCGCGGGAGTTTTGGGAGGATTCAATTAGAGACGCCATCTCGCTGGTGACGCAAGGTCGGTCGAAGAAAGAAAGAAGCCGAAAGATCCTAAAGCGTTTGAAGCGCCGAAGCCATTCGCGCAAGAAGATCACGACCCTGAGTTCCAGCAGTTGCTTCAAAAGGCAGTTGGGATATTGAACCCCGATCACGGGCCCGACGCCTGGACGGCAGTTAATGAAGCGGCCAAAGCACTCGGACGCGACCAGGAGTTTCGATCGCAGAACCAGATGCTGTCCAAGTTTGTGCATCCGACGGCTCTGTCCGTACTTCTGCCGCTACCCGTCTGGAGCCAGCGAAATCTGCAGATTCAATTCGCGGGAGAGGGCAAGCGATTATCCGATGCGGCGCTCGGAAGGCTGTCGATCTCGCATTTGGCAGAGATGTATCGAAACTACAACACGACAATCCGCAAATTTGGTTGGGCACCACCGGCTTGACCGTGAGTGTTGAGCAGTCATGGCGTGGCTTTGCTTTATGGAATTCCGTGACAGTCCACCATGATTCCATGCGAAGAGCCGAACTCGGAAGTTGGGTGCGATAGACCGCTTGCCACGAAATGTCATCACCCCTATCGGCATGAGGGTCTGTGGGAAATGTGGACGCAGGCAGAATAATCTTAGCGCCGGGATTTTAGTGCCTCCGTCCGCGTTCTCCGTTGGTCATTCAAGCCAAGAGACGACGTTACGGTGTCTCGGTAAGTTACAAGACCTACATTTGCTACCGAGCCCGAAGCGCCAACTGCACCGAGGGCACTTCAGGAAAAAGATCAAATAGAACGTGTATACCGCGACGGCAAGGGCCCAAACTAAGGTCGCCCCGACCAGAACGAGCCAAAGTCGGTTGTCAGAATATCCAAAGAACTCGGTATCGATAAATAGGACCGCAACGAACGGAGCAAGAGCAATAGCGTGGTACCACTTTGCTAGCAACTGCTGGCGGGCAGCTAGTCGCGCCGCAGATGGAACGTCGTCGAGGCAGCTGATCTCGCTTTCCTTCGAACGCGTTAGCTCGTGATAACCCATTAGATGAAATTTGGCATAGCCCGACAAATCTTCCGACTCGTCGCGCCTGCTTTTTCCTATGCTCCAGACAGTCGGCGGCGACCACGAACATGCCTCGGATCAGGACTGAAAAAACGCCGTTCCCGCCGCTAACCTGGCATCCGGAGTACCGCCGAAGCACGCGACATCAGCAGCCCGCGTTTTCCGACGGACCGCCCTCAAGTCGGTAACAGCGAAAGCCAATTTATATTTCCTGGTGCATCAACTACTTACAGGCACCTCCCGCCGCCTCGCGCTCCGTTGTGAATTACCTTGGCCTCGTTATGAGCCCTCGCTCCATTCGTCGCGCCGCCGAGCGCAAAGCCCGCAAACTCGCCCGTAAAGCCGAGAAGCAATCCTTCATGCCGGCGGCAACAGCCGTCCCCGAACCCGAGATGCCATTCCCGGCAGTCGAACCCGATCTGGAACTTCTGGCCCCGGCCGCTGAGCCGCCACTGTCCGATGAGGCCGTGATTCTCAGCGAGCCGAAGGCCAAAACAAGCATTTCTCCCGCCCAGCTCGCCGCCAACCGCACCAACGCCCAATTCTCCACCGGACCCCGCAGCGCCGCAGGAAAGCAGACCTCCTCACTCAACGCCGTCAAAACAGGACTCACCGGCCGCACCGTCCTTCTGCCCACCGACGACGTCGCCGCCTACGAGCACCACGTCCGCGAGTTTATGAAAGAACTCAACCCCGTTGGCATCCGCGAGCAGTGCCTCGCCCAGTCCATCGCCGACAATATGTGGCGCGTCCTCCGCATCCCCGCGCTCGAATCCGCCATCTTCTCTCGCGGCTATACCGAATTCGCCAAACAATTCGAGAACGAAGACCCGGCGAATCGCCCCGCCCTTATCGAGTGCCATGCCTTTCTGACCTACGAAAAGCAGATCCGCAACCTCCAAATTCAGGAAGCGCGGCTCCAGCGCCAGCGCGCCAAGGACATGGCAGAATTGCGCCAGCTTCAGCAGGAGCGTATCCAAAAGGACAAGCAGCAGATGGAAGCCGCTGTCGAGCTTTATCTCGCAGCCCAAAAAGACAATTGGCTCTTCGACCCCGCCGCATTTGGGTTCGTTTTTTCAACTGCCGAGATAGAGAACCATCTCAAGCGCTCCCGGCCCGCCCATCTCGCCCGCGAACACAGGAAATCTCCTGTCCGGGCCGCCTAAGCCGGCGCCGGCAAGCATTTGTCCCTCGTGATCAGCAGCAAAATGACATTATTCCGCTCACACTCCCAGCTCAGATTCGGCACTTGGTGCAGCATGCTTGCCGCTTAGGTGAACGGTATTGAGATTAAACCTTGCGCACCTGGATCTCGACGGATTTCCGGCCCAGCTTCGAATGTTTAGCCGTGATGCGCACACGGCCGGTGCGGCCGGGTAGAGTGCGGACCCAAACCGCGGCCGAGCCGCCGCTCTCGCCCAGGTCAAACGGGTTGTCGCCGACGATCACCGCCGGGCCTTTTACCTCGAAACTTACCGTTCCGCCTCCGTGCAGGCGCGGGGCGCCGAATTGGTCCACCACTCGAAACACCAGACGCGTGGCGTCCGAACCGTCGCCGGTCAATTTCGAATCGTCGGCCTGGAGCGAGAGCTGGTCCTTGCTGGGATAAGAGGAAAACGAGCGCGAGAGCGCCAGGCGATTGCCGAGATAGCCGTCGATGCGCAGCTCCGGCTTTTTCGAGCCATCGAGCGAGAGATCGGCGAAAAACGGCGGGTATTTCAGATGCGGAAAATTGGTTCGGTCCGGATGAAGTGTGGCGTGCGGCTTGCCGTCGATGTGCAACTCCAATCGATCGCAGTTGGAAAAGATGGCGGCGTGGTCTCCGGGGCCGGAAGGCGTGCCGGAACCGAAGTCCCAATAGAAATTCGGCTCGATCACCGGGCGCTGTTTGGGATCGCCTTGCGACAGATAGAACGACGCCCCGAGCTTCGGAATGCGGAAGAAATCCGCTACGCCGGGATACTTCACCGTTTCATAACCATTGAGGAGACTGCCGTATTCGAAGGCGCACCAGGCGATCAGGCCGCAGTAGCGTTTATTCGCGGCCGCGCGATCGTGCGCCTGAGCATGATAAATCGCCTGCCGCTGCTGGTCCGCGGCATCGCCCGCGCGCCGATACTTCAGGTTGAAGCCATGGCGGGCAGGGTAATTGAATTGGCCGACCGCTTCGGAGAAGAAGAACGGCACGCCGGCGATCGGCGCCGCCAGGCTCACGCTACCGTCCGGCTTGGCGTGGTAATCGTCGAAAGCAAAAACGTCTTGCACCCAACCCTTGGTCGAGACGCGCGTCATGGAGCCGGAAGTCTGTCGCGTGCCGTCGAGAGACTTCGCGACTTTTTTCGTGCGCGTATAGAGAGCGGGATCGTTATGCGATTCGTTCACGCGAACGCCCCAGATGATAATCGCGGGGTGGTTGCGATCGCGCCGCACCATGTCGCGCACGTCGCGCACCACCAGGTCCTTCCATGCCGCGTCGCCGAGATACTGCCAGCCGGGCGGCTCTTCCCAGACCATCAGGCCCAATTCGTCGCAGGCGTCGAGAAAGGATTCCGACTGTGGATAGTGTGAGCAGCGCACCATATTGCAGTGGAATTCGCGGCGAATGATTTCCGCGTCGCGGCGCTGCGCCCGATTCGGCATGGCGCGGCCCACATAGGGGAACAACTCATGCCGGTTCAAGCCTAACAATTGGACCCGGCTCCCGTTCAGAAAAAATCCATCCAGCTCGAAACGCGCTTCCCGCAAACCGGTGCGCACACGATATTCGTGTACCGGCTTGTTCTCCACAAACGCCGTCACCATCACCTCGTAAAGATACGGCCGCTCAACGTCCCAAAGCGTCACGTTGCGCAGATTCGCAAGATGGAGAATCGCGCTGGTTTCACCGGGCTTCTCGATGCGGACGTTTTTCGACGCGCGAGCGACGGTATTCCCGCGATCCATCAGCAGCGCTTCCAGCCGGATGGGGCCGCTCGGCACGTGCGCCGCATCGAGCATGCAGGCGACTTCGAGATTGCGGTCCGAATCGAGCACGCGGACCGCTTTCGCGAAAACGTCCTTTATGAACACATCCGGCACGGCAAGCAAGCGGACCGAGCCCCAAATGCCTCCGGGCTCGAGGTAATCGATCGAGCGTGGGCCTTTGGGCGATCCTTCCGGCGGAACGCTCTGCCAGCGCGCATCAACGGCTACCGCTAATTGATTGCCGCCCTGCTTTACCAAGCCGGTGATCTCGTGTTGAAAAGGAAGGTAACCGCCGGCGTGCCGCGGCAGAGCGTGGCCGTTCAGCGTGGGCGTGGCGGAGGTCAGCGCGCCCTCGAAGTGCAGGAACATGCGCAAGCCGTGAAAATCGCGGGGTGCCGTGAAATCACGGCGATAGCTCCAGACCTTTTCCCAGGCGCCGGGGTCCCAGTTGTGCCACGACAACGGCGCGACACAATGCGGCAGCGTTACCACGGATTTTTCGAAATGCCAATCCTGATTCAAGGCAAGCGAGCGTGTGGCAGGCCCGGTTTTTCCGGCGGCGAGGGGAGCCAGCGCAAAGCCGGCGCCCGCCGACAAGCAACTCTGCAGAAAGCCGCGGCGCGATTTGGTCCTGTTCATATCCGTTCTATTTTGTCAGTTCGTTTGCGTCTGCACCCGCCGGCAGGCATAGGAGCGGTGTTCGTCGGCATAGACGCGCGTGAAAATGGCTCCGAACAGGAAAATCTGCGCCGAGTAATACATCCAGGCAACGAAGGCGATGATCGATCCCGCTGCCCCATAGGTGGAACCGAAGCCGGTCGTGTTGAGGTAAATGGCGAGTGCCGACTTGCCGATCATAAACAGCACGGCCGAAATGAAGGCGCCGAACGAAACGTCGGCCCAGTTGATCGGCATGCGCGGGACGAACTTAAAGACCAGCCCAAACAGCAGCGTAAGGACAAATACGGAGACGACAAAATTCAAGACTTCTCCGAAAATGGCCGTGTGCAGCGGGATATAAGCGCGGAAGTATCTCTGTATGATTGCGAAGGCGGCACTGCAGAGAAGGGAAACGGCCGCGAAAATGCCCAAGCAAATGATCATGGCGAAAGCTTTTAGCCGCTGCCTCACGATAGAGCGAACAGTGGAGAGCTGCTGCGGCGGCGCCTCCCAGATGGTATTCAGCGCGTCCTGCAGATCCACGAAGAAGCCGGAGGCGGCCACGAACAAGGCCACCGCTGCGATGGAACTGGCCACGATTCCCGTTTTATGATGAGCACTACTGATAGCGCTTCGGAGCATATGCGCAGCTCCCGGCCCGGCGAAAGTGGCGGTATAGCGGAGCAGTTCGTGTTCGGCGGCGCTCCGGTTCAGCACCAACGCGGAGATTTCAATGACGAGGAGCAGCAGCGGAGCGGCCGCGAGCAGGGCATAGTAGGCCAGCGCCGCCCCGAGCCGCGGAGCATGATGCTCGTTCCACTTGGAGAAAGCCGTCGCAAGCAGGTGCCGGGTCTGCTTGATGGTCATATGCACCCTGGCGCGGCAGACGACCGCCTTTTGCCGTCCGTCTCTGGCCTCAGCATGACAGACCACAAAAAACGACGGTCTGTTCCACCGGCTGTAACAGGGATCTTTGGACAAACGTCCACGGAGTGCGTGCGGGCTTGCAATTCAGCCGGTTGTCGGGAGCCGAGGACGTGAAATTCCGGCAGGGAACTGTCCGCATCTCTATTCCTATTTTCTCCCTGCTCCTCCTGTTCGGCGGCTTAGCGCGCGCCCAGGCGCAGAAATTTAAAGGACGCACGGTGATCTCGGTTCAGTACGCGCCCGCCAGGCAGCCGCTCGACCAACACGATCTCGAGGCTATGCAACTCGTGAAGCCGGGCAATCCTTTGGATCTGAATCAGGTCGCCACCACGATTGACAATCTATGGGCGAGTGGCGCGTATGACGATATCCAAGTCGATGCCGAGCCGAGCGGAAAAGGTGTGACCATCCGGTTCATCACCAAGCCGCGCTGGTTCATCGGGCACGTCGCCGCGGAAGGGAATATCAAAAACCCGCCGAGCCGGTCGGTCGTGATTGCCGATTCGCTGCTCACGCTCGGCCAGCCGTTTAATCCCGAGGAGCTGGAACGAGCGCGGCAGATAATCGCGCGCGAACTGAAGCAGAACGGCTTGTATCAAGGGCAGGTGGGCGTGTCGTATTTGCGCGATCCGATCACGCACCAGGTGACGATTCGTTTCCAGGTGCAGGCCGGCAAGCGCGCCCGCTATACCAAGCCCAAAATTACCGGCGATCAGAAGCTCTCCGACGACGAAATCATCGATGCCACTGGCTGGCAGTGGCCGTTCATTCACTGGTGGCGGAAGATTACCCAGTCGCTCACCGAAAAAGGAATCGACGGCATTCAGAAAAGATATGCAAAAGCCAACCGGCTGACGGCTACGGTGGACCTGAAGGGCATTACCTACGATCCGATTACCGGCCGCGGGCAGCCCGAGCTGAAGGTCGACGCAGGGCCGAAGATCCAGCTGCGCGCGCTCCAAGCGAAAGTCTCAAAAAAGAAAATGCGCCAGTTGGTGCCGGTGTATCAGGAAGGGTCGGTGGATAACGACCTGTTGTTTGAGGGCCAGCAGAATCTGCGCAATTATTTTCAGTCCAAGGGGTATCCGGATGCCGACGTTACCTTTAAGCGCGAGCCGCTCAAAAGCGGCGAGGAAACCATCAACTTCTATATCGCGCTGGGTCCGCGGCGCAAGCTGGTACACATCGGCTTCACCGGCAGCCGTTATTTCGAGCGCGGCACCCTGACCGAGCGCATGTTTCTGCAAACCGCGGGCACGATTCTGCACCGCTATGGACGATACAGCGAGGCCTTCCGCACCCGGGACGCCGAGGCGATCGCCAATCTGTACCGGGCCAACGGTTTTCTGAACGTGAAGGTCACCTCCACCGTGCAAACCGACTACAACGGCAACAAGGAAGACCTGGGCGTCACGTTTCACATCGATCAAGGCAAGCAGTGGCGCGTCGGGAAGCTCACCATCCAAGGCGATGACAAACTGCCGCTGGGCAGCCTGAAAAAGCAACTGCGGTCGATTCCGGGTCAGCCCTACAGCATCGCCTCCATTACCTCCGATCGCAACCGCATTCTCGAGGACTACTATTCGCACGGATACACCAAAGCCTCGTTCTCATACACGAGCAGTCCCGGCGCGAAGCCGGCCACGATGGATGTGGTCTATAAAATCCAGGAAGGGGTGCGCGATTTCGTGCGCAGGGTAATCGTTTCCGGGGTCTACCGCACGCGCCCCTCCCTGGTCAGGAAACAGATTACGCTTCACCATGGCGAGCCGGTCTCGCTGGTGCAAATGAACGATATCGCCCGGCGTTTGATGGATCTGGGCGTTTTCGCCAATGTGAACGCCGGCTTGCAAAACGCGGACGGAAGCAGTCGTGACAAGTATGTCTTGTACGACGTGCACGAAGCGGATCGCTATTCGTTTCACGTGGGTCTGGGATTGGAGGTGGGACAGTTTGGCGGCACGACGAATCTGCTTTCGCAAGCTGGAGGCGCCAAGGGCATTTCTCCCTTGGTTTCCTTCGATGTGAGCCGGATCAATTTCCGCGGAACGGGCGAGACGGTCTCGCTCCAGACCTCCTATTCCACGCTGCAACAGCATGCTTCGCTGAATTATATTTTCCCGAGGGTTTTCGGATCTCCGAGCCGCTCGCTCATTTTTTCCGGCATCTTCGACACGACGCAAGATGTCCAGACGTTTTCTGGGAGGCGCGAAGAGGCCTCCGTGCAGCTTTCACAGCGATTCAACCGCGCTTCCACACTCCAGTTGCGCTACGCCTATCGCCGCGTCAGCACGTCGAACGTCGAAATACCGTCTTTACTGATTCCGCAATTTCTACAGCCCGTGCGTATCGGAATGTTCTCCTTCGATTACATCCAGGACCATCGCGATAACCCGGCGGATGCGCATCATGGATTCTGGAACACGCTCGACGCGGGCCTGGCCAGCAGCTATTTCGGATCGCAAAGAAACTTCCTCCGCGTGCTCGCCCGCAACGCAACCTATACTTCGTTGGGGCACAACATGGTGCTCGCGCGTCAGACGCAAATTGGCGAGATTTTGCCGTTCCACATTCCCGCCGGACTGAACCGGTTCGATGCGGTGCCGCTGCCGGAGCGTTTCTTCGGCGGTGGCAGCGTCTCCATGCGCGGCTTTGGCGACAACCAGGCCGGGCCGCGCGATATCGGAACGCCGAACGAAATACCGGGCATGTGCACGCAGCCCGCCTGCGAACCGACCGGCTTCCCCATCGGCGGCAACGCGCTTTTCTTCAACAACGTCGAACTGCGCTTCCCGCTTCTGGGTACTTCGGTGCAGGGCGTTTTGTTCGAGGATATGGGGAACATTTTCAATACTTTTGGCGATATCTCGCTCAGCTACCATCAGAAATCGCTGCAGGATTTTAATTACACCGTGCAAGCGCCCGGCTTCGGCATTCGCTATAAGACGCCGTTCGGACCGGTTCGCGTCGATTTCTCTTACGCCTTGAATCCGCCGCGCTTCCTTGGCTTCAACGTGGACGAAACCATTCAGGATCTGCTGACGTGTACTCCGTCCCAAATCGGAGTCTCACCTTTGTGTACTCCGACACCGCAGCGGCTGAGCCACTTCCAATTTTTCTTTTCCATCGGGCAGGCGTTCTGATGAGGCTCGGAATGACACTTTTGCTGCTCGTTGCTGCGGTTTCGGCTCCAGCCGTCATCATCGACCGCATCGCCATCATCGTCAACGAGCACATCATTAAAGACAGCGATATCGATCGCGACATCCGCGTCACCGATTTTCTGAACCGTGCGGCATTGAGTTTCAGCGATGCGGCGCGGAAGAAAGGGGCCAATCGCCTCCTCACCCAGCAATTCATCCGGCGGGAAATTCGCATCGGAGATTATCCCAGTGCGACCTCTCAGCAGGCGGACAAGGAACTGAGCGATCTCATTGCGAATCGCTTCAAGACGCAGACCGTTTTTCAGCAGGGACTGCGCAGCTACGGCCTGACCAGGACCGAGCTGGAGTTGTATTTCGAGTGGCAGCTCACGGTGCTGGATTTCATCGGCGCGCGCTTCAAGCCCGCCGTATACGTGACCGGCAAGGATGTCCGGACATATTACGATGCCCACGCCGCCGCGCTGGCGAAAAAATATCCCGGCAAATCTCCCGCCCAACTGCGCGAAGAGACTCGCGACATCCTGACCGGAGAAGAAGTCAACAAGCAGTTTTATTCCTGGCTCGACCAGCAGAGGAAAAGCGCGACAATCCAATACCTCGAGGAGGGCTTGCGATGAGCAGACCAGCCAGAATCGCTGCCAAGGTGGTCGCATGGATTGTCGGCGTCGTCGTGGTGATTCTCGTCGTCGTGTTTTTCGCTCTGCACACGCCCTGGCTCTCCAACTATATACGCGGGAAGATCGCCTCCAGCGTGGAACAGGCGACCGGCGCGAAAGTCGAGGTCGGCTCGTTCCATATGGACTGGACTTCGCTGACCTTTCACATCCGTAATTTCGTCATCCATGGAACCGAACCGGCCACAGCCGCGCCGCTGGTCGATGTTCCGGCAATTACGGTGCATGTGAAGCTGTTCTCCGGCGCCGGTATTGGGGGCGTCGCCGATATCGCCTATGTCGGCATCGAGCGCCCGCACGTCGATCTGATCGTTTTTCCGGACGGGAAAACGAATCTTCCGCAGCCGAAGATCCGGAAGCCGGCGACCTCCAATAACAACGGCAACACACTCGAAACCGTGCTGAATCTGAAGATCGGCAAGTTCGATCTCGATCATGGCTTGATTCAATTCAACGAAGAAAAGACAGCTTTCAACGCCCGTGGCGAAAATCTGCATGCGATTTTGAATTACAACGGCAGCCGGCCGAGTTACCAAGGCGGACTCTCGATCGATCCGCTGATTCTGAAATCCGGCAGCCGCCCGCCGCTCAATGCACACATCCACATCCCGGTTACCATCGAAGCCAACGCGGTGCGCATCGCGAATGCCGAGGTGCGAACCGGCCAATCGTCGATCTTGCTGAACGCTTCGGTCGAGAACCTCAACGCGCCAAATATCCAAGCCAGCCTGAAGGCGAACATCTCGCTCCCGGAGATGCGGCGCAGCTTCGATATTCCCATCGAGCCGAATGCTCCGGGCGCCCCGAAAATCCTTACCGCCGCGTTTCAGGCACACATCGATGAACAGAGCAAAAAAATTCAGGTGCAAACCGCGCATCTCGCGCTGGGCGACACGGTTTTCCAAGCTGCAGGCGCGCTGAACGGCCCGAACAACGGAACCATCCGGTTTAGCGGCCATCTCGCGCTGGATCAGTTGACCCGGCTGATGAACCGCTCCACGCGCGCGTCCGGCGCCATTCTGCTGGCCGGGTCGGTGAAGCTCAATGCGCAGGATCAATATGCGGTGGACGGAACCGTCAAGAGCCGCAATCTCGCGCTCAGCAACGGCCAGGTCCATCTTTCGAATATCAGTCTCTCTACGCCTTTTCATGCCGATCCGAACTTGATCGACTTGAACCAATTGCAGTTGCACGCGCTCGGCGGAGAGCTCACGGCGAAGCTGTTTATAAAAAACATGCAGCAGTTGAGCTTCGAAAGCCATCTGCGTAATTTCGATCTGCCGGTAATTTCCGCGGTCGCGACCGGAAAGCATATCGGATATGATGGCGCCCTCAACGGAACGCTCAAAGCCGAGGGAGATTTAAAGGCAAAGGGAGCGACGGGACTGAGTGCGCAGGCGAATCTCGCGATTGTTCCCGGGCATCGCGGCGTGCCGCTGCGCGGAAGGCTGGTCGCGGCCTACTCGGGCAAAACCGGCGCCATCGAACTCCATCGCTCTTATCTGGCGCTGCCTCATTCGCGGCTGGATATCTCGGGAGCGCTGCACCAATCCGAAGCCGCGCACCAGCGCATTGACGTTCACCTCGTTTCGCATAATTTGAACGATTTTCTCCCGGCCATGAATCTGGTCTCCTCCGGTAAACCCGCTACCTCGCTACCCATCACTCTGCGCTCCGGAGGCTCTGCGGAGATTCAGGCGCAGATTACCGGCAATCTCAAGGCGCCGCATATCGCCAGCCATCTGGCGCTGACCAGGTTCGATGTGGAGCATCGTCCATTCGACGATCTCTCGATGAACCTGCAAGCTTCTCCTGCGGGCGCGGAAATTCAGGACGGTGTGCTGAAGGGCGCTCTAAATAGTAATTTCGATGCCCGTATCGGGCTGGTCAAATGGAAGCCGGAGCCGCGCTCGCCGCTCGCGGCGAATCTCGCGCTGCACGGTTCGGATATCGGCAAGCTGGCGGCCGCGGCGGGCCAGTCCAGCGTGAGCGTATCGGGCGCGCTGAACGTCACTGCGCATATCCACGGCACCTACGGCGATCCGCTCGGCAGCGCGAAACTCACGATCGATAATGGAAATTTCGACGGGCAGTCTTTCGATCGCGTGTCCGCCAACGTCAACTTCGCGGACCAATTGATTGCGCTTGCTCCGCTCGAAGTGGCGATCGGCAATGCGCGCATCGATTTGACCGGCAGCCTCCATCATCCGCGCAATAGCTTCACCACCGGCCGGGTGCAATTCCACATCAAAACCACAAACCTGCAACTCGCCGATCTGGAACTGGTGCAGCGTGAAAACCGCGGCATCGCCGGATTCATCCAACTCGATGCGTCCGCGGCGGCGAATATCGCCAAGCCGAACGACAAAACGCAGGTGAAGATTTCCCACCTTTCCGCCAAACTGTCGGCTACCGGCTTGCAGTTGGAAAATCAAAACGCCGGCGGCCTGACGGCAACCGCACAGACCGTCAACAACACGATCCAATACACCCTGGCTTCGAACTTTGCCGGTTCGCAGATCAAGCTCAACGGCAAGACCGAACTGGCCGCGAATTATCCAACCGTCGCGGACGCTTCGATTCAAAATCTGTCCATCGGCAAGACGCTCGAAATGGCGGATGTCCATTCGATTCCGGCGACAGGCATGCTTTCGGCCAACGCACATGTGTCCGGAACTGTGCAGGCGCCGGCCGCAAATTTGAAGTTCGCACTCACAGATGCGAACGTTTATCGCCAGCCGATCAATAGCCTGCGCGGCAGCCTCCAATATTCGAACACGCGCGTCAACATCCCGTCTATCTCGCTGGATGTGCCGGCAGGTAAGCTGACGTTGTCGGGCGAGTTCTCGCACCCGGCGAATAATTTTCATGCCGGCTCGCTAAAACTGAAAGTAAGTTCGACGCCGATTCAGTTGGCCAAAATCGAAAAGCTGACCGAAACTCAGCCGGGAGTTGGGGGAACCCTGCATTTGGCAGGCGACGTGGCGGCCAGCTTTCGCGAACGGAACGGTTCGCCCGCGGTGCGCGTTTCCCAATTCAACGCCAATGCCTCGGCTTCGGATCTGCGCATGGACGGCCATGGTCTCGGAGGCGCTAGCTTCACCGCGCACACCGTGGGCGATCGCGTCACGTTCTCCTTAAATTCCGATCTCGCGCAAAGCCAGATCCGTGGCTCGGGAGATGCGACGCTTACCGGCGATTATCCGGTTCGCGCCAGCATCTCATTCGCCAACATCCGGTATGTGAATCTCTATCCCTTCATCAGCTCCGGCCCCCAGACGCAGCCGCGCTTCGACACGCGCATCGCCGGCGATCTATCTGTGAACGGGCCTATTTTGCAGCCGAAGAATCTGGACGGAGAACTGAAATTGAAGACGCTGCAACTCAAAACGCTCCCGCCCACCTTGCCCACCGGAGCGCCGGCACATCGTTCGGTGACGCTGCAAAACCAAGGACCGATCATGGTCGAGCTCCGGAATGAAGTCTTGCGCGTCCGCCAGTTCAACATCACCGGCCCGGAAACGCATATCAACATGGGCGGGCACGTGAATCTGCGCGACGCCAACTCTCCGCTGGGTCTGGAAGTCAATGCGGATATGAATCTCGCGATTCTTTCCGATATCAACCGCGACGTCTATTCGAGCGGATCGGTGACCCTGAAGGGCGCCATCCACGGCACTCTTACGCAGCCCGCCGTGACCGGAACCGTCGAGTTAAAAAACGCCAACCTCGAATACACCGGTTCTCCCAACGGCATTGCCAACGCGAATGCCGTGATTCTGCTGCGCGGCACGACCGCACAGATCCAAAGCTTCACCGGCGAGACCGGCGGCGGAAAAGTGACGCTCTCCGGGTTCGCTAGCTACACCAACGGTACGGCAGCTTTTAACCTGCAGGCCCTTGTCAAGCAGGTGCGCGTCCGCTATTCGGGGGCCAGCATCGTCACCAGCGCCCTGATCAAGCTCACCGGCAACACGAACTATTCGCTGGTGGCCGGAACCGTCGGCATCGACCGGATCGCCTACTCGGGAGCAACCGATGTGGGCTCGCTGCTGAGTTCCGCCTCCGGCCCGCCATCGTCTTCCGCCGCGCCCTCCGCCTTCGAGCGTGGAATGCGCCTGGACATTCACGTGCTGAGCTCTCCCGGGCTCCGCGTCGTCTCCAGTTACACCCAAAGCGTTGAAGTATTTGTCGATCTGACGGTTCGCGGAACAGCCGCCAATCCGGGGATTCTGGGAAGCGTGCGCATCACCAACGGCAGCCTGCTGTTTTTCGGCAATAAGTACACTGTTAATGCCGGCACCATCAATTTCTACAATCCCTATTCGGTTGAGCCGGTTCTGGACATCTCTCTGCGGACGGTCGTACAAGGCATCGACGTGACACTGGGTATTTCGGGTTCCATGGACGACTTGCATCTGAGTTATCACTCGAATCCTCCGCTAACGTTTCAGCAGATTGTGCAATTGCTTGCGACCAATACCACTCCCAGCACCAACCCCAGTATTGCCGCGAAGCAGCCTCCCTCCGAGCGGCAGTCGGTCAGTCAGATGGGCGCATCGGCGGTTCTGGGGCAAGCGGTGGCCAATCCGGTCGCCAGCCGTCTGCAGCATGTCTTTGGTATTAGCGAATTCAAGATCGATCCCTCGTTCCAGGGCTCCAACGGCCTGCCGACCGCGCGCATCACGCTGAAACAGCAGATCACTTCAAATCTGACCTTCACCTATATCGAGGATCTGAGCCGGACTAACGCCGAAATTATCCGCATCGAGTGGAATTTTACGCCCAAGTTCTCCGCCGTGGCGACGCGTGACTGGAACGGAGTCGTGGGCGTCGAGTTTCTCTACGCGTTTAAGAAACGCTAACAGAGCCCCGAGCGTGAGCGAGGAGGCGGCCGGCCCCTTCCTTACGGTCGGGGTTCTGTAAGAGTCTGTCACGAAACCAGCCGGGCGCGCATCTGGAAACCAGAGAAGTACGAGGCCATGAAAATCGTTATCTTTGGGCTATCGGTGACGTCGGCTTGGGGAAACGGCCACGCGACCCTGCTGCGAGGGCTGTTCCGGGCGCTTGCGGCCGAAGGCCACCAGGTGCATTTCTTCGAGCGCGATCTGCCATACTACGCCGAGCACCGCGATGCTCCATCGCTTCCGTTCGCTCAGGTCCATCTCTATAAGGATTGGCTCGAAAATCTCTATGTTGCCGCGAAAGAGCTGCGAGATGCCGATGTGGGGATGGTCACTTCGTATTGCCCCGACGGAGCCGCAGCCTGCGAACTGGTCCTGGAGTCGCATCTCCCGCGCACCGTATTTTACGATCTGGATACGCCGGTCACGCTGAGCCGCCTAGAGCGCGGCGAGCAGATCCCCTATCTTCCCGCCGAAGGCCTCTCCAATTTCGACTTAATATTGAGTTACGCAGGAGGAGAAGCGTTGGACCGCCTTCGCAGACAGCTCGGCGCCCGCTGCGTCTCGCCTCTATATGGGTGGGTGGACGCTGCGAATTACTATCGGGTCGAGCCTGAGGCGGCGTTTGCCGCGGATTTTTCCTTTTTGGGGACTTATTCGGAAGACCGGCAAAAGCGGCTGGAAGAGTTACTGCTTTCTCCAGCGCGGCGCCTGCCGGAGCGGAGTTTCCTGATCGCGGGCGCGATGTATCCCGAACCGCGGCGCTGGCCCGCGAATGTGCGTTACTTCGAACATGTGCCTCCGCTGCAGCATTGCGCCTTTTATTCTTCCTCGCCTCTGACCTTGAGCATCGCTCGCGGCGCTATGGCGGCGATGGGATATTGTCCCTCCGGGCGGCTGTTTGAAGCAGCGGCATGCGGGACTGCTGTTTTGAGCGATTGGTGGCCGGGGCTGGAGACGTTTTTCGAGCCGGGAGAGGAGATTCTGATCGCACAGGATCCCGCGGCCGATACATGCGCAGCGATTCAGGCGGACCGCACGGATCTGGAGCGGATCGGCAGGAACGCTCGTGAGCGCACGCTCGCCTGCCACACCGCGGAAGCGCGCGCCAGACGGCTCGTTTCGCTGCTGGAATCACCCCGCGACGAGCCCTCAGAGGTATTTCATGCTGCTGCCGTGTGACCCATTTCGTTGTGGAATAGGCCTTTGGCCTGTCCGTGCCCCTCACAGGCCAAAAGGCCTATTCCACACAATCGGCCTGCCGGGGAGAACCTAGCATGTGGGGAATCATTCCAGCCGCTGGGACGGGTAGCCGCATCCAGCCGTTAGCGTTCTCAAAAGAGCTTCTGCCGGTAGGAAGTTATCTGGACGGAACGCAGGAGCGCCCGCGCGCAGTAAGTGAGTATCTCGTGGAACGCATGACCTCCGCGGGTGTTACTAAAATTTGCTTTGTCATCTCTCCCGGTAAATCCGACATATTGGATTACTTTGGCGGCAACGCGCTTTCCGCAGCCATCTTCTATGCTGTGCAGCCGCGCCCGGCCGGACTGTGCGACGCCATCTTCCGTGCCCTTCCGCTGATTCCCGCCGAAGAAGACGTCTGCATCGGATTGCCTGATACCATCTGGTTTCCCGAAACCGCGCTGGCGAGCCTTCCCGAAGGCCTGCTTTCTTTTCTGCTGTTTCCGGTCGGCCATCCCGAGCGTTTCGATGCTGTCGTGACTAATGAAAGGGGCGAAGTCGTCGAGATTCAAGTGAAGAGCGCGAATGCCGCGTCCAAATGGGTTTGGGGCGCGTTTCGCATGCCCGGCTGGATCTTGCGGGACTTGCATAAAATCTGGCTGGAGCGTCACGACGAGTACTTCGGCACTCTGGCCAACGAATATCTGGAGCGCGGAGGCCGCGCCTATGGATTCCAAATCGGGGAATCCTATGTCGATGTCGGGACGCTCAACGGCTATCGCGAGGCTTTGCGCATCCTCGATGCACATGGCGCGGTGCATGCAGGCTGAGTGCGCTTTGGATGTCGTAGAAAGTGTGGCTGGCCTATGCGCAATCCGATCCGAGTGGTCCAGCCTCGCCTGCAATCCGTTTCAATCGCCCGAATGGGCGCTCACCTGGTGGCGGCATTTCGGCAGCGGCCGTCTGCACACGTTGGTTTTCCGCAAAGCGGACCGAATCTCCGGAATAGTGCCCGCGTTCTTGCACCGCTGGAACCGCCGCCGGCAGATCACGCTGATCGGCTCGGGAATTACCGATAGGCTCGATCCGCCTATCGATCCGCGCTGCCAAGAGGAGGTTTTAAACACTCTCGGTGCCCATCTCTCATTGGACAGGAACTGGGATGTCTGCGATTGGCAGGATCTCTCGATCGATACGCCGCTGCGGCGGATCGCATCGGCCTCGCTGTATATCGGCGTGAACAGCGATTCCGAATGCGCTGCCGCCTCGCTTCCGGAAACGCTAGAGGAGTTTTGGAGCGCGCGCTCGAAAGACTTGCGGCGGAACCTAAGGCGCTATCGCGAAAAGGCGGAGAATCGAGGCGCGCTCACCTGTGAGATCGCCTGCGACGCTCGACCGGGATTGGTCAATGGCCTGATAGCGCTGCACCAGGCAAGATGGCTCGCTCGTAACCAGCCCGGAATGATTGCAGCCAATCGCTCCGCACCGTTTCTGCGCGACATCGCGCAAGAGTTCGCACGGCAGGGCATTTTGCGGCTGTTTGCGCTGCGCTTTGAAGGCGAACTCGCCGCCGTCATTTTTGCCTGGCTCTATCGCGGCACGCTGTCCTTCTATATGAGCGGATTCCAGCCTGGTTTCGAGTGGTTCAGTCCCGGCCAACTCCTGCTCTCCGAATGTCTGCGCTATTCGTATGAGCACGGCTGCCGCAAGTGGGATTTTCTCCGCGGTACCGAAGCCTATAAGCTTGCCTGGGGCGCACAGCCGGCGCCCAAATGCAGACTGTTCATCACGCGTTCATAGAGAGCGAGATACTCGCGACGCATGCGGTCCGCATCGAAACGTGCGCGTGCACGCACGAGGCAGAAGCGCGGCGAAATTTCTCCGGCGCACCTGGCATATTCCGCCATTTGCTCGGCCGAATCGGCGATGAATCCCGTTAGACCATGCTCAACGATTTCGGGCAAGGCGCCGGAACGGAAGGCCACCACGGGAGTTCCGGCCGCGGCCGCCTCCATCGCCACCAGCGAACTCGTCTCCGCCGCCAGGCTCGGGATTAAAACGCAGCGCGCGCGAGAAAGCAGATCGATTTTTTGCGCCTGATCGATAGGCCCGGCATAGCGCCGCTTGTCATCGAGCAGCGGCTCGACGAATTCGTTGTAGTAACTTTCGTGAGCGCGAAACGGGTGAACCGGCCCGGCGACGATCATGGGCAGATCGAGGCGGTGCGCTACTTCGAGCGCGATGTGCACGCCCTTCTCCGGGCAGATGCGCCCGAGCCACAAAAGAAATTCGCGTTTCCGCGGCGCGCCGGCATAGCGCCCGAGATCGATGCCGTTCGAAATCACCGGAAGATCCACGCCGTCCGGCGCCGAACTCGCCTGCGTCCGCGAAACGCAATTCAGCACGACGTTTCGCAACTGAAAAATCCCCGCTGGATACCAGTCCAGCGGCAGATGCAGGGTGGCCAGCATCGGAATCCCGGTTTCCGGCAGATAGGCGTGAAAATCGAGGCCATGAAAATGGATCAGATCGATGCCGTATCGCGCCAGCGCCTCCTCGATGCGGGCCCGATGAACCTGCTGAGCTTCGGCCCGGATTTCGTCGGTTATTTCTCCGCAAAATGCCGGTGTTGCCACCAATTCGCCGGCAACGCAGGAGCCCGCGGCCGCGATGACAATCGAACCTTTCCCCGCCAGCAAATGGAGGATCTGTTCCGCACCACCTGCCGACGCTGGCCCTGCCGGCAGCAGCGGATAAGCCACGCTAAGGATCGTCATTCAGAAACCGAGTCCCGAGCGTCAGCGAGGTTTTCGGCAGGCTTCGAACTAAAGTCGCTGACGTTCCCGGCTCGGTTTCAGTATCCTACGCCCTGGCGGCGGCCTGTTCCCGCAGATCCTGAATAAACACGAAATAATGCCGGCCGGACCAGGTGACGCGCACTGTATTGGGGTCGAAACCCAGTCCGCAGGGTTCCAATTCCGCTCCGCGCGGAAGCCGGGAGATGGCGCCTAGCCGCTCCTCGCCGTCTTCGGCATGTTCCAACGGAATCGCGGGAATGTTCTTCGACAACATAATCGGCATGGAATTTTCAGGTGAGATGAAGCGGCCGCAAACCTTCTTTTTTAAGCATGCGCTGAAAATACCCGTACGGCAGTGCTTTTCGTCACAATCGGCTCCATTCCCACACCCGGAAAAATACGCGGAAGAGCTCCGCTCGGCAGGTTCAAACGGAACTCCAAATAGGTAACATCGTAATGAGAAAGCGACCACGCTGAAGAATCCCATGAAACTCGATCCTGAGACGCCGTTGGGGGATCTGCTGGCTGCGATCCCAAGCTCCTCTCAGGTGTTGCGGCGTTTAGGCATCGCTACCGACGGCTCCAAAGAGAAGAGCTTGCATCAGGCTTGCCAGGACAGTGGCATCGCTCTGGAAGATTTTCTTCGTGCCATGGACGAAGTGGACTGGGAAGAAGAGGGTCATTCAGGCGCGAAAAAATAGTCCTGAAGCGGATCTGCTTGGTGTACCATAGAGCTTTACGCGATGAAGGACCTGCTTCAGGCGCTGTCTCCTGGCGATTCCGAGTGGCGCCTGGCGATGCAGTTGGACCCCAACCGTCTGCCCTCCCATATTGCCATCATCATGGACGGCAATGGCCGCTGGGCCCGGCAGCGGAATTTTCCCCGGCTCTTGGGCCACCGCGCCGGAATCGAGACTGTCCGTACCGTGGTGGAAGCCTGCGCTCAGCTTGGCTTGGAGGCGCTCACTCTTTATGCCTTTTCCGTGGAAAACTGGAAGCGGCCTCGGCATGAAATCGAAGGGCTCTGGCGGCTGCTGCGCTACTACCTTCGCCGCGAACTGCCGGTTTTGAATCGCAATCGCATCCGGCTGGGTGCGATTGGTCGGCTCGATTCGCTGCCTCGCACTGTCCAGCAGGAATTGGAATTCGCCTCGGCCAAAACCGCGGAAAACCGCGGCATGCGCTTGAATCTCGCCATTAACTACGGCGGCCGTACGGAACTGGTGGATGCAGTCAATGCCGCGATCGCCAAGGCGAGGCTCGAAGGCCGCCTGAACACTCTCGAAGTGTCCGAAGACACCATTGCCGCTCATCTGTACACGGCGGGCTTGAAAGATCCGGACCTGCTGATCCGAACCTCGGGCGAAATGCGCGTCAGCAATTTTCTGCTCTGGCAGATCGCCTATGCCGAACTGTATGTGACCGAGACCTTGTGGCCGGATTTCTCCCGAATGGAGTTGCTGCAAGCCATTCTCGAATATCAAGCGCGCGACCGCCGCTTCGGCGGTATCTTGTCCCCGCGGCGCCAGGTCGAAGCCTCCCTTCGCGCGGTGCCCGAAGCAGCGCTCGAGCTGCGTTAATTTGGAGAGATGCTGCTGATTTCATGAAGCGCGTGCTCACCGCGGCCGCGCTCATTCCGCTTTCTATTTACCTGATTTTTTGGTCGCCGGCCTGGCTGTTCCTGCTTGCCGCGGCGGTAATGGGCCTGCTTTGCTATTCCGAATACGCAGGGCTCGTTGCCGAACACGGCATCCGCCAGCCGGGAGCTCTTGGAGTCGCAGCCGGTCTGCTGCTGCTGTTCTGGCCGCATTTCATACTGATCGAACTAACCGCCATCGTCATACTCGCCTTAATCGCCGGGCTGAAATCCGCGAATCTTGGCGATCTCCTGCCCTATGCCGGCGCCATTCTGCTCGGAGCCCTCTACACTTTCGCTCCGTGGCGCCTGGCCGTCGATCTGCGCCATGCAAGCATTTATCTGCTCTTTTTTGCGATCGCGCTGAACTGGGTGGGCGATACGGCCGCCTATTACGTTGGCAAGGCGTGGGGGAAACATAAATTAGCGCCGGTGATCAGTCCCAACAAAACTTGGGAAGGCGCGGTCGCCTCCGTGATCGGCTCGCTGGTGTTCGGGCTGCTGTACCTGGGCTATTTCCTGCCCCGGATCTCCTGGTGGGAGATTGTGATTTTGGCCGTTCTCGGCAACGTCGCGGGCCAATTCGGCGATCTCGCGGAGTCCGCCTTAAAGCGCGGCGCCGGAGTCAAAGACAGCGGCCGCCTTCTTCCCGGCCACGGTGGCATGCTCGACCGTATCGACAGCAGCCTGTTTGCCGTCCCGGTCGTTTATTTCATCTATCTGCTGTCGGTTGTGCTTGCGCCATAGGCACCTTCCGGCGAATGAACTGCTCACGCCATATCCGACGGGACTTCAGAGGCCAACATCCCGCCTTCGCTTTCCGCTTCAGCGCCCACGAATTGGCCCAAAAGCTTCATCTCCGGAATGGTGATCAGGCGTCGGCCTTGCATTTGGATCAACCCTTTTTTCAGCAGCTGGGAGAATGCACGCGAAACTACTTCGCGCACCGAGCCGATCCGGCTGGCCACCTGCGCCCGCGTCAAGGTCAGCTCGAAAACACATTCGCCGCCCGCGCGCACTCCGCGTTCCCGGCCCACCGTCAGCAGATACTGCGCCAGCCGCTGCTCCACATTCCGCAGCGCCAGAGTCTCCACCAGTTCGGCAAGATGCCGAACGCGGCAGGCCAGCGCCGTGGCCAAATTCCACAGGACTTCGGTGTGCTCCCGGCACAGGCTGTGCAGATCGCGAGTCGCCAGAAAAATGACCTCCGAGCCGGCATCCGCGATCAACGTGCTATAGAAATTTCCGCCGTTGAACACCGGCACCACGCCAATCACCGATCCGGCGCGCTCGGTCGATAGCACCTGCTCCCGCCCATCGTGCGTTTGGCGGACCGAGCGAAACTCGCCTTGCACAATAACGTAAATCCCCGGCGCCTCCTCGTGCTCCGACACCAGAACCTGGCCGCGCGAAAGATGACGCGCGGTGGTGAGCGCGGCTATTTTTTCCAGCAGTTCGTAACTTAAATTACGAAAGAGCTCTGTGCGCCGAAGCGCATCCACTTTATTGAACGCGGAGGTGCCGACCGGAACCATTGCGAGAACTTACCGCCTGAGCGCTAATCAAATTGTATGCGACCGCACCAAAAAGGCGGCAACGGACGCGTTGACTAGAATGGAACTGGTGGACATACAAGACAGGCCCGGAGCGGTTTCTGTACTGGCTGCGCAAAGTGCGGCGAATGCATCCGCCTGCTACACAACCAGAGCCTTCCGGCTCATTCTGCTGTTGCTGCTTCTGAATCCACTGGGAAATCTCTCTCTCGCCTGGGGCCTCAAGCATTTTCCGGAGACGCTTTCGGCCGATCCCGTCGTTTACCTGTTGGCGATTCTGAATCCATTCGCCGCGCTAGGAATTGGCATGCTCGTGTTGGCGTTTCTGACGCGCATGGTATTGTTCAGCGTTGCCGACCTGAGTTTTATGCTGCCGCTTACGGCAGCCGGCTATGTCGTTAGTGCCTGCTACGGGAAAGTTTTTCTGGATGAACACATTAGTTCCCAGCGCTGGCTCGGCATCACGCTCATTTTTATCGGCATTGCGTTGGTCGGCACCACTTCATCCAAAACCACCGGGGAATTCCCCGAAACAGCGGCTGCAAGCGGAAGCATCTGACAATTAACAAGGAGCAAAGACTCAAAACATGAGAATCGGTGTGCTGGGAGGAGACGGTTATTGCGGTTGGGCGACAGCGCTCTATCTTTCAGGGCGGGGCCATACAGTCGCCATTGCCGACAACTTTGCGCGGCGTCACTGGGACTATCAGCTTGGCGTGCAAACGCTCACGCCGATTCGTCCGCTGCCGGAGCGAATCGCGGCGTGGCAGGAGGCGACCGGCGACGAGATCGAATCGTTCCCCGGCGATGTTACCGATTACGATTTTCTGCGCTCGTTCGTAGAGGATTTCGAGCCCGAGGCGGTGATCCACTTCGCCGAGCAGCGCTCCGCTCCTTATTCGATGATCGACCGCAAGCACGCCGTGTTCACTCAGGTGAATAACGTTGTCGGAACCTTGAATCTGCTCTTTGCTCTGCGCGAGATGCAGCCCGAGTGCCATTTGGTAAAGCTCGGCACCATGGGCGAATACGGCACGCCGAATATCGATATCGAAGAAGGCTATCTCCCGATCGAGCACAACGGGCGCAAGGACGTGCTTCCCTATCCGAAACAGCCCGGCTCGTTTTATCACTTGTCCAAGGTGCACGACAGCCACAATCTGATGTTTGCCTGCAAAATTTGGGGCCTGCGCGCGACCGATCTGAATCAAGGCGTGGTTTACGGCACCGTGACCAGCGAAACCGCACGGCATGAGGCTCTCGTCAACCGCTTCGATTACGACGAAATATTCGGCACCGTGCTGAACCGCTTTTGCGTACAGGCTGCAGCCGGCCACCCGCTCACCATCTACGGCAGCGGCGGCCAGACCAGGGGTTTCCTCGATATTCGCGACACCGTGCGCTGCATCGAATTGGCTTGTTTGAATCCGGCTGAGCCCGGCGAGTGCCGCGTGTTCAATCAGTTCACCGAACAGTTTTCGGTTCTCGAGTTGGCTCAATTGGTGCAGGATGCAGGCAGGAAGTTGGGCCTCAGCGTCGATGTCGAGCATCTGCCCGACCCGCGCGTCGAGCTGGAGGAACATTACTATAACGCCAAGCACTCGAAATTGATCGATCTCGGTCTCAAGCCGCACTACCTTTCCGACTCGCTGCTGGATTCCCTGGTCAATATCGCCGTCGAATATCGCGACCGCATCAACACTTCAATACTGCTGCCACGGGTGAACTGGCGGGAATCGTCCAACCAGCGCCGCCATGCGACCAAACGGCAGCTCCCTTTGGCCGCGACTCCGTAAACGTGTTGGAAGTGGGGCAGCAGAGGACCGATAGAGCCTGCATGCTTGCTCTACTCTGCTTTTATGAGCACGCAGCGTGCAATGGCCGGTGGTTGGGTTCAGCGCGAGGAACTCGAAAAGGGTCTGAACGGGCGAAATCTCTGCCGATGGTGCCATCTGGAGGTTCCCTCCGGCCGCGCCACGTTCTGCTCCGATTGGTGCGTACACGAGTGGAAGCTTCGCACTGACCCGGGCTACCTTCGAGAAAAAGTGTTCGAAAGGGATCGCGGCATTTGCGCTCTTTGCGGTATCGACTGTGTTGCCGCTTATGCGCATCTTCGCCGTCTGCGCGGAACCGCTCGCCTCCGCGTTGCCGTCGAGTGGAACCTGGGCTCCCGAAAAAGCTTGTGGGATGCCGATCATCTCGTACCCGTTGTGGAAGGCGGCGGGGAGTGCGACCTTTCCAATATGCGCACGCTTTGCCTGAAATGCCATCGCGCTCAGACGCTCGCAACGCGGCGCCGTCTGCAAGAACGGAAGACCCGTCCGGCGCTGTAGTTATGGTGAGACCGCCTCCGGGTTATCGTGCAGCTTTCTTAAGCAGAATGGAGATTTTCATGGCGTGGCTGCCTTGGCCGAAGGTGGTATTCAGACGCAGCTCGGGACCGTTCATGGTTCCGTGATACGTCAGATTTCCCGCCTCGAAGGAGAGGTCATTGCCCTCGATATGGCCATTCCGAATGTGTTCCTCGCCGAAGCCGCTGGTTAGACTCCCTGTGAGGCTGCCGTTGTTCTGGTCGAAAATACATTCGACCTGCCCATATTTCGTGCTGCCTACCCATCGGCCGATGATGCCAGGCCCGGTCTTGACTGGCGGCGGCGTCCATATTGCGACGGAAGGACGCGGAGCCGCCTCGGCGCAATTGATGGTAAGAGTGGCAGAGGCAAGCCCGTCTGCAGAAGCCGTCAGGCGCAGCGCACCGGGTTGCTTCGATGCCTGCACAATCGCCATGCAGAGTCCATTGAAGGCGCTCCGCTTGCTTCCCTTGTCCGATTCGTGGCAGCTCGGATCGCCGTTGCCCACACCGATCAATTTGCCGCTTCCCGAAACATCGAAGGAAATCTCGTTACCAGCCGTTGGCATGATGCGGCCGTGCGCATCCTGAACTTCGACTGCGATGAGCATCGCATCTTCGCCGTCGGCCGCCATCTGTGCCGCCTTGCGATCGCTATGCAAAGCGATTTTGGCAGGAGGGCCAGTGGTCTCGCGAACCGCCGTGAGGACGAGCTTTCCATCGCGATAGCCCTTCGCTTCGAGTTTGCCGGGCGCATAGGGAACGGTCCACTGCACATGCGAGCGGGGCTTCACATCGCGCGCTCCCAGACTCTTGCCGTTCAGAAACAGCTCGACGCGCTGGAGGTTCGTGTGGCACCAGACCTCGATGCCCTGACCCTCTTTCCCAGTCCAGTTCCAATGCGGGAACAGATGCAGCACGGGTTCGGCGCCCCACCAGGCTTTGTAGTAATAGAAGTTGTCCTTCGCAAACCCGCAGGTATCCATGATTCCGAAGTGCGAGTTGATGCAGGGCCAACTGTACGGCGTCGGCTCTCCGCGGTAGTCGAAGCCGGTCCAGGCGAAACCGCCGGAGAGAAAGGCCCGCACGGCGTATACGTTCCACCACTGTTCGGCCGTCGAAGCCCATGGCGGATAGTTCTTGTCGTACGCGTTGACGTAACCCTTTTCTTTATCGTTCTTGTAAATCCCCCGGGTGCAAACGGTGCTCGCCGTTTCAGTGCCGACGGTAGACTGATGCGGGAATTTCTTGTGGAACGCATCGATCTTGCCCAGGTTGTAATTAAAGCCCTGCGCATCGACAACGCCGGAGATGCCCATACCCCAGTCGTTATTCATCGCCGCCGTTACGGGCCGCGACGGATCGAGGCGTCGCGCCAGCCGTTTCATGGAGCCCACAATGCGCGCGCCGCGCTCGGAACCCTGTTCGGGCTCCTCATTTGCAAGAGACCAGATGAAGACAGAAGGATGATTGCGGTCCCGCCGAACCAAGCGCGAGAGCTGGCTGAGTCCCTCGGGACTCGATTCCATCATGCGCGTCTCGTCCATCACCAACATGCCAAGCCGGTCGCAGGCCTCCAGCAGCTCCGGAGTCGGCGGATTATGCGAGGTGCGATAGGCATTCGAGCCCATCTCTTTCAGACGCCGAATCCGGTAATACTGAACGCGATCGGGCAGAGCCGAACCGAGTCCGGCATGATCCTGATGGTTGCAGGTCCCTTTGATCTTTAGCGGCTTCCCGTTGAGGAAAAAACCATGGTCCGGGTCAAATCTAGCGGCGCGGATACCGAACGTAGTCGCATAGCGGTCCAGCACTGCGCCGCCGGATTCCACTTCCGTGAGCAACGTGTAGAGATGCGGCGAATCGGGCGACCAGAGATTCGGATGGTCCACCGTGAGTTGCTGGACGAACTTCCGATCCGACCACGGCCCTAACTGCGCCGTATCACTCGATGCATTGGCGATCCGGTTGCCTTGCGCATCCAGAATCGTGGATTGGACGCGGCAGCCTGCCCCCTTCGACTGCTCATTTTGAAGTTCCGTCTCGATCGTCAGCGCGCCCGGAGACGAGTCCGGCCCAGAGCGCACGAAAGTGCCCCAGTGCGCGACATGCACCGGCTTGGTCCTGGTCAGCCAAACGTGCCGGTAGATGCCTGCCCCTTCGTAAAACCATCCTTCTTCAAGCGTCGCGTCGACGCGGAGCACCAGCGCGTTCGGTTCGCCATATTTGGCGAAATCGGTGATATCGAAATGGCACGGAGCGTAGCCGCTGAAGTTCGTACCGAGGTAATTCCCGTTGAGCAGCACCATCGCGTTCCGGAATACGCCGTCGAACTCGACAGCCAATCTCTTTCCGCGGTCCGCGGCCGGAATCTCAAACACACGGCGATACCAGCCGATGCTGGTTGCGGGATGCTTTCGGCTGAGCGGATGATAGCCGTGCGACTCGAGCTGCGGGTCATCCACAAAAGGCAGCTCGACGGCCCAGTCATGGGGCAGATCCACTTGCCGCCACGAGCTGTCGTCATAGTGGACTCGCGCGGCAGACACCACCCGCCCGGACTTCGCGAAGGTTTGTCTGGCTCCGAAGTTGAGGTCTTTTGCTTCATCATCCGCATCACCCAAGCGGAACCGCCATCCGAAATCGAGCAGCAGTTTCTCCCGTGGGTGCAGGTTGAGTTCCGGCTGCTTAGCCGGCAGTACCTGAGAGGCTTGCGCGAGCGCGGGACTTAGCTCGCCAGAAGCGGAGGCCACCGATCCCACTGCGATGCTCGCCTTCAAAAGGTCTCTTCTTGTCAAGGTGTGCTCGTCCGATGGTGTTGTGGTAGCGACATCAACGAGTGTAATCCTTGCCGGCGGAGCCGTAGTCAAGAATGGCTGGCGCCGCAGGTTAAACTATTAGCGCATCGTGTCCAATTTCACCCGCCGTTCGATCTTCCGGTCTCTGGCCGCCGCAAGCGCCGCGGCCGGAACGCGTATTGCTCGGGCGGCAGGTTCCTGGCTGCGCGTCGGCGTGACGGATTGGAACCTTTACCTCGGTGCTAACCCGCAGTCGGTTCGCTTGGCCGCCCGTCTCGGCTTCAAGGGCATTCAGATTTCTTTCGGACGCCAGATCACGGACGGCCGCATGCTCGTCGATCATCCCGAGATCGTTGCCCAGTATCTGCAGCTTTCGGAACAATATAAGATTCCCATCGACGGCACCTGCGTCGACCGGCTGCACATCAACTGCCTCAAGAGCGATCCCCAAGCGAGGAAATGGTTGCTCGATTCCATCCGCTTGACCAAGGCTCTGAAGACCAAGGTGCTGCTGGTCCCGTTCTTTGGGCATTGCGCTCTGCGGACGAACGCGGAGATGGATCGTACCGGCGACGTGCTGCGGGAACTGGCGCCCGAAGCCGAGAAGGCCGGCGTGATTCTCGGCCTGGAAGATACAATCTCGGCCGAAAACAACGTGCGCATTATGGACCGCGCGCGATCGAAAAACGTGCTGGTCTATTACGATGTCGGCAATTCGACCAAGAACGGTTTCGATGTTGTAAAAGAGATCCGCTGGCTCGGTAAGAATCGCATTTGCCAGGTCCATTTAAAGGACAATCCGCATTACCTGGGCGAAGGCAGCATTCAGTTCAAGCCCATTCTTGACGCCATCCACGACATCGGGTTCTCCGGCTATGCGAACCTCGAAACCCAGGTTCCCAAGACCGATCTCGATGCCGGCATGCGCCGCAATCTAGCCTATATCCGCAAGTTGATGGCGGAAGCGACCGCTTAGGTTCTCCAGTCGTAAACACGAGCACGAGTTGCAAGGGGACCGCTCCCTTGCGTTCGCGGCCGTGAAACGGCGCGACAGACCACAAAAACCGATGGTCTGTTCTACCGCTTATACTCAAAAACATGCTCGGCGGCATCGAAGCGGGAGGCACAAAATTCGTTTGCGGTGCGGGAAGCGGTCCGGAGGATATCCACACCGTTCAGTTCCCCACCACCTCGCCCCAGGAGACGATTGCGCAAGCCGTCGCGTTTTTCCAACAACACTCTGTGCAGGCGATCGGCATCGGCTCGTTCGGGCCGGTCGATCTCGACGAGCGCTCGCCGGGGTTCGGCAGCATCACTTCCACGCCGAAACCGGGCTGGGAGAATTTCAGCATCGCTGGCGCGGTCGGCTCTGCGCTGGGCGTTCCGGTGGCGCTCGATACCGACACGAATGCCGCGCTGCTTGCCGAAGCGCGCTGGGGCGCGGCGGCCGGACTCGCGGACGCGCTCTACATAACCGTGGGCACCGGCATCGGAGGCGGCGCCATGGCGAACGGCAAATTGATTCACGGCCTGATGCATCTCGAAATCGGGCATCTGCTTCTGCCGCACGATCTGAAGCTCGATCCGTTTCCCGGCAGGTGTCCTTATCACCACGATTGCCTGGAAGGACTGGCCGCCGGTCCCGCCATCGCCGCTCGCTGGGGAATGCCGGCGATCAACCTCGAGCCAAGCCACCCTGCCTGGCCGCTCGAAGCGCACTATCTCGCCCTCGGGCTGATCAATCTGACGCTCGCGCTCTCGCCGCGGCGCATCGTGCTTGGCGGCGGTGTGATGCAGCAGATGCATCTGTTCGATCTGATCCGCGCCGAGTTTGCGCGCCTCATGAACGGCTATATCCGGCGGCGTGAGGTGACCGAGCAGCTCGAAAACTACATCGTGCCGCCAGCCCTCCAAGGGCGCGCGGGAGTTTTGGGTTCGCTCGTGCTGGCCGAACAGGCGCTGGCCTCTGCCCAACCGGCATGAACCTGTTTGGCTTTTCCTTCGTCTTCATTTCTGGATAACGATTGTGCCCGTCCATTGGTGCTACTACGCCTGGTCGGTTTTCCTGGCGATCTGGCTGATCGCGGCGGCGAAAGCCAAACCGGCTCTGCGCGCCGAATCGGAGTATTCGCGCCTGGGCGTCAGGCTGATGCTAGTCCTTTCTTACGTGCTGCTGTTCGTGCCCTGGTATCGTGTCGGCGGCGTACTCACCAGGCGCTTCGTGCCGTTTGGCGGCTGGCATGGTTACGCGGGTTTCGGCCTGACGCTTGCCGGAATCGCTCTCGCCTGCTGGGCGCGCTTTTATCTGGGCGGCAATTGGAGCAGCCGTGTGACGGTGAAACAGAATCATGAATTAATCCGCAGCGGGCCTTACGCCGTCGTCCGCCATCCCATCTATACCGGCATGCTGCTCGCGCTTCTCGGTACTGCGATCGCAGTCGGAGAAATCCGCGGCCTTCTGGCGGTGATCGTTGCCGCCGTCGCTCTGAAGCTCAAATCGCGCATCGAGGAGGGCTTCATGCAAGCAGAATTTCCGGCCGAGTATTCGCGCTATATGCGCAAGGTGAAGGGCATCGTGCCGCTGCTCTGGTAGGTGGCGGCCAGCTTTCTTTCGCGTGCTACACTCAGTTGTGCGGACGCGGATTTTAGGGGTGATCCCGGCCCGTTTTGCCTCCTCCCGATTCCCAGGAAAAGCGCTGGCTCTGCTCGCCGGCAAACCGATGGTGCAGCACGTCTACGAGCGCGCGCAGCTTTCGCGCTATCTGACCGACGTGCTGGTCGCGACCGATGACGAGCGGATCGCCGCCGCCGTCCGCGCTTTCGGCGGCATCGTCCGCATGACGAGCTCCGATCATGTTTCCGGAACTGATCGCGTAGCCGAAATCGCCTCCTCGGAAAACGCCGTGCTTTACGTCAATATTCAGGGCGACGAGCCGCTGATCGATCCGGAGGCGATTGACGCCGCCATCCTCGCCGCGCACGGAGACGAATCGGTCTCTATGGGCACGTTGAAGAAGGAAATCGCCGATCCCACCGACATTCTGAACACAAACGTGGTGAAGGTCGTCACCAATCTGCTCGGCGACGCGATCTATTTCTCCCGCTGCCCGATCCCGCACGAGCGCGAAGGGGCGAGCGGCCTGCCACTGTTCTACAAACACGTCGGCCTCTATGTCTACCGGCGCGAGTTTCTACTGAGCTATCCGGATCTGACCGTCGGCCCGCTCGAGCAGGCCGAGCGCCTGGAGCAATTGCGCGCGCTCGAAAACGGATACCGCATCCGCGTCGTCGAGACCGAATACGAATCATTAGGAGTAGATACGCCGGAGGACTTACAACGCGTGAACGAGTTATTCGGAGTGGTTGCCGGAAAAAATGGCTAAGTATATCTTCATCACCGGAGGCGTTGTTTCGTCGCTGGGGAAGGGAATCGCGGCGGCTTCGATCGGCTGCCTGCTCGAAAGCCGCGGTTTGCGCGTCACGCTGCAAAAATTCGATCCTTATTTAAATGTCGATCCGGGAACGCTCAGTCCGTTCCAGCACGGCGAAGTATTCGTCACCGACGACGGCGCAGAAACCGACCTGGACCTGGGCCACTACGAGCGCTTCACGCACGCGCATCTGACCCAAAGCAACAATCTGACTTCGGGGCGCATTTACGAGAACATCATTGCGCGCGAGCGCCGCGGCGATTATCTCGGCAAGACGGTCCAGGTCATCCCGCACGTGACGAACGAGATCAAATCGGCGTGCAGGAAAGTGGCGGCCGATGTGGACATCGCCATCATTGAAATCGGCGGTACCGTAGGCGACATCGAATCGCTGCCGTTTGTCGAGGCCATCCGCCAGATGCGCCACGAAGAAGGCCGCGAAAACACCATGTTCATCCACCTCACGCTGGTGCCCTGGATCGCCGCCGCGCAGGAGCTGAAGACCAAACCCACCCAGCACAGCGTGAAGGAACTGCGCGCTATCGGCATTCAGCCCGATATGCTGCTGTGCCGCTCGGAGAAGGAACTTCCCCAAGAGGTCAAAGAAAAAGTCGCACTCTTCTGCGACGTCGACGTGAGCAGCGTTGTAACCGCCAAAGATGTTTTCTCGGTCTACGAAGTGCCGCTGGTTTTCGCTGAGCAATCGGTAGACGAGAGCATTTTAAAGCTTCTGCACATGGATGCCGGCCCGCGCAATCTTTCGCGCTGGATCGAAATGCTTAACCGCATGCAGAACCCGGAACGCGAGGTCATCATCGGGTTGGTGGGCAAATACGTTGAGTACGAGGATTCTTATAAAAGTCTGAAGGAAGCGCTGCTGCACGCCGGCATCGCCCACAGCGCGCGGGTGGACATCGAATGGATCGATGCCGAACGCTTGCAATGGCCCGATTGCGACGCTTATCTGAGCCGCTTCGACGGCATCCTGGTTCCCGGCGGATTCGGCAAGCGCGGCATCGACGGCATGCTGCACGCCATCCGCTTCGCGCGCGAAAAACGCGTACCTTATTTCGGCATCTGTCTCGGCATGCAAACCATGGTCATCGAGTTTGCCCGTAACGTTTGCGGTCTGGCCGGCGCCGATTCCACCGAATTCAACCAGACCGCGCCGCATCGCGTCATCTATAAGCTGCGCGAGCTGAAGGGCGTCGATGAGCTGGGCGGCACCATGCGTCTGGGCGCTTATACCTGCCAATTAGCCGAAGGCAGTTTCGCCGAGCGCGCTTACGGCGTTACCGAAATCAGCGAGCGCCACCGCCACCGCTACGAATTCAATCGCGAATTCGAGCCGGTGCTTACGCGCTACGGCATGCGTCTGACCGGCCATACGCCGGACGGCGTCTATGTCGAAATTTGCGAAGTGCCGGATCATCCGTGGTTCCTCGGCTGCCAGTTCCATCCCGAGTTCAAGTCGAAACCGCTCGAGCCGCACCCTTTGTTCACCGCGTTTCTCGACGCCGCGCTGAAGCATCGGGAACACCGCATTCGCAGCCTGCGTGAGAGCGCTCCGGCGGCCGAGTATTCGCATGCAGGATGAGACCGAAGTGCACGATGCGCCTGAGCGCGTGCTCTCCGGCGGCGCGAACGCGCTCCGGCTAGACCGCCTAGGCCCGCTTTGGCAGCGGCTGAAGGCGACAGACGCCGTGGTGAAGCAGAACCCCGAGCGCTAACGAAGTGGCTTCCCATTCAACGCCGAAATCCGTCGGATCGTCGTATCATAAGGGAAACGTAATTCTTATGCGGGTACCGATGCGGAAATGCCGCACCAGCAGAGAGCGCGGTTTCACGCTCATCGAGCTGATGATCGTCATCGCGATCATCCTTGTTATCTTGGCCATTGCTTTGCCGCAGTTGGGCAAGACTCAGATGCAATCCAAGGAAATGGCGGCGGTGGCCACGCTGCGCACCATTAACACCGAGGAGGTGCAGTACGAATCGCAATTCGGCCAGTATGCCACCTCGCTCGGCGAACTCGGGCCGCCGGCCGCCGGCGCCTCCGAAGGGCCTCAGGCTGCCGGATTGATCCCCCCGAATCTGGCCACCGGCGTGTCCAGCGGCTATCAATTCGCCATTGCCAAAACTCCCAATGGCTACGCCGCGACCGCCGTCCCGACCCAGTACAAGACCACCGGCCGGCGCACTTTCTACACCGATCAAACCAACGTGATTCGCCAGAATTGGGGCCGCGAGCCGGCAACTGCCAGCAGCCCCGAAATCAAGTAAGGACCTCATTTGTGCCGGGGCTGCCATATCGCGATTTTGGGCGCCTTCGGTTTGTTTGCGGCCAGCCGTGCGCTTCCCGCGCCGCCCACCGGCGCCTCCATCGCCGCCGATATCGCCGGGCTTTCGATTGATCCGCACCAGAGCTATCACGTCTATGATCTGCGCCTCGAGCGCGGCGGCGCCAGCATTTATCTGACTGACGGCGTCCTTTCTTTCACCGCTCCGGTGGACGGCCGCATTATCGCTGCCGTCTTCACCAGCGCCGAGGTGGAGACCGGCGACGCCGAAATACTCCTCATGCCGCCGCGTGCCAGCGAACGCGCTTCCCTTGCGGCCTTCGCTAAAACGCCCAATGTCGACGAACACTTCACCTCCGCCCTGTTGGTGTTTACCGACAACACCGCTCGCCAGTTGCAGGCGCAGATCCAAGCCAACCCGTTTCACAAACTGCTCCGCAGGGCGCCCGAGGCCGCCCAGAACGTCGTCGCCCTGTTCCACAATGCTTCCGCTCAAGTGAACACCGACATCGTAGACGATCTGCTGAGCGCGAAAAAGCCGGCCCGCGGCTTCTTTTACGCCGCCATGGCCGGCCGCACGCTGGGTACGTTCGAGTTCCTCTACCAGCCCGATCAATTCGAGCCGGTGACCCTCGGCCGCGTCATTTCATCCAACGTCCACACCAGGTTTCAGTTGTGGACGGCGTTCCGCCCGCTCCACGCGCCTCCCTATCGCCCGCCGCCTGCCGAGATCTCCGCTTACCGTCTCGATACCACCATTCACCCCGACCTCAGCCTCTCCGCCCGGGCCGTGCTCACGCTGACCGCTCCCGCCGATTGCGGCCGCGTGCTCCGTTTCGAGATGTCCAATCGCCTGCAGGTGAGTGCGGCGACGGTGGACGGCAAGGCCGTGGAAGTGTTTCAGCGGCCGGCCATGCACAATTCCATTTCCGGCGGCGAGAGCGCATTTTTGCTCATTTCCGTTACACCCTTTGTCCCCGGTGCCACTTACACCGTGGCGCTTCAGTACCACGGCTCCGTCATCCGTCAAATGGCGGACGGCAGTTATGCGGTAGCCGATCGCAACACCTGGTATCCCTTTCTGACGCCTACCTTCGCCACCTTCGACCTCACCTTCCGCTGTCCTGCGAATCTCAATCTGGTCTCGACCGGCGAGTTAGTCAGCCAAACCGTGCAGAACGGCGAGCGCATCGTGCACCGCAAAACGGCGGTTCCCGAGCATGTGGCCGGTTTCAATCTGGGCAATTATCAAGTCGCGCGCGATCAGCATTCCGGCTATCGCATCGCTTGTTACGCCAATACGCAGATGCAGGAAAAGGGCGAGGACAGTCCTCTCCCCGAAATTCTGAAGCACACCGAAAACATTCTGGACGATTACACCCGCCTGTGGGGGCCGCTTCCGATTCACAACATCGCCATTTCCCCCGTGCCCGGTTACTTCGGCCAAGGCTTCGCCGGAATGATTTACCTCTCCTCGATGAGCTATGTTCCCCTCGCCAGGCGCCCCAAGGCTTTGCGCGGCCCGCGCCAGGATGCCTTCTTCTCCGATCTGCTGCTGCCGCACGAGGTCTCACATCAATGGTGGGGCAACATCGTCCGCGCCGGAAATTATCGCTCAGCTTGGCTGATCGAGGCCATGGCGGAGGACTCCGCGTTGCAATATGTCAAACGCACCCAGGGCTCCGCCGCAGAAAATGCCGTACTGGCTCGCTATCGTGCGGATCTGTTGAAGCGCCGCAATGGCGGCCCGGTCGATTTCGGCGTTCGTCTGCTCAATACCGCCGGCTTTTCCGCCTGGGAGATCATCGTGTATGAAAAGGGCGCCTGGATCTTGCACATGCTCCGCGGGCGCCTGGGCGACCGTGGTTTTCACAAGATGCAACTCGCGATGCTCTCTCAATACGCGGCTAAGCCCATCTCCGATGAAGATTTTCGCCGGCTTGCGAGCAAATTCGTTCCCGCCGGCCAGCGCGACCGCTCGCTCACCGATTTCTTCGATTCCTGGATCTACGGAACCGGTATTCCCACTCTGCATCTGCATGGCGCCGGCCCCAATGCGTCCCTCGCCATGTCCGGCGTCGACGACGAATTCACCGTCGAGGTTCCTCTCGCCTGCCGTTCGCGCGGGGGCAAAAGCGAGACCCGCTGGGTGCGCGCCGATACCGGCAACAACGCACTCAATCTTCCTCGTGGCGAAACCTGCCGCTTGCCTTCGCCTTCCCGTTTCCTGTATACACAATAGCCCAGGTAAAGTTGGAGCCTGAAAGGCTGACCCCATCTGCTGCACAAAGGACCGTTTGTGCATTGCTGTTCATTGCCGGATAGCGACTATTCGCTCAAAGGGGGGAGCGCCGCCCGGTCCTCAGCCAATCATCTGAGGATTTGAAAGACAATAGGAATGCCCCGCAGAATCGGGAACTCTATATGAAGCTCGGCAGCCATATTGTCGTCAACAAAAACAAAGAAGAGGTTTGGAGTTTCCTTGCCGACCCGCAGAACATCTCCAAATGGGACCGCGGGGTAAGGGCAGTGGAGCCAGGCACATCGACCGTGTTACCAGGAGAGGGTTTCGAATTCACCACGATTGGACACGATGCCTCTGCCCCGGATCACGGTCGAATGGCGTATCGAGTCGGGCAGACGGACCCCGATGCAGGTTGTCGGGTCGACCTCGTCAATCGCGATGGCAACGCCCGTTATTTCAAATCCGCATATTGGTCGTTTCGCGTGATCGGCCAATCAGGCATCGGGTCTGACAACCGGGCGCGGATTGAATGTCTGGTCGATTTCAGTCTTCGCGCTCGATATCTTTGGCTAGCACCCATTCTGTATTTCATGAGAAGGGCGATTTACCGCGATTTGATCGGCCTCAAGCGCGTCCTTGAATGTGCCTGATATTCCAGATCCCGGCGTAACCCTCGTTGGCGCCATCGCAGATGTTTCGTCCATTGGACGCCTAGCCGACCGTGCGAACAGCCCTGGTTAATGCTGCACCGTTGCCGGTGATTTATTCGGGACCGAGCCCCACATCTACGGCATGCGCGTTTCCCGTCAAAATGACGGGACACCCAATTCTCCTCCGGGCGTCATCCGGCCGGATCGCCAGACACAAGCGGACTTTTCGTTCCGAAAATGCTTAACCTCCTGCGGACGGGTCGGACACAATCACTCAATCACTGGCGATTGAATTCCCCTCCGGTGCCTCTGACATGCAACTTCCTTGCAAAACTTCATGCGCGGCCGGAAGCGCCGGATGCCTTTTGGGCGTACAGAGTCGACCAAGGCGATTCCGGCGACGTCACCGGGATGGAGAATGTAATAGCCTGCTTGAAATTTCAATTCCCCTATTCGATTCTCCAAGGAGAGCGCTCCTTCCACTGCCGCATCGCTTCGGTGGCCCACGCTGTGCTCTTATCCGAGTGACACGAAGTACACGGATTCGGAATTTTATATTTGTCTGTCATCGCGGGCGTGATGAACCGGAACGTATGCGCGTGAACCAAGGTGCCGGGCGGGCCTTCGGTTTCGATTGCCGGCATGTGGCAAGCGACGCATTGGCTACCTGTACTGCCTTTCTTGTGATGAGTGTGCTCTTCGAGCGTGGCTGTAAACGGGCCATTAGGTGAAGACGGGCCGTGGCAGTCCAGGCAGATCTGGTCCGCGGGTTTGCGCAGTTGGGCGTGATTTCCCGTGCCGTGCACGTCGTGACAATCGAAGCATGTCACTCCGCGCCGGTACATGACACTCTGAACGAAATCGTTGCCTTGCATTCGGTTCTTGTGGGCGGTGCCGTCGGGGTAATAGAAGAAGTTGGTCGGCGCTCCGAGGGTATGGTCCTCTAGCTTCCAAAAATTCTGAAGCTTCAGCCCAACCTTATAGCCGACAGGCCAGTCGTAGTATTTGCCTTGAATGGGATTCGAGAGCGGCTGGCCTTGGGAGTGGCATTGAATGCAAGTGTCGTTGGCCGCGACATAGTTCATATGGGCAGGATCAATAATGTTTCCGCGCGTGGGATGTGCGATGTGCTCGCTACCGGGGCCATGGCACCGCTCACAGCCCACATTCCACTCGGCCACTTGCTTGGTGTGAATGTTGTAACCGACGGAATGGCAGCCATCACAAAGAGGACCCGTGGGACGGTGCATGTTGTCCGGCGGATAGAACGCCGTCCACCAATCGGCGCCCTTCTGAGGCACTACGTACTTGCTCCACTTATGATTCTTAACTTCCCATTGGACTGGCAAGGGAAAGTAGTCACCGCCAATTTTTGTGAAAAAGCGCTGCTTCCAAAGGCTGCCATAAACGAACGCAACTTGGCTCTTGGAAAATTTGGCTACGTTGTTGGTGGCGAGATCCGGAATGATCGCATCCGGATGCTGTCGAGGGTCGCGAACGACGTTCGCCATAGGTGTCTTCCGCCAGTGCTCATAGATTTGCGCGTGGCACTTGGCGCATGCATGGGAGCCGACATAATGGGCCGAAGCCGCGGCGTGCGTTTGTTGGGCTTGCTCCTGTCTCGTGAGCGGACGAAGGCTCCGAATGTAAAGAACCAGCTTCCAACTCTCGCCATCCCTCATCTGGTGCAAGTTGCCCCACGCAGGCATACCGGTTAGAGCGACTCCGTTTTCAATGATGTAGTGAATCTCACCGTCGGTGAGGTTCTGAGTTTGCGCCGAGCGAAGATCCGGCACACGCGGGTAAAGCGATTCGCCAGTGGGTGTCGTCCCGCTGCCGTCGCGCCCATGGCAATTCGAGCATTTCGCCAGGAAATCCTCGCGGCCCTCGTTCAGATTTTGCCAAGTAGCCTTCAGAGGGTTCTTCCGGCTGCGGGCCTTGCCGGGGATCGCAACATCGCGCAGCGTCCGTGCCACCGCGGCCTCCCCTGGGAGTGGCTTGGTGGTAGCGCGAAAGCCACGGTGGATCAACAGCGCTAACCCGATGCCGGCTGCAATCGCGATCACCAAAACCGCTAGAAGAATCACCTTCCATGCCTTCATGTTCAGTCCTTTTCGTGAATTCTCGCGAGGTGCTGGCGCCTATGGCCAGGTATGGCTAGCACCAGCAAAATAGATCCTGCGAATTTCCAAGCCGTGATTTTGCCCCGCCGCCAAACTCTCGATCAACACTCTTTGTTCCACCGTCAATGTCCTTTTTTCGTCAGAATCTGTAAACCTATATATGCAATCCATTGTGGCCGAGTCCCTGTGGGCTCCGGAGGCAAGAGTGAGTGGCCTATCATCGCAAGGACTCGCAGCGGACCGTCTCGTCTTAGTGATTCTCGAACGCCCACACCTAACGTAAGATCTGGAACCGCACGACTTTGGTCGACCTGCACGTCGACTGTATGGTAGGTCTCCGCGAACACTTCCGATCTCTTCGAGAGTTCGCCTCCAAATACGACCGCCTGCGTCCAGGCTCCCGGTATCTGTTGACGCGCGAACCAATGGCCGGCTTCTGCTGAGAAGGCGAGTGGCCCGAGCCGGCCAGAAAATTCAAACGGCAGATAAAATTGCCCAGGCTCGGCAACGCCTCTGTCGACCGAAGAACCAACCACGCTGGACAGCAGTTGAGGATAAATCGACATCGCAAAACTGCTTTCGCCCGCTTTGTTTTCTCGCGTTTCAAAAAATCTGTACTTGAAACCCGCCAGCGAGTTCCCAACGCCCGACGCCACGGAGGGCGTACTGCCGCGCAGTTCCTCAATGCCGTAAGCCATCTCGTATTTAAGCTGAATTCGATCGCCGAGCCCATAATTCAAGTCGAGATTGGGCAGAGCGTATCTGCCCTCAAGTGGATTGCGTTCTCCAATACCCGCAATGTTGATCTCCCATTGGCCGCTGCCGGGCGTTCCTGGATCATCCGAGCGAAAGGGAGGCCCGGCTTGCCCAGTGGCATTCGAGGCACACAAAACGAGCGCACATATGATCCCTGCCAATCTTCCGAATAAAAACACCCGTCCCATCAGACGAGTGGATGCGGGAACGTGAATTCCCGAGATTGCGAGCCGAATCAAATCCGATCACCATTGCGCGCTGCAATATCCCGGAGGAGCACCACAAAAGAGCGCGTGCGTCGATCCAGAACTCCACTTTGCGTCATGATTCTGAGGATTTCATGAGGAGCGTGACCCCTGTGAATTGCTCAGAAAGCGTGATAATCAGGTGAGCGACGATGCGCATTTTGATTGTCGAAGATGACGTCAAGCTGGCTGCACAGCTAAAAAAGGGATTGGAAGAACAGGGCCATAGCATTGCGGTAGTTCACAACGGAAAAGACGGGATCTACAGCGCTGAGACTAATATCTTTGACATTCTCATTCTTGACGTGATGTTGCCTGGCATGGACGGGTTTTCTATCGTGCGATCCTTACGAGCACGACGGGCAGATACGCCGATCCTTATGTTGACGGCGCGGGACTCAGCGGAGGACATCATTGCGGGTTTGGACGCGGGAGCCGACGATTACCTCACCAAGCCGTTTTCCTTCCGAATTCTATCGGCACGATTGCGTGCCCTTGGGCGCAGGAAACAAGTTCAGCCTGATACCAAGCTTCAGCTGAGCGATTTGATACTGAATCCGTCGACGCGCGAAGTAAAACGAGGACCTATGACGGTTGCCCTGACGCCACGCGAATTTATAATCCTGGAACTCTTAATGCGCAACCCCGGCCGTGTGCTCACTCGGGCGCGGCTGATTGACGCTATATGGGGAAACGAGCGAGAGGTCGGGAACAATACCGTTGACGTCTTCATCTATCAGATTCGGGCCAAAATCGAACCGCCCAGCGCCAGCAAGCTAATTCATACGATACGCGGAGTCGGGTACACGATCCGCGAAGAGGAGTCTGGGTGAAGCCCGTCTCGATCGGATTAAAGCTTGCGTTCTGGTATTCGCTGGTTTTTGCCGCCGGACTAGTTTTGTTCAGTATCGTCGCCTGGTTCGGAATGAAAGCGAGTCTCTATCACGCGCTCGACGATGAGCTCCGGGAGCGGGTTGAGGGCGTTCAAAAGTTCATGAATTTCCAGATCCCGGCGCTATCGCTCGCGGAACTTCGGCACGAATTCCGCGAACATTCAGTTCTTGGGCCCGGAGGTGACCTGTTTCAAGTTTGTGATAGCTCCGGAAAATGGCTGTACCGTTCGGCCCCCCTTGAAAAGAACAACATCGCAATAGAGCGCCCTTCCGAGCTATCATCGCCGCGCTTCGAGACAAGGACGATTGCCGGGCAACCGTTACGCTTCTACTCTCAACGGATTGCAGTCAACGGGCAAACGTATACCGTTCAAGCGGCATCGCCAATGCATGAGCTTTTTGAAGCAATTGATCGCTTCGGCCTCGGGCTGCTCTTTGCCATTCCGCTCTTGTTAGGCACCGCGGCTATTGGCGGCTTCGTGCTGAGCAGACGCGCGCTCGACCCGGTAGACCAAATCGCAAGGGCAGCGCAGCGCATCAGTATTGAGAACCTTGGAGAACGGTTAAAGATAACTGAAACTGGCGACCAGTTGCAGAAATTGTCAGAGACCCTGAATCAGATGTTTGCCCGATTGGAAGCTTCCATCGCCAGTATCAAGCGATTTACAGCGGACGCATCGCACGAACTGCGGGCGCCGGTGACCTTGATCCGGGCCACAGCGGAGGTAGCGGTTCAGAATCGAAATAGAGCCGCTCCTGAATATCTCGCGGCCCTCGACGAAGTTCTTGCTGAGGCTGAGCGGACCTCGCAGCTCGTCGATAGCCTAATGCTCTTAGCGCGTGCTGATGCCGAAAATCACAACCTTGAACGCACCCTCGTCGACCTGGTGAGTGTCTGCCGGGTGGCGTCAGATCAGGGTGAAAAATTAGCTTCGCAGCACGGGGTCAAATTCTCGTCTCACTTGGCCTCAGAGCCGATATCGATTTATGCAGACGGCGAGGCCATCCGGAGAACTGTATTGGCCCTGATTGATAACGCCGTCAAATACACGCCGCCGGGCGGCTGCGTTGACCTTGCCCTCACGGGCCACGACGGCTACGCAACTATTGTCGTCGCGGATACCGGAATGGGGATCGCACAACAAGACATGGTTAATGTTTTTGAGCGCTTCTGGCGCGCCGACAAGGCTCGCACTCGCTCGCAGGGGGGCGCGGGGCTTGGCTTGTCGATAGTGAAATGGATCGTTGACCTCCACGGCGGTACGATTTCCGTCCAGAGCGCGGTCGGCGTTGGGTCCAGCTTTCATGTAGAGCTGCCGATTGCGGGACCGGATGCAACAAAGCTTGCATCGTTGTAGTCTCTCATCAAGTCTTTAGATCGGCGCTAGAGTATTACGGATTAGGACTGAAAAACGACCCAGGGCTCTGCGATCCGGCAATCCACGAGCCGGAGTCGCCATTGCGCATATTTGGGTCCGTTACCGACCACCTGCGATTTCGGGCGCTGGTTTTTGGGACCACGATAGAATCGTTCTTAGCGTGAAGGGCGCATCCGGTCCGCGGAAAGGGTAGAAGCCCACCTTTCAGTTTCAAGTCTCAGCAGCCTTCTTTCAGCCCGATTCTGCGGACGCCGGGCGGTTCGATGAAAGGAGGTCGCTATGCCGACTGAACCAAACGGGGCCCCACAGGCTCTTCCCGAACGTCCCAATCTCCGCCACCTGAAGGACCAAGCCAAGGACCTGCTTAAAGCGGGCAGGGCAGCATCACTCGCCGATGCGCAGTTCCAGATCGCACGCCTCTACGGGTTTGCGAGTTGGCCCAAGCTTAAGGCTCATGTCGAGTCATTCGAGGAGATCGGGCAGCTCAAGCACGCGATCGATACTAACGATTTCGCGCGTGTCCAGGCTATGATGACGCGCAACCCGGCGCTGCACCGAGCCCCACTTGGCTACGGAAAGGATGGGCCGCTCACGTGGGTCGCCGAATGCCGCGTGCCTTGGGAGTCCCCGAGTGCCGCAAGACTTGCCATCGCGGAATGGATGATCACGCATGGGTCGGATGTGCACCAAGGGGGCGACGGGCCCCTGATGCGGGCGGCGCTCCGCGCATACCGCATCCCAATGATGGAGCTTCTGGTATCGCGCGGCGCGGATGTGAACGCCTTGTGGCATGGACATTTCCCCATCATCTTTGCCCCATGCGAGTCACTGGACCCGGCTGCTCTTAAATGGCTTCTTGATCATGGCGCAAATCCGAACTGTCGCGATCATGGATACGAGATAAGCGGCCATGCATATCCAGGCACGGCTCTCGACTATCTCATTGGCGGCTACGTGCGCTCCCTGGAACGGCTGAGCGCCTGTATCGACCTTCTTTTGCACGCCGGCGGGAAGACCAGGTACAACATACCGGCGGTGCTGGCAGTACTACGCGGACGGCTAGATGATTTGGCACAACTGATCGACGCCGAGCCGGGGGTCGTCGATCAATCTTTCCCAGAACTCGATTGCGGGCAAACCGGCGGACGTTCCCTTCTGCTTCAAGGCGGAACACTTTTGCACGTGGCTGCGGAATATGGCAATCTTGCAGCCGCTACCCTGCTCCTCGACCGTGGCGCCGGTGTCAATACCCCCGCAACTGTCGATCAGGCCGGCATCGGCGGGCAAACGGCAATTTTCCATGCGGTGACGCAGTCCGGCGATGGCGGCTTGCCGGTGACGCAATTACTACTGGAACGCGGTGCGGATCTCGCCGTTCGCGTCAAACTTCCCGGAGGCTACGAGCGGCCGCGTGAGATCGTGGAATGTACGCCCTTGGGATACGCGCTGCTGTTCGGCGGCGATAGTCAAAGGAGGGCAGTTACCCTACTTAGGGAGTGGGGCGCTGTGGAATAGGATCAGGGATCGCTGGGATCGATGACAGAGAGGGAAATTATGCGACGAATTGGAACATGTCGATCGGTAAATTCACCTCCGGATGGCGCGTCGTCACGCCGACAGCGAGACCTAGGAGCTTGTTGAAAAACGCTGCGAATACTGCCTCGGCATAGGATGAACTGCATGACTTCAAAAACTGCTCTTGTAACAGGTGCAGGCAGCGGCATAGGTAGAGCTGCCGCTCTGGCTCTACAACAGGCAGGGTTCAGTGTGGTGCTCGCCGGCCGGCGCATGTCCGAGCTGAGGAGGACCGCCCACATGGGCTCTGCCGCTGGGGCCCCAATGCTACCAGTCGCTACAGATGTTGGTAGTCCAGAGTCGGTCCGATCTCTATTCGATACGATACGCGATCGGCTTGGCCGCCTGGACCTGCTCTTCAACAATGCCGGCGCAAATGCGCCAGCAGTGGCTCTCGACGAGCTTACAGACGAGCAGTGGCTTGCGGTGGTCAACGTCAATTTGAATGGTGCTTTCTTTTGCGCTCGCGAAGCCGTTCGTCTGATGAAGCAACAGCAGCCGCGGGGTGGCCGGATTATCAATAACGGATCTATTTCGGCGCACACGCCGCGGCCCAATTCAGCACCCTACACAGCGACCAAGCACGCCATTACCGGACTTACCAAGAGCATTTCGCTCGATGGCCGCTCCTGGAATATTGCTTGTGGACAGATTGATATTGGAAATGCCTCGACGGAGATGACTGAGCGTATGGCACAAGGCGTTCTGCAGGCCAACGGAACTGTGGGCCCCGAACCTCGTATGGAAGTCAAACATGTTGCCGATGCAATTGTCTTTATGGCGAGTCTTCCCTTAGAAGCCAATGTTCCATTTCTAACGGTGATGGCGACCGCAATGCCCTACATCGGGCGCGGATGAGTACCCGGCGGCCCGGATACAATCTTGGGATAGCGCCGCATGGCAGAAGAACTGCAGAGAACCAGGCTGAGTCTCACCTGTCCGTCCTGCGGAGAAGTCTTTGCCGCCGATAACGAAGACACGCTTGTGGAGATGGCCTTAGAGCATGCGCGGAAGTTTCACGATATGAATCGGCTCGAGCAGTATGGGCCTGACGAGTTCCGCGCTCGAAGAATTGAGGACCATTGAGCGATCTTTTCGGCCGCTGACGAGGAGTATAGATAGTTGCGCGTGCCCGGCCAATCGAGTGAATGACGTATTTTGCGGCTCGTCCAGCGCTTTGGTACCCGGCGCGAGTCTTGAAAACCGGCAACGCGATCGCAGATGTTGGCTTCACTGCTAAAGAGTACGGGTACTCAGCCATGTAGCGGAAATAGCAGAGCCTCACTATAATGAACTCAATGCGGATTCTCGTTCTGGGACGAGTACTGGCATTGGGGGCTCTCTCGGTAGCGGCGCTTGTTTCCGCGCCGCCGGCAACGCAGCACGCGGTGCCAGGGAAACCGGCCACGCCGCCGGTCAAGCGGCGGATCGCCGTCTTTAATTTCGACAACGCCGCCCATCCCAGTTCGCCCAATATTTTTGCCGTGATGCAAGGCCCTGCTCCGGACCTGGGCAAGGCCGCCGCCGATATCGTGATCACACGATTGGTGCAGGACGGCCGGGTGACCGTGGTAGAGCGCAACGCAATCGACAAGCTACTGGCCGAGCAGAATCTAAGCAATAGCGACCGTACCGATCCGCAAACGGCAGCGAAGCTTGGGCGCATATTGGGGGTCGATGCGATTGTTCTCGGCAGCGTGACGAAATACGATTTTCAGGACAAGACCTCGACCACGCACGGCAGACCCGGATTTATGGGCTTCGGCGCGAGCTCTCCCAAGATCAAGCAGGAACTGAAGGCGCACGTGCAAATCGACGCGCGCGTTGTGAGCCCGGACACTGCCGAAGTTCTCACCGTGGCGGAAGGCGACGGCGTGATCGACCGCAAACAAAAAGTAAGTTACGCAGAAATCAGCAACCTGGAGATGGGCAGGGGCAACCTTCACGATTCGATCATGAGCGAAGCGATGGACAAGGCCGTGGCGCAGGTGGTCGCCGGGCTGGAGCAGAGTTTACTGCAGATTCCCGTTCATGCGGTCGTCATTAATGGATTGGTTGCTGACGCGAGCGATCCGGGCCGGCTGATTCTAAATGTTGGCGCTCGAAACGGCGTGAAGCAGGGCGACCATTTACAGATATGGCGAGCCGGCAAAGAAGTTCGCGATCCCGCAACCGGCCGCGTGCTGATGCGGGAGGATATCCTGCTCGGCGAGGCCGTGGTGCATACCGTGAGGGACCAGTTTTCCATCGCCGCGTATCAAGGCAAGCCGGGCGTGAAGATCGGGGATATCGTGAAGAGCCCAGCCAAAACTGAGTAATCGCCGCCGAGAGTTGGGTTTTGGTCTGGTTGGCGGCAAGGCTGGTCGGAGACGGTGTTTTCTGAGTTGTCAGAACGTTGAGAGGCGCGGCCTCATCCGCACGCCGAGGCGCGGTTCAGGGGAGCCGAGAGTTCCAGATCGGGTTCGATTGCCGGGAATGGCATCTCGGGTTCGGGGATGGCTGTGGCGGCCTGCATGACGGATTGCTTCTCGGCTTTACGGGCGAGTTTGCGTGCTTTGCGCTCGGCGGCGCAACGAATGGAGCGAGTGGTCATAACGAGGCCAGAGTAATTTATGACGGAGCGGGAGGCGGCGGAAGGCCTTCGTAAGTTGTCGGTGAGCCAGGAGATAGGGATTTTCCTCGACTGTGAGTGGCCGGCAGCACCTATGCGAATCGTTTCGCAGATCGTGAACAAGCCGGTTGGACTTCTTTCGCCTGTCGCGAATCCCACCCGCGATCTTGGCTGGGCCGCGAGTTTCATCAAACGGATCAGCGTCAGTGATCTCGCCGCTTCTCAATTCCCCGATCCGGTATTCGGGCGGACGGCACCGCAATTCAGAAGCCGGCTTCATGGGTGTAACCACCACCCGGGGAGTCGTGACACGATTTGTGACGGTCACCGAGTCTGTCGGAGAAAAGGCTGCCGGAACGAAGAATGAACAACTTGCGGACTAAAACATTTCCGTATGTTATTGATTCTTCGTTCGTGAAAATCGATCTCCGACAGACTCCACCGCAACTCCCGAATTCGGCTCTTTGCATAGGATCATGGTGACTGTCACGGAATTCGCATGTAACCTGCTCCCTCTCGGCGCCGAAATCGGAATTGTGGTTTCGGTGTTCGCCCCCGAGCTCATAGGGCGTAATCGACACACGGGCGTATCCGTCAAGTCCCCATTTGTGCTGCCAGGGGTGCCTGATACGCAGCCCAGTACTGGCATAGAGCATTGACATATCCGCTGAAAGCATTGCGCTGGTCTCTGTCGCTCACCCGGAGATTGTCAAGATATTTTTCCAAAAGGTACTCGAATTCAGTGGTGTGGCTCTGGAAGAAGAAGAACCGCCATCGTAATAATTGAGCGGTTTTTCGGATAACGGCCCGAATCGTCTCTGGGTGCAATTGCACATAGTACTCCGCCGTGCCCCGGAAGGCGTCGAGAAAATCGATGCACTCTCCATAGCCTGCGTAGAGAATCGCAGCGCGCTGGGATTCTGACGCCGATGGGTCGTACTGCTCCAACGCGATCGCAGCCCCAATCTCATCCGGCTCGACTGTCGTTTGTAGGTAGTTCGATAGATCGCCTGGGGAGCTAAAGCACAGATGGGCGGCGGTGCTGGCGGCCGTCGGGTTTCTGTTGAACTGCGATGACATTAGCAACAACGAGGCAAATACCTCTCTCGCCACGGCAACTTGGTCTTCGTTGATGGCTCCTAGCGGCGGGGATATATCGAGCCAACCCTCTCGGTTAAGAATCCTTAGCCACTCAGTGTCAAATAAATATGCGCCTTCCTCAAACACCTCAGTCAACTCGTGCCTGAGAAATAGCTGCTCAGTCGAGCGCAATACGTCATCACGGAGGAAATACCCCAACGCAGCTCCCAATGCCAACCACCCAGCGCACTCTATGAGAACGCCTTTGCTGTACAGGCGCGCCACCATTGGCCCCGATCGGGTGAAATCAACCGAGCGGATAGCTGGAGAAAGGCATGAAGAATGGAAGGCAGCGAAGTTAAGGGCGTGCTCGTGTTTTGCGTACATCGTAGGTCACGAACTGTATAGGATGTGTAAACACCGCATCTGGTTTACAAATTTCAACATGATTGCGGCCTTGCACCCATTCAGGTGTGTAATCGCAATCGAATTCTCCGGGGATTACGACATCCTCTTTCGATCCATAAAGCGCACGGGCGCGAAAGCATTTCAAGGTGCTATGCTCGATTGCCCGCCGTTCGGTCCTTCGGCGAAGGTCGCGGAGTAAGTTGGACTTTTCTTGTAGGTCGAAAAATGCACGGTACAGCGAGGGGATGGACGTGATGATGTCGGGCGAGAGGTGAAATACCAATTCTTTAATACCAGAGAACTTAAATCCGATATGCGCGGGTGCAAACAGGCTAATCTCCGCCGTCTCAATCCACGCTCCGCGCCGCATGTCGTCAGCAAGTCTGAATTGATTCTCAATACATTCGCGAATTACAACTGCTCCTAATGAGTGTCCGACCAGCAACACACGCGTATACGGCAGCCAGGGACTGCGAATATCATTCCTTAAGTCCTCCGTCAAGCCGAAAAGTTCCATTGTCGGTCGCGGGAATAATCGAGACATGAATTTTGTAAGTTCAGTTGCGCTGTCCTTTACGAAGGCTTTGTGAGCTGGGTAATCGAAGAAGAACAGATCTGATCGTGCTAGTGTCTCAGCGCCCGGTACCCGCTTGCTGTCACAGAGCTCGGAAAAGTGCTGCCACGTTTTGATGACGTTTCCGAAAAAGCCGTGTACAAACACGATGCAGGTGTCGGCTTTCGCGCTTCTGCTTAAGCGCGCATATGATCGTCTGTGCGCGACTAGCGCTGAGAAATGGGCAACTATCGAGTTCGTCGGAAAAGACTGTTGGGTTGTAGTCCGGGCATCGGCTATCCACATCGTTTCGTTTCCCCGGCATTTGCGCTCATGTCTGTCGTAGTGTATCCCAAGCCGGTACAAGCGATTGAAGTGTTGCGAACGGCAATTCGGCTTCCAACCACTGAATAGAAGCAACGCCCTCATGGCTGATACGAATCGCCGAAACCGCGCACAAGGGCGTCGCGGAGAGGCGATCGGACAGAAACCGGATGGCCGGCTGGCCGATGCGCAGGAAAATTCCGCAGCGACTTCGAATGCACGTGGGACAGCAGAATCGCCACCACACCTTTAAGCCTGCTCATGATCAGGTGCATGGTTTCGTCCAGCGCCTTGCCGGTCATCTTTGCTCGGGGACCGGCACAATCGGTTCGGCGGCCGCATCGCATAGCGGGATGATCGGGAGGCAGGTGTCTAGGCCTCGGTCGCCGAGCAAAGCGGGATAAGAAGCTAGGGAAAGCCAAACTAGGTCGCTTATGCTCAATGTCATTTACTTAAGAACGCCGCCCGGAAGGGCGGCGGCAGGCCAGAAGGCCCGACCCCACGTGCGGCAGGCTTTCCAGCCTGCGGAGGGCTTTAGCCCGACTGCTTTTCTCCTTAAGTAAATGACATTGCGCTTATGCTTCCGGCTCAGTTCAGCTTCCAGGCAACGAATTTCCTGCCCTCACTATCGTTCGGGGTTCTGAAATGCCTGTTACGGCTGAGACGAATCGCCGAACCGCGCACAAGGGCAGCGCGGAGTTCGAAGACCGCCTGGTAGGCCAAAGGCCCAATGCCACTTAATTAAGCTGATGTTCCTGCTAAGTTGCTGATTTAATTGTGGCGCACGCTTCAGAGGCTGCTGAAAAAGTCTCATTTGCGTTCAAAACGTGCTCACAAGCTGCTGATTCTGCGTTCGCGAAATTTGAAAAATCGATTTTTTCAGCAGCCTCTTCAGCGTGCTGGCGTGGGCTTCAGCCCACGCTTGGCCAGAGAGCGAGCTAAAGCCCGCTCCAGCACGTTACAGCATGCGCCACAGCACCAGATCGACGCGACGGCCGGAACATAACTCCTTTATTTTGTTTTGCGAGAACTCTTACTTAAGTGGCATTGGGCCAAAGGCCTGCTCCACAGGGCACAACAAAAATGATCGTCTACTCAAAGGCTGCGCGACGAACTTTGAAAATCACGGTGTGCAGGCGGGTGTCTCGCAAATAGAGTCCAACCCATGCCAGCGCTCCGACCAACACCGGCACTATGAATAATGGGTCTCCGAGCCGTACGTTCGTTGCCGTGGCACCGCCCAGATACCCGGTCACCAGGATCGCTCCGAAGAAGGAAGTTCGCGGAATCGCATAGATGACGGCCACCAGAAGCTCAAGGATTCCGAGCGGCACGGTGAACTGTACCGCGTATCCATAGTGCGCCATTCCCTGAAGAACTTCGGCGGACTGCGAGATCTTGCCAATGGCGCTGAATGCCAAGAGCAGGACCGGGAGCGCGCTGATGATGCGTCCGGTCCATATCCTTTTTGTACTGATGACTAGTTCTTGTGTAACCTGGTGCATCGGTTTACTCTCGGCTAATCTTTCCCTTGCCGACGGGTGTAGTGGAGCCCGACCACACCGCTCGGGTAGGGCGTCGCGGATTTTAAAGCGAACTTCGTCGTCACACCTTCCGGGAACACGCGCTTACCGCTTCCTAAGATGAGTGGATACAGAAGCAGGTGCAGTTCGTCCACGAGATCGTGTGCCAGCAATGCGTGTACGAGGCGGCTGCTGCCATCCGTCAGAATGCCGCGGCCCGCTTGGGCCTTGAGCTCCCGCACGGATTCGATTACGTTGTCACGGATGATGGTGGTGTCGCGCCATATGGGCTTTTCAAGGGTCCGCGATACGACGTATTTTTTGGGAGCATTCATCAGATCGCCAAAGAAATCGCCGGGCGGGAGCGGCTCGAAGGCCTGGGCGTGCGTGACGTACGTGCGCCGGCCCAGGAGAAATGCATCGACGTCCTGCATCAGCGCGCCGAAGGTTTTGCCGATGTCGTCATGCCAGTAGGGCATGGTCCAGCCGCCGTGCTCGAAGCCTCCATCACGGTCCTCGTCTTTGCCGCCCGGCGCCTGCATCACGCCGTCCAATGTCATGAACTCAGACACAATGAGCTTTCGCATAGAAGTCCAATTTAAGCGAACGAGAGGACTCGGACAAGATCCAATTCTGTGCGATCCGACCAGTCCAATTGGGCGCATTGCCGGATATACTGCGCCCATGGAGGTCCATGTCAATCTTGTTGGCTGCAAAGGCCTGAGCAGAGAGATTTACCGGCAATTCCGGCGGGCCATCCTTGATGGGCGGCTTCGCGCCGGCGAATTTCTGCCTCCTACTCGGGAACTGGCGCGGCGGCTCAGTGTGGCTCGGACAACGGTTACGGTTGCTTATGAGCGTCTTTCGAGTGAGGGATTTGTGGCCTCCCGCGTGGGCGCCGGAACCTTTGTAACCGAACAGGCTGCGCCGCGGCCGGGACAATCGAATAGAGATACGGGCGAGGGAGCCTTGCGGCCCCGGCCTATCTGGAATTCGATTCCACTGGTGAGAGCTTTCGATCGCCCGGCCTAGTTCGATTTTCGAAGCGGCCTTCCCGATGTTTCACTCTTCCCACATGACAGGTGGCGAAGACTGATTGCGAGCGCTCTGCGATCGGAGGCATTGGGCGGCGGCGTTTACGCCAAGCCGGCGGGGTATGGGCCTCTTCGCGAGGCAATTGCGCGATACGTCGGAGTCGCCCGCGGAATAGAGATTACGGCGGATGACGTCACGATTGTCAACGGTACGCAGCAAGGACTCGATGTGGTCGCGCGCACTCTGCTTGCGCCGGGTGACCGGGTCGCCCTGGAAGACCCTGGTTATCCGCTGGTAAGTTGGCTATTTCAATCGCTGGGTATCCCTATCAGTAACGTCCCTGTGGATGAAGAGGGGCTTGTTGTCGACGCGCTGCCGCGCGATGCCCGCCTTGTCTACGTGACACCTTCCCATCAATACCCCCTCGGTGTTTCGATGAGTTTGCCGCGGCGGCAGGCGCTATTGAGGTGGGCCGGGCGGAACAACGCCGCGGTCGTGGAGGACGACTACGACAGCGAGTTTCGTTTTCGAGAGCGCCCGATCGAGCCGTTACAAACGCTCGATGCAAGCGGGCGCGTGATTTACATCGGCTCTTTTTCGAAAACCATGCTGCCGACGATTCGGCTTGGCTTTCTTGTAACTCCTCCATCGCTGCGTGCGGCCGTGCATCGAGCTAAACAAGTGACGGATTGGCACACGGCGATACCGCTTCAGGCCGCGCTTGCGGAATTTATTGAAGCCGGTGAATTTTCCCGGCACGTCCGCAAGATGCGGGAAGTGTATCGCGTCCGCCGCGACATGATCATCGAGATCCTTACGAGGAAGTTCAGGGAACAGCTTGAAGTCATCCCGGCGATCGCCGGCCTCCATCTCACTGCGCTCGCGCGCACTGCCTCGGGTGAAGAGATCGACGCCGTCGTTCGGAGGGCATCCGAAGCCGGTGTGGAGGTTCATAACCTGTCGATGTTTACCGCGGCTTCTTCCGGGCGAAGGGGGATGGTGCTGGGGTATGGGGCGATTCCCGCGGCCAACATCAAAGAAGGTTTGCGCCGCCTCCTCGAGTGTTTTCGCGCCGTCCCGGCCTGACGCCTTGCCGTTTCGCACTTGCTTAACGCAATGGAACCGAATAAGCGTCCTTGCCGGAGGCGAGGCGCATTTGACGGCCTACTTCGGTTTGAAATGCTGCTCGGTTCACTAGATCGGAGATGGTCAACTTACTGAATCGCAGTAAGTCATACGCGGCATCCTGCACTGACTCGAGTTGGTTTTTGGGCGCGATCGGTTTGTGCTCGTCCCTGCGGGAGAAGAATTTAGAAGTAGTCTCGGAGTTCATCGCGTCCCGCAGTTGCAGACCCACTTGCTCGTATGCCGCATTGTATCCGGCTTGGGCGACGCCAAGTACGGCATGCCGGAAAAGGTCGTAGTCGATGGGTTTGTCTTGGGGTTGCTCGCGTGCGATGATGCGCACTGCGTTTGCGAAGCTGTCTGCTCCACCGAGCGCTTCGAAGCGCGAGTCCGCGTAATTGGCGTAGAGCGGCAGGAAGTCCGTGCGCGCAAGCGGATCGATCAAGGCGTTGCGTAAGGAGATGGTCGGCGCCAGATCGGGGATGCTCCGGTTGGTAATGGTGGGGTTGCAGGGCACGCGATGTGCGCGGTGAGACAACCCACTACTACCCTCCCAGTCCTGCCACACTGCACCTGTCGTGTCGACGAAGTAGTTCCGAATAGCACCTGCGTGTTTCAAAACGGCAACGCCGATTAAAATCTCGGCGGTTGCATTAGCCCTGCCTTTCACGTGCATATGCAGATCGGGGAGGGACCATGATCCACCGGCGGGCTCCGGAGGCCTTACGCCGGGATGCGTGAAGATGCGACGCTTCGGTTTTGGTGAGGTCCATCCTGCCGGTAGCGCCGACATTGGGATCCTGGAATTTGAAAATGCCGGTACCAATAATCCAGACGGGCGCGGCTGCCATTCGGCCATATCAACAATTCCTCCTTAGCCCGGATAGTATGCCACGTTCGAAAGCCTTGGAGCGAGCGAGCTCCAGCCTTCCGTGGCGACCCGCCGGATGATGATCGGTCGACCGTTATCCGAAAGATGCCGCCCCCAAATACTTGGCCGACAGCTCATACAGATATCGGCTCTTACGTTAGGGATAAAAAATAAGCCTCGGCTGCACGGAGCAGACTTTCGCGATCGAGGTGTGGTGTTTTTTCTTCGTATCGCGCAGCCCAACAAACCTGATTCACAAGGTCTCGCGGATAGCACGGGCGCAACGGCTGCTTCAGCTCCTTCTCCAAAACCTCGATCACTTCGTCCACTACGCCTGGTTCGCACTCCACCCCACGATCGCTGCAAACACGGAAGAAAATCTCGCGAAACTGCTGCGGGGATGCCGCACCCACCTTCACCTTCGTGTGAATTCTTCGCAGAAATGCCGCATCTGCCAATTCCGCCGGATTCATGTTCGTCGCAAAGACAACCAGCAGCTCAAAGGGAATCTCGATCTTTTTTCCGCCAGCCAGCGTCAGGAAATCAATTCTGCGATCGAGAGGGACAACCCAGCGGTTCAGCAGTGCCTCAGGCGCCACTCGTTGGCGCCCGAAATCATCCACGATCAGGACCCCATTGTTTGCTTTCATTTGCACCGGGCCAGAATAGAATTTCGTGACCGGATTGAATTGCAGGTCGAGCATCTCAATCGTCAGCTCGCCACCCGCGACAACCGCCGGGCGATGGCAGAGTACCCAACGCGGATCACTCTCGGCGAAGCGGGAATCCTCTATGCTCTTGTGGATCAGCGGGTCATAGATCGTGATCATCTGGCCATCGATCTCCACCGCGAATGGAATCCAGACCCGGTCTTCGGCAAGCACCCGCGGCAAGGCCTCCGCAATCGTGGTTTTTCCGCTGCCGGTCGGCCCATATAGAAAGATGGAACTGCCGGAATTGAGCGCGGTCCCAAGCTGCTTCAGAGTTTGACCCTCGAGCACGAGATGTGCGAAGGCGCTCTGCATCTGGGGCGGATGTACCTCTGCGTTCCTCACGCCTTGCAGCCGGACCTGCTGGACATAACTCTCCAGCGTTACTGGGGCCGGCCCAGCATATTGATTCAGAGACAACAGCTCCAAAGCTCGTGTTCTGCCCTGTGAGGTAATTGCGGCCTGATGAATATGGCCGGTCATGCCGGTAACCGCGCAGAGCTGCTCTGCCCGAAGGCGTTCGAACAACTCCTCGACCACCGATAGCCGAAGCCGGGCAAGTTGCCCCCACTCGCGCAGCGTAAACGGGCCCGACAGGTAGAGAATCTTGAGTAACAATTCCTCGAGAAAGCTCCGGCGCACGCCCGTCTCAGCAACCGATCGAGGAGCGCGCAGTACTTCGGCCGGCGCCTCGGATTTCCAAACGGTGGGATGGTCCATAAATATATAAATATCTAACAAAATCCTACAATCGGGCTGCTATTACCGGAATAGTAGCACTGGTACCGCAAGTACCTTGCAAATTCTCGTGCATTAGGTGATCTTACTGTTAAGGCGTTTAGGAGGATATTTCATGCGCTTCAAATTACTTTTGCCGGTATTCGCTATTGCATTTGCTGCTGCGCCGGCGTTCTCGGATACATTTACATTCAACATCGACAACTGCACCGGCACCTGCGGGGCCGCGCCCTTTGGCACGGTCACAGTAACACAAGATGTTAACCCGAACACGGTCGATATAGGCGTCTCGTTGACTTCGGGAAACAACTTCTGGAGCAGCGGGTTCCCGGGATCTTTTGGCTTCAATATCACGGACCCCGACCCAACGATCTCCGTGAACAATCTGTCTTCCGGCTGGAGCTTAAACAGCACAAGCGGCGGATCTCTCCACTTCGATGGATTCGGGAATCTGGATTACGCGCTTAGCTGCAGCGACTGCGGTCCGCACGATGATCCTGTCACCTCGCTTTCATTCAGCGTCACGGCAGACGGATTGACGCCTGCAAGCTTCCAAGAACTGTCGAGCATCCCGCCGGGCAGCGATCGAGCATATTTCGTCGCAGACATCATGGGTGCAAACGGCAACACCGGGGTAGTGGGAGCCACTCTGACGAGCACAACCGCTGTTCCTGAGCCGAGCTCATTTTTGCTTTCTGCCGCCGGCGCTCTTGCTCTGCTGATGTTCCTGTTTGGCCGCCGCCGCAAATCGGCATAGTTATCCTTCCCGGCCGGCGTCGATGTGCCCAGCGCGCCGGCCCTCCCCTTCCCTACAACAGCCTTCAGCGGTGTGACGCCACAGATCCGATTGCCTCGGCAGAGAACCAGACAAGCGCCAGGTCAGGAATAGAAACGCTTCGGCAGGTGCTAATGTGGCAGCCGTCTTTGGTAAAACGCTTTTTGTTCTGGGCAGGCGAAACCGCCTGCCCCACTTCTTGCAGCGAGTGAATGAGTAAAGACTAGCGTGCTTTCGACCGCTACCGGCCTATATGTCGCAGTGCCTTCCCTGCCATCAGGTTGCGTTCAATCTGTTCCAAGGTGACGCCCTTGGTTTCCGGTATCAGCCAGAGGGTGAACACGAAGAACAACAGGTTGAGGCCGGCATACAGCCAGAACGTGTTCGCATCACCGAATTTGTTGAGCAGCGTGAGGAAGGTCGCGCCGACGGCGAAGTTGCCGACCCAATTGGCGAAGGTCGAAGCACTGATGCCGAAGTCGCGGCCTTTCAGCGGCTGCACTTCCGAACACAAAGTCCAGATGAGCGGTCCAGCGGACATGGCGAAGCCGACAATGAACATCAGCAGCATGGCGACGGTAAAGATCTGCTCGCCATGGGTGGTAATGCCAATGCGCATCATTGCGCCCACGATGCTGAGGCCGACGGCCATGGTTATGAAGCCCGCATAGAGAATGGGCTTGCGGCCCCAGCGATCGACGAAGCCGATGGCGATGAATGTGGCCAGCACATTCGTCAGTCCGACAATCACCGTTCCCCACATCTGTGCATGAAGGCCGAAGCCGACCTGGCCGAATACGCGCGGCGCGTAATACATCATCACGTTCATGCCAGTGAGCTGCTGCATAATCTGCAGCAGCACGCCCAACCCGACGGAGCGGCGGAAGTTGCGGTTCTGGAGAAACATGCTCCAGCCGCGCTGGGGCGTGCGCAGCGATTCCTGGATGTCGGCCGCCTCGCGTGCAACGATGCCTGGCTCACCGCGCAGTTTGGACAGCACCGCGACGGCTTGATCCCGCCGTCCGGCCAGCATCAGCCAGCGCGGGCTTTCGGGCAACCGCAGCACTCCGAGCATGAATAGCACGCCGGGAATCGCGATGATCCCGAGCATCCAGTGCCAGTTTCCGGAGTAGCTGAACGCAGTGTCGGACAGGAATGCGATCAGGATGCCGATGGTGATCATCAATTGGTAGAGAGACACCATGGCGCCGCGAATCCGCTCCGGCGCGATCTCAGCTAAGTACAACGGCGCGGTAAAGGTGAGTAAGCCGATGGATACGCCCAATACCAACCGCGCGGTCAGCAGCGTGGGGACGGAATTGGCCATGCCGCAGGCGATCGAGGCCAGCGCAAACAGGAGTGAGCCCACGATGAGCGATCGCTTGCGGCCGAGGTGCGAGGACAGCCAGCCGGCTATCAAGGCCCCCGCCGCGGCGCCCAGCATCATCCAGCTTACGATGTGTTCCACCGTACGGTCCGAGATGGCGAAATCGCGCTGGATAAAGTGTGTGGCGCCCGAGATGACGCCTATATCGAGCCCGAACATCAATCCCGCAAGCGCCCCCACCAGGCAGACGAAGACAGCGTTGGACTTCGAATGGACTGGGGCATGCGATTCGGTCACGCCGGTCGTGGGGATTTCCGTAGGTGTTGCCGCCGGGGTCTCAGATCCCGATTTTTTCGATTTGTCCCACATTGATTTCACCTGGCGCCGGCCGGCCATTGGGAGCAGCCCTGCGCAGTCTGCTTTGGCATCTCCTGCCGATACATTACCTGTTTCATTCTAGAAAATCGACGGTATTCTTACCTCTTCATGGCTGATACGAATCGCCGAAACCGCGCACGAGTGCATCGCGGAGAGGCGAACGGGCCAGAAATCGGATGGCTGGTTGGCCGATGCGCAGAAAGGCGCGCAGCGGCTTTGAGCGAATATTGGAGAGCAGGATCGCCATGACCCCTTTGAACCTGGTCATGATCAGCTTCATGATTTCATCGAGCATCTTCCCGGTGATCTTTGCTCGGGGGATCGGCCCAATCGGTTCGGCGGCGGCATCGCACAGCGGGACGATCGGGAGCCACGTTCTTGGGCCTGGGCGATCGATTGTCTGGGCGAAGGCCGGTTCTGCGGCTGACTGGATATAAGCAAGAGGCGCCGGACGGCCGAACTTTTGCAGGATCGCGTCTTTCTCCGCACCGGCTTTTTTCAGGCCCTCCTCGATGACGACGTTGTTGTCCGGCAGGATGAAGGAGTCGCGCAGGAATTTTTGGCAATTCCTGCGTCCCAGGGCGTAATCGTGCGCGCGGAAGCCGCGATCGAAGAATCCGCCGAAGGCTCCGAGCGTTGCGCACTGAAGCGCCGGAGGCCGGGATTCGGGCGGCCTGCCCTTGTATTCGTGGACAAGCTCCGGGTCCGAAGGAGCGATCACGAACCGGTCAAACGTTGTTCCATTCATGACATAGGCCAGAGATTCTCCGAAAAAGCGAGATTGCGAGAGAAGGACGGAAACCAGCTTTCCCAAGACCGAGAACACGCCCGCCGCCTTGACCGGATTGTAATGAAGATGGAAAGCCTTCGTCGTTGGAAACGGAGCCACGGTAATGACGGTGCGGTCTACTTGCTCCGCCGGCACCGTTATCGTGCTCGTGGGCAGCGGAGGGTCCAGTTTCGCCAGATAGTCGTGAGCGTACATGAACGGATCGTTGTTCGTCAGCCCGCCGTCCACGTTGAGAGTTTGGAACGGATCCGGAGTGCCTGGCGGGAAGTCCGGACAGACCGGCGGCGGGTTTCCGGTGGCCGCAGCCGTCACTGACTCCCACATGGGAGGCGTGTATTCGGAAAGCCTGCGCTCTAAGATCCGCGGCATCAGAAAAATGGGAAAGGCGCCGGTGGCCATAGCGGCGGTCTGCAGAGCGGCCCATCCGTCGTGCTGATTGGTTACGTCCAGGACGCGCGTGTTGGGCGGAACCGGCATGCCGGATGTACCGGATTGGACTTGAAATCGAATGCGGTCGCCGAAGAAGAATGTCGTCTCCTCGACGGAGCCGGGCGCCTGGCCATTCAGCGAGTAGGGCGTGCCGCGCAGGTTGGTCAGCGAAAGATAGAGGGCCAGATCAGGAGATACGTAGGCGCGATGTTTCGGCGGCTCCGGTCCGGGAGTCAGCGCAGAAGCGGCTATCTTGCTAACGATGTTGGAGTCGAGCAGCGAAGTAATTTCCGTGCGATTGCGCAGGTCGTCGGACTGGAGCAACGCTTTGATATCGATTTGGTTGACCCAGCTCTCGTAGAGCCGATTCGTCGTGCCGGTCCTGCTCGTATCGCGGATGTGCTCGAAGTCTTCATGCAGCATGAGCGAGGCAATGGCAGCGCACATGCCACCCGCGGAAGCGCCCGAGAGCACCTCAAGAGAGACATCGTGTAATGGTACGGGCACTCCGCGAAGCTTGGCTTGTTCCCAGCAATCGAGAGCCTCGGTGAGAAAGTCCAGAGCTCCCGCGGTGTAGGCGCCCGCGGAAATGGCGCCGGCCATGTTGATGCCGATTCTGATTGAAGCCAATGAGCCGCCTCCTGGCGCGGTGGCAATGCTTTTTGGGTAAGCATATAACAGCCATGGGAGGCCGATTGCCAATCGGCAGCAGCGGTCCGGCTCGATACAATAGCCGGGAATGTTCGAATCGTTCCGGCTGGATCATCAAATCGCATTAGTTACCGGCGGCGCCAGCGGCATCGGCGAAGCCATCGTGCGCCTGTTCTCCCAGGCAGGCGCTCAAATCATTCTTGTAGATCTCGACCAGGCCCGCGCAGAACGCGTTGCCGCGGAAGTCCCCGATTGCTCGGTGCAGATCTGCGACATCACGCGCGAAGACGAGGTGGCGCGGTTGTTCCAATCCATCCAAAAACTCAATATTCTGGTGAACTGCGCCGGAATCGGCCTGGTGGGATCGATCGAGGAGACCGCTCTTACCGATTTCGACCGCCTCTTCCGGGTCAACGTGAATGGAACTTTTTTGATGACCAAGGCCGCGGTGCCCCTGCTGAAGCAAGTCCGCGGATCGGTCTTAAATATGGGATCGGTCGCCGGTCTGGTCGGCATTAGCCGCCGGTTCGCCTACTGCGCGACCAAAGGAGCCGTGACCGCGATGACGCGGCAGCTAGCCGCCGAATATCCCACGCAAATTCGGGTCAACTGCATCGCGCCGGGCACCGTAGACACTCCCTTTGTCGAGGGCTACCTCGAGAAATACCACCGGGATGAGAAGGATAAGGTCCGCCAGCAACTAAATCAACGGCAGCCGATGGGACGTTTGGGCCGGCCGGAAGAAATTGCTCAATTAGCCCTATATATCTCCTCGCCGGCTGCCGATTTTATGAATGGGTCGGTCGTTACGATAGATGGCGGTTGGACGGCTCAATAAAACTAAACTCTTTTCAATCTTTCCG
>DASVGP010000087.1:0-26855 GCA_036379475.1 Bryobacteraceae bacterium | reverse complement strand
GGATAACTGATTTTTCGGATCGAGGCCCTCTTGTTTGAGATACTCGGCCCATTTTTGAACTGTAGGCCAGTAGCGTTCGGCGAACGAGGCATTGCCGTCGATGCGCGAGACGGCCGCCAGCAGCAGCAGCATGTTGCCCGTCTCCTCGACGGGCATCTGGTTGACTTCGCTATGCTCACCGCCGCCATAAACTTGGCCATTTGCTTGCGGATAGGTGCCCACATCGTGCGGCGCGAAGGGGAAATGCCAGCGCGGAGACGACGCATATTCGAGGTTGTACACCAGCATGGCTTTGGAAAGCGACGATCCGAAGAGCAGAAATTGCGGCGCCATGGGATAGATGACATCCACAGTTCCGATGCAGCCGTTGCTGGTGTTTTCCTTCGGGAATAGCAACGGCTGGCCATTGGTATCGGAGGCGATCTTGGTTCCCGCGATGCATTGGCGGTAGGTGAGCGAGGCGATCTGGGCGTACTGTTCTCCACCAGCCTGACGCAGATCCTCCACTAATTCGCGATCGAAGGCGGAGCCCTGTTTCCGCAGAGATGAATACTCGTTTGCGGCCTGAGTTAGTAAGTCGACCGCATTGGCCCCGCCGCGGCGCCAGTAAGGCCGCAGATTTTCCTCGAAAAACTGAATGGCGTAAATCTCGTCGTAGGCCAGCATTGCCCAGCGCGAAACCGGTGCGGCTTCGATCGAGCCGAGATCGAAGGCAAAGGCCAGCACCGGGGCATTCCGATTAACCGGACGGGGCATCTGTAAATCGTGACTATCGGAAACCGTTCCCGAGGCGGCGAATTGGCCGCGCGCGTGCCTGGCGTTGGCGATGGCTTGGGTCTGGCGCTCGCTCTTGGGCGCGGCGACATAGAGATAGCCCCAATCGATGCGGACATCGTCGCCTTTCGGTTCGAGCATGGTTTGCGCGGCGGTTCCGATGCGCAGCGCATTCACGGATTGGGCCGGAACGCGATGCCAGACCACGGCTTGGGAAGGCTCGTTGACCGCGATTTCGCCGTTGGCCTCGAAATAGACTGAGACGTCGTGCGCTTTCCCGTCGGTGGCCCGCACGGTCCAGGTGACATAGCCGAGCGGCCGCGACAAAATCATCAGATCGTAAGGCAGAGCGGCAGTGAAAAATTCGAGCGAGAGGTGAATGCCAGCGCCTTCGAATTCGTAGACCGTGCGCGTGGGGTGAACGAAGAGGCTTTTTTGCGGAAGCGCCGGAACGTTTTTGGGATCCTTGCCCATAATGCGGAACACCTTGCCGTCGATGCGCACCAGGCTGGTGAGGCGGTTCGGATGCCCCGTCCAGTGCGTAGTAGGAAGGTCGGCGAGCAGACCGCCTGCCGACCAGATGCTCAGATAGGGATCGCAGGCGATCAGTGGAACAGAGGGCGGCCGCAGCTGCGGCTGTGTCGCACTCGACGGCTGCGCCGCTCCGTAGCGTGCGGCGAGCAAGCCGCCCACAGCGGCTTTCAGAAAATTTCGTTTGGTGAGAGTGAGCGAAGAGTCCACGTCTCTGTAGTGTAATCCGCGGGAATAGTTAGATGCCAACGGGGGCGTCCAGACTGCGCCATAAATACCAGCTCGCGACCGAACAATAGGGACGCCATTTCTCGGCGAGGCGGGCCACTTCAGAAGGTTTGGGAAGCTCGGGCAGATCGTACGCCTTGCGGATAGCATTGCGGATGCCGAAATCGGCCGTGGGCATCACGTTCGGCCGTTCCAGAGCGAAAATCAGGAACATTTGCACGGTCCAGACCCCCACGCCGCGCACGACCGAAAGCTGCTCGACGATCTGGTCGTCATCTAATGAAGCGAGTCTGCGGAAGCTGATTTCGCGCCGGGCGACGCGCTCGGCCAAATCGATGAGCGAGGCGATTTTCTGGCGCGACAGGCCGCAAGCCTTCAACTCCTGTTCGGAAACGCGCAAGAAGGCGCCTGCGGTGAAGCGCCGTCCGGTGGCTTTGCGCACGCGCTCGAAAATCTTCGCGGCGGCGCGGCCATGCAGTTGTTGGAACGCAATCGAGCGGGCCAACGTCTCGAACGTTGGCTCCCGGACTGTCAGGAGATAGGGACCGACGCGCTGGATGATGCCCCCGAGCACCGGGTCGGCGGCTTTAAGATGTTCCAATGAGGGTTGCAACGGTTTCATAAGGATTATCGCAACCAAAAATGTGCAGTCGTTTACCAGCCTTGATTTATCTGGCGGCTGCGGTCTTGTTTGCCGCAGCGCAATTGAACGCGCAGAGCCCGCCGGCCTCTCTCGATCAGCAAAGCGGTCCGGGACCGGTACTCAAGAACGCTCCGCTCCCGAAGTCGACCATTCGCGTGAACGTAGATCTGGTCAATATCTTCTTCTCGGTGCGAACCAAAAAAAATGGACGGCTGATTCCGAATCTCGGCAAGCAGGATTTCAAGGTTTATGAGGATGGCCGGCAGCAAACGATCCAGCAATTCTCCCGCGAAACCAATCTGCCCCTGACGCTGGGGCTGCTGATCGATGTCAGCGTGAGCCAGGAACGGCTCATTGATACCGAGCGGGAAGCGGCGGCACAGTTCTTTTCCAGCGTCATCCGGCCCAAGGACGAGGCGTTCCTGATCTCATTCGGGCAGCAGACGGATCTGCTGCAGGACTATACCAATTCCCCAAGATTGTTGACGGCCGCGATGAAGGACCTGCGCGGCGATGGCCCGGGCGGAGTCATGGGGCCGGCGCCGATCCCGAATCCGGGCCCCGTGCCCCAGGTCGGAAGGCCGAAGGGCACACTGCTGTATGACGCGGTGTACTTAGCCTCTACGGAAAAGCTGAAAGGCATGGCGGGGCGCAAGGCCCTGGTTCTGATCACCGACGGCGACGACCAGGGCAGCTATTACAAGCTCGACGACGCCATTGAAGCGGCTCAACGGGCGGACGCGATCATCTACAGCGTCTATTACGTGGATCGAGGATTTTACATGCAAGCCGGATACGGATTCGGGGGTGGAGGAGGCGCTTCGGACCTGAAGAAGATGTCGCGGGAAACCGGCGGGCATATGTTCAAGGTGAGCCGGAAACATCCGCTAAATAAAGCCTTCGCCGAGATTCAGGACGAGATGCGGAACCAATATTCGATTGGCTATGTTTCGACAAATAATAAACGCGACGGAACCTTCCGTCATATCAAAATCGAAGTCGACAATCACGCATACCAAGTGGAGGCGCGCAGCGGCTATTACGCTACCCCGAACGGCACTCAGTGACGTGCCCGGCGTCAGTGAGGCGGCCGATTGCAAGGATGCGCGAAACAGAACCCCGACTGTTAAGGAGGGGCGCTACCCTCGCTATTCATGTCGGTGCGCGGTAACATGCTCGCGGCTTTGTAAATAATCGGCCACGGCGTCGCGCAGGCGGGGCATCGGCTCAATGCCGGCAGCTTCGAGCTTGGCGTTGGAGAGCGCGGAAAACTTTGGCCTCCGCGCAGCGGTTCGGTATTCCCGCTCGTCGGTGGCTTGCAGCAGAGGCGCAATGCCCGCTACTTCGAAGATCATTTTGGCGTAGTCGTACCAGGAGATCGGTTCTCCGCCGCCTAAATGGAACAGGCCGGTAAGGTTGCGCTCAACCAGATCGGCGCTGCGGGAAGCCATGGCGGGCGCATAAGCGGGCGAGGCGACGTGATCCTGCACCACGCGAATCGGGTTGCCGCCTTTTGCCAGCCGCAGCATTAATTCGACGAAATTCCCACGCGGCGTGAACATGCCGCCCGGCCCGAAAACTCCCGAAGTGCGAATCACCAGCGGGCGCTCCAGATAAGCCTGCGCATAAAGTTCTCCGGCGAGTTTCGAAACCGCGTAGGCTCCCAACGGGTGAGTGGGATCGGTCTCCACATAGGGACTGCCCTTGGTTCCGTCAAATACGTAGTCGGTGGAGTAATGGACAAACCGCGCATCCACCTGGCGGCAGGACATGGCGAGGTTGCGAACTGCGAGCGCATTGGCCAGATAGGCGGCCAGGGGCTCGCGCTCGGCGATATCCACCTGGTTGTAGGCCGCCGCGTTGACCACCAATTGAGGATCGATCGCGGCCAAAGTTTCTTCCACGCGCTGGGCGTCGGTGATGTCGAGAGTCTGGCGGTCAAAGCGATGGACCGCCCAGTTTCGCCGCTCGAACTCACGACAGAGTTCCACCCCGAGTTGCCCGCCGCTGCCGAAAACCACAACCTTCCGTTGCATTTCTCTTATCCTATAGAAGCAATGGCTGCCGGTGCGCACGATCGTCACACTCCTTTTGAAAGACATGGCCCCGGGCATGTACATGCGGTGCTGGATAAGCTGCGGCTGATGTCGTTGATGGACCGCTTCCCGCCGCGCCTGGTATGGGCCGGCTATGTGCTGCTGTGCGGATTCGTTACCATTGCGCTGCTGTCGATAGTGACGATGTTCACCACCAATCCGTTTGTGTTCCCGTCGCTGGGACCGACGGCATATTTGTATTTCTTTGCGCCGCTGGCGCGGGCGTCGAGTCCCAGGCACGCGCTGTTCGGGCACGCCATCGCCATTGCCTGCGGCTATTTTGCGCTGTGGTCTACGGGAATGGTGGTGCCACACGGACTCGAGGAGGGAATCACTTGGAATACCGGGATCGCGGCGGCGCTTTCGCTCGGGCTCACCGGCGCTTTTATGGTTCTGTTCCGCGTCAGTCATCCGCCGGCGGGCGCGACCACGCTGATCGTTTCTCTGGGGCTGATTACCAAGCCGCTGAACCTGTTCATCCTCGAAGTCGCTGTATTGGCGCTGACGATTGAGGCGTTCGTGATCAACCGGTTGGCAGGGCTGCCCTACCCTTTTTGGGAAAACTGAACTGTGAATTCCGGAAAGCGAAAAAATTGGGCCGGCAACTATGAATACGGTGCGCAGCGGCTGCACCTGCCGCACTCGGTGGAAGACGTGCGGCAGATCGTCAAGAACTGCCGGAACCTGAAAGCGCTCGGAACCTGCCATTCGTTCAACGCGATTGCCGATAGCGCCGGCGATCAAATCTCGCTGCAGCATTTGGGGCGAATGGACTTAAACAGTGCCGCCAAAACCGTGACCGTAGGCGCGGGCGTAACTTGCGGCCAATTGGCGCCCTATCTGTATCGCCATGGATACGCGCTGCATAATCTGGCTTCGCTGCCGCATATTTCGCTGGCAGGTGCGGCGGCAACCGCCACTCACGGATCGGGCAGCGCTAGCGGCAATCTGGCGACGGCCGTTTCCGCGATCGAATTCGTTGCCGCAAACGGCGAGTTAGCAGTCTTATCGCGGGAACGGGATGGCGAGCGCTTCCGAGGCGCGGTGGTTCATTTGGGCGGCTTGGGCGTGATGACGAAGCTAACTCTGGACCTCCAGCCGGCGCAAGAGATGAGGCAGGTGGTTTACGAAAATCTCTCCCTTAGCCAATTGGAAAACCATTTTGACGAAATCTTTTCCGCCGGCTACAGCGTGAGTTTATTTACCGATTGGCAGCATCATCGGGCGACTCAAGCATGGATCAAGAGTTGTGTCGACCCCTCCGACGATTCCGGGATTGCGCCCGAATTCTTTGGCGCCAAACTTGCTGCGGCAAACCTGCACCCGATTCCGGGATCTTCGCCGGAGAATTGCACCGAGCAGATGGGCTTCCCGGGGCCCTGGCACGAACGGCTGCCGCATTTTCGCATGAATTTCACTCCCAGCAGTGGCGAAGAGTTGCAGACCGAGTATTTTGTTCCGCGCGAGCGGGCGTGGGAAGCAATTCTGGCGCTGGAGATGCTGCGCGACCGGATTACCCCGCATCTGCTGGTTTCCGAACTCCGCACCGTCGCCGCGGACGAGCTTTGGATGAGCCCCTCGTATCGGCGAGCCTCCGCCACGATTCACTTCACCTGGAAGCAGAATTGGCCGGCGGTGAAAGCATTGCTGCCGGCGATAGAAGACTGCTTGGCGCGGTTCGACGCCCGGCCGCATTGGGCGAAGCTGTTCACCATGGCGCTGGCGCGGCTGCAATCGCAGTACGAACGCCTGGACGCATTCCGGGAGCTGCTTGCCGAATACGACCCGGAGGGAAAATTTCGCAATCGATACTTGAGCGCCAACCTCTACGGCGGGAAGTGAGGCAGGCTGGATGCGGCAGATTCACTGCCTGAAGACGATCGGGGTAAAGGAGATGCTGATGTCGCTTGTGACAGGCTGGGCGGCTGCAAACACACTGGGAAAACGGGGGATGGAGATCCTCGAATCGCGTGAGTTGGCGGCGCTTCCGACAAAAGACGAAGCGTTGTCGCGCACAGCATAATCGGCGATATGGCCGCTCGAATCGAGACTCATGGTCAGCACCACGGCCGAGCGTAGCTCGACCGGCACCAGTGTGGGACGGTCTTGCGTGACGCCGAACAGCGGGACGTCGTAGCCCACCGGATGGATATGGTCGCCAATCGTGACCGCCAGGGTGCCAAACAAGAAGATGCTCGCGAGCAGACCGCCCGTGGCAGGAATGGTGAGCGGGCGCATAAATCCGTCCAGACGGAATTTCCAGCGCCTCCAGGCAGCGTGCCACAGCGAACCGTCATCTTCGAGCAGTAACTGCCGCTCCTGTGAAGCGACAATCCGCAGCCGGGCGGTCAGTTGAGCCGGAGCGGACTGCGCCGGCAGCCGATGCAACGCGAGGCGGATCGACGCCGTCTGATCGAAATAAGCGGAGCAGGATTCACACCCACGCAGATGGCGCTCAATCCATCCGCGCTCCAGCCCGCCGAGCTTACCATCCACGTAAGCGTGGGTCCGCCGCTTTACGCTCCAGCAAATCATATTCGTCCCATTCCGCGTCGTTCCTTAGCCGTATGCGGCGGCCGCCAAACCGGGATCGATGCGCTCGGTTAACTCGCGCCGCAAGGCCTCGCGTCCTCGTACGATCCTCGATTTCACAGTGCCGAGAGAGACCTGTAAAATCTCAGCGATTTCTTCATAGCTCAGAGTTTCCACGTCGCGCAGCACCAGCGCCGAGCGAAATATCGGGCGAATGCGCGCCAAGGCTTGCTCAATCAGCGCCTGACTCTCGTGATCCACCACTTGGTCGAAGGGCGAACGCGCGGGATCGGCTGCCAGAGCGACACCGCGGTTCTGCTCTCCGCCATCGCCGTCGAGAGAAACTTCGTGATGACCGTGCCGGGCGAACCAACGGCAGCGATTGTGCGCTTCGTTGATCGCGATGCGATAGATCCAGGTGCGCAGACTACTCTGCTCACGAAAAGAACCAACTCCGCGGAAGACCTTTATAAAAACCTCCTGAACCACATCGCAGGTTTCCGCTTCGTTCCCGACCAGCCGGTAAACGACACCGTAGACCGGCTGCTGAAAGCGCTGGATAAGTTCTTCGTAGGCTTCTTCGATCCCGGCTCGAAGTCCGCGCAAAATGCGCGCATCTTCTTCGGAAATTCCCTTTTGGGCGCCTGCCAGGATGGATAGGCTACCCGGTTGTCCGAGAAAGGGTTGACCCATCGCCTGAATTGTATCCCTCCTGGTTTCATTCTAGCTATCAGCTATCAGCCGTCAGCTTTCCATTCCTGAAAAATAGACACCGGCCCGGCCTCCTAAGTTCCTTGGGAGCCGAGCAGGCGTTCGTAGCAGGCCACGTAGCGCGGAATAAGTAAGGTGCTGCAAAAGCGCGTTTCAGCCGTATGGCGCGCTGCGGAGGCCATTCGGCCATGAAGCTGCGAGTCGCTGAGTAGTTGTACCAGGCGCCCGGCTTGGCGGTCGATGTCGCCGACCGGTTCCAGAAAGCCGTCTACCCCGTCGGTGATCAGGTCGGGCACTCCGCCGGCGCGCGTGGCCACGGGAGGGACGCCGCAGGCCATGGCTTCCAGAGCGGCCAGTCCAAAGGCTTCGGTTTCGCTCGGCAGATGGAGCGCGTGCATCCGCGGGATCAGGCGCTCCATGTGATCCTGTTTGCCGAGAAAAGTAACCACCGGCTCCACGCCCAATTCCTGGGCTAGCCGCTCGGCCGGACCGCGGTCCGGTCCGTCGCCGGCCATCACCAACTCGGCGTCTACCTGCTCGCGCACTTTGGCGAAGGCGCGAATGCAATCCAGCACGCGCTTGACCGGACGGAAGTTGGAGATGTGAAGAATGCGCTTGCGGCCTTGGGCGCGAGCTTCCTCGTCAGGGCGGTAAACCGCGCAATTAACGAAATTGTGAATGACATCGATCGGATTTTGCACCCCGAAGAAATCGATCGTGCGGCGCTTCATGTATTCGCTGATGGTGGTGACGGCGTCCGAGCGCTCGATGGAGAATTTCGTGATCGAGAAATAAGAAGGTTCGGCGCCTACTAGCGTGATATCGGTTCCGTGCAGGGTCGTGATGAAGGGTAGCCTCCGGTCCGCTGTCATCTGCTGCGCCAGCAGAGCCGAGATCGAGTGGGGGATCGCGTAATGTACGTGCAGCAGATCGAGCCGGTGGCGCGCGGCGACATCCGCCATGCGCGAAGCCAGCGCCAGGGTATACGGCGGATATTGGAACAGAGGATAGGTAGTAACTTCGACCTCGTGATAATGGATGCCCGGCGTGCCCGGATCGAGCCGGATCGGGTTGGCGTAACTGATGAAATGTATTTCGTGGCCGCGCGCGGCCAGTTCCAGTCCGAGTTCGGTGGCCACAATGCCGCTGCCGCCGTAGGTGGGGTAACAGGTAATCCCGATTCGCATATAGTTATAGTCCCAGTATGGTTTGCTTCGCCGCGTTCACTATTGACCATCGGCCTTATCTAATGAGTGGAGGTTGAAGAATATGGCGACACCTCAGCATGTGAGCGACCGGACGACAAGCCGCGAGGGCTGGGAAATGTGCGCACAGCAAGCATAATTTGCTTTATTTGCGGCATCTGGTTCTTTGTTTCGCCCTGGGTGTACAACGCCTATATGCACGGGAACGCATGGAACTGTTGGATCGTTGGAGGATTGATCGTCTTGTGGTCTGCGGTCCGGCTGATCCGGCCGGCCTACTCGACGGGACTGAGTTGGTACAACACAGTATGCGGGGCTTGGGTCTTTTGTTCACCGTGGATCTACGGGTATATCGTCCATACGGACCGCTGGATCAACAGCATGTGCGTTGGTGTTGTCGTAATGGCGTTCTCCATCGGGTCGGCCCGTGTGGGAGGGCGCAGTCACGCTGCGCCAGTCCATGGATGACGACGACGATGACCGAGGCCAAGCGGCGAGGCCGCCGCTAGTCTATGCCCGCCGCCTGGGAATCCGTCAAAGGGATCATCCTCAACGGACTGCTCATTGCCGTTATAGCCCATGGGCTCATCGGCGTTTCTTTGGTCTGGGATAAGGTGCTGCTGGAGCGGCGCGAGACCCAGAACTTGCTTTCCTACGTATTCTGGCTGGGCGCGATCAGCGTATTCGGCCTGGTCCTGATTCCGTTCGGCTTTCACTTACCGCAATGGCAATACGGCGGGTTGGGGTTCGCGGCCGGGGTGCTGGACCTGGTCGCTTCGTATTTCTACTACGCTGCGCTAAAGGCTGGGGAGGCTTCTGAGGAGTTGGCGGCGATGGGCGGCTTTACGCCTGTAGCCACGGCACTGATCGCGATTCCTCTTCTGAAGAAGCCGATCGGCGGCGATTTGATCGGATTCATCCTCATGGTGATGGGCGGCTTCATCATGTTCTTCGCCGAAAAGCGGCCGGTGAAAAAGATGCTGCCGCGAGTGATGGCAGCCTCCGCCTGCTTCGCCATGGCTACGGTGCTGGAAAAGATTGTCTTCGACCATGAGAAATTCGTGACCGGGTTTGTGTTTGTCACCATCGGCGAATTCCTCGGCTCCGTCGCGTTGCTGATCCCGCCTTCCTGGCGCAAGCAGATTCTGGAGCATTCCGAGCAGGCGACGCCGCGCAGCAAGTTCTGGTATATGGTCAACCGCTTCATGGCCGGAGTGGGTTCGTTTCTGGTCGTATTTGCCGTCAGCCGTACCTCGCCAGCGATAGTGACCGCCGTTTCCGGCGTGCGCTATGCCGTGATTTTCGTCGGCGCCTATTTAATCACCCGAATTAAGCCGGAGTGGTTCCGCGAGGATTTTCGCAAATGGGTGCTGATCGCCAAAGCGACCGCCACCGGTCTGGTGGTGGCGGGACTTATCTTTGTGGGTGTGGAAGGCGGCAAAGCAGCCTCCGGCGGCCCTCATTGAGTACGTGGACCAGGCTGCCTCTGCCACCCTCAAACCGCGACCAGTGCAATTCCGATGGATACCAGCACCACCCCCATCCAGCGCCGCGCGGTCACATGTTCGCGCAGCATGGGCCCGGCCAGGACGGTCTTGAGAATATAGCTGAGAGCCGTTGCCGGAACTGCGAAGCTGAGCGGCGCCACCGAAAGCAGTGCCAGCAGCGAGACAAAAGCCACGGCGTTCGAACCGATGCCGGCCAGCACTACTTTGTGCGTGGCAATGAAGCGCAGGATGCGCGCCAAGCCGCGCATTTTGAAGCTCTCGATCTCCCCGTGCTCGGCCATTCCGCGCGCCGCCAGCAGATCGCCGAACGTGCTCGAGACGACCACCACGATCACCCAGATCCACTTCACTCTTCCACTCCCATCGGGCTGGTGCGCTCCGGGGTTTCGGCGACCAGCATGACACCGCAGGCAATCACCACTACTCCCGCCCAGCGAAAAACCGATTCCTGTTCGTTCAAGATGAATTTGCCGAGGAGGGCCGTAATGATATAGCCGCTAGCGGTTACCGGGAGGATGTACGTCAGATCGGCCCAGGTGTACATGGAGAGCGTAGAAATCATCCAACTGGCCAGCAGCGCCACTCCTAGGTACAGCCAGGGATTGCTGAACAGCGCCTCCAGGTAGCTGCCAAAGGGCACAGCGCCCAGACCGGGCATATTTCTCATGGCGATTGCCAGGCACAGGTTGCCAAAGGTGTTGGTCAGAACCACCAGGGTGATGAAAATGCGGTTTTTGAGGTGAAATGTGCCGGTTGCGGCCGCCGTGTTCGTACTCACAAACCATAGACGCGCCAACGCGGCCGGATTGCTAGACTGAAGATGACCTCTCGCGTGAGCACCTCTACGATTACACCCGCTTTCGATGAATCCGCTCTGGTGGCGCGGGCAAAAGCAGGCGACGCCGAAGCCTTCTCCGAACTCGTTCGCCACTACGACCGGCGCGTGTTTCGGATGGCCAAGCAGATCACGCAAAACGACGACGATGCCGAAGATGTCCTGCAGGAGACATTTTTTAAGGCTTATACCCATCTGGACAGCTTCCAGGGAAACTCCAAGTTCTACACCTGGCTGGTGCGCATTGCGGTCAACGAAGCGCTCATGAGGCTGCGTAAGCGGCGCGCCGACCGGACGGTACCACTCGACGAGCCGATCGACACCGGGGAAGACGAGGTAGTGCGCGAGATTGCCGTTTGGGATGAAAATCCCGAAGAAAGCTATTCCCGCGACGAATTGGCCGGGATTTTGGACCAGGCCGTGGAGAGTTTAAAACCGGCATACCGCACCGTTTTCATCTTGCGAGACATCGAAGAAATGTCGATTGAGGAGACGGCACAGATTTTGAAACTTTCGATTTCGGCGGTCAAGAGTCGGCTGCTGCGGGCACGTTTGCAGCTCCGCGAGAAACTCACCAGACAATTCAAGCGGAAGGGAGACGACGCGCTTGCTTACCTGTAAGCAGTTTTTGCAGGAGCTGAACGATTATCTCGACGAGACGCTCGATCCGGAGACGCGCGCCGAGTTGACGCGCCACGTGAACGAGTGCCCCAATTGCTGGGTGGTCTGCGATACCACCGAGAAGACGCTGAAGGTCTTCAAGGGTATGCAGCCCCAGGCGGTCCCCGAAGACATCCAGAAGCGCTTGATGAAGGCTCTGGAGTTGAAGTGCAAGGCCAAGCGCTCCAAAACCGGCGAGACCGCCGAAGCCTGAGCTAAAGTCAGAATAGTTCTATGGGGGCTACCACTGCTCGTCTCATGACCGTCGAGGAGTACCGCAAGCTCCCGAAGGACGATGGCCCCTTTTACCATGAACTTCGGCATGGAGAACTTGTACCGGCGCCCCAGCCAAAGATCGGGCATCATCTCATCCAGGACCGTTTGGCCGACCTACTCAGGCACGCAGCTGGTCCGCTCTGGTACGCCTCTGCCGAACTTGCCTTTCGCGCTTTGCCGGAATATGAACTGCGGGTTGCGGACGTCGGGGTGGTTACGAAAGAGCGTCTGGATGCGACCGACCTGGAAGACAATCTGCACGGCGCCCCGGAACTGGTCATAGAGGCTCTTTCTCCTTCGAACACAAGCGCAGAGATGAATGACAACCGGAAACTCTGTCTCGAAAATGGAACGAAAGAGTTCTGGGTACTCGATCGGCACAGGCGTCAAGTAAAGGTTTCAACCCCTGGCGGCCATTCCGTCACTTGGCATTCGGGGCAGGAAATTCCTCTCCCTTTATTCGGCGACGTCCGCCTTCGCGTGGACGATATTTTCGCCTGAACACTCAGTAAGTGCGCGTTCGGCGCTGGCGGAAGCTATTTCACGGCTGCCAGAATGGCATCGAGGCGATCCGGAGTGCCCGTTACGCGCTCTAGCTTCGGATATCGCAAGCCGCCGTGGTAATCCAGAGAGATCGTCTGGAATTTGCTGTCTCGCTGGACCAGCAGTTTCATAGGCGCTTTGCTCTTTTCGGCCGCCTTGATGGCGGAACGGAGTACCTTGACTTTAAATTGGACCCCGTTCACCGCGACGAGCTTCATGTCCGGGGTGATGCCGGCATTGAAAGCCGGGCTGTCCCACCAGACATTGCCCAGCGTCCCGTCTTTTTTGATACTGATTCCGATCGAAGTGGCAAAATCGAACGTCCGGTCCGCCCGCTTTTCATATTTCAGCCACTTGGGCGGCGTATCGCTATAGGCCAGGCGGTAGCCGCCGCGAGTAATACCCTCTTCCGGCGTCTGCGGCGCCAGTTCGTACACGCGAGTTTGAAAAAACTTCGCCCAATCGTACGGTTGAACTTCATTGAGCGCTGCAACAATGTCTTTTAGAGTATACGTCTGGGTAACATAGCTGCCGTTATCAATCCCATAGAATGACTTGGCGAAATCGTCCAACGATTTCTTTCCGTCGCTCAACTTACGAATCAATGTGTCGGCGTCGAGCCAGATCAGCAAACCTTCATTGTAGTAAGCCTCCGGACGCTGCCAGCTCACCCAACTTACCGGCCTGCGCTCGGAAATGGTCTCCTGGTTGGTCGTGTCGACGAGCGGCCGCCATTTTCTGCCCGGGCTCGCAACGAAGTTCGCGGCGATCATGGCGATCAAATCCCGCGTCTGTGGATCCCTGCGCAGGCCGCTGCGCGCCGTCAGCACGTAGCCGTAATATTGAGTTAATCCCTCATAGATCCACAGCAAATCGTCCTGCATGGGAACGTTGAAATTGGGCGTCCAAAGATCGGCGGGCCGGCGGAATTTTCCGTTCCATGAGTGGGTGTATTCGTGGGCCAGTAAGTCCCGGTCTGCAACTCCGGCCTTCCAATCGGTAAAGTAATTAGCGGAAGTTCCATCTTCGCTCGATTGATGGTGTTCGAGGCCTTGTCCACCCACGACGTCGCTGATTGTAAACAGGAAGTCGTAATGCTTGTAATGGTGAGAATGGAACAGCTTTTGCTCCTGAACAACCAGATTTTTATGTAGTTGTAATTCCGTCGGACTGATCGCGAGGTCGCTGGGTTGATCCCCGAATACGCCGAGAAACACCTGGTTGTCCGGCCCTGTCGAGAGGTTGAGCCGCTTATAGTTTGCACCCGCATACAAGGGCGAATCGACAAGCGTATTGAACGGAACGGTTTTGAAATGGACCACACTGCCCTGGCGCGATGCGACCTCGAGCGCCGTGGCGAAATGCCAGCCCTCGGGCAGCTTGATGCTGGGCGAGAATTGGATATCGCGAGAAAAGTAGCCGGCGGGATAAAGAGCAACCGAGTTCCACGCCAGATCGAGCATTTGAGAGGAAAACGAGATCCGCCCTCCGTCGCCCTTCCGCTCACGCAACCGGGTTAGAAATTGGAATTTCACCTCGAGCGTACTTGCTCCAGGCGGCACAGTGACACGAAATGCATAGACATTCACGCGGTCGCGGACCCACGGGAGGCGCTTGCCGTTCGCGCTGATGAAAAGGCCGGCGACTTTCGAAATGGGCCCGGTTGGCGCGTGGTCGCCGGGAATCCATGCGGGATAAAGCAGCGTGAGTTTACCCGGCCGAACCGGTATCGTCTCCTGGACGTTGATGACTCGGTCTTGAACGTTGGTCGTGTCGGCCAGCAGCCGGATGGTTCCCGCATAGGGTTGATCTCGCGGCGCCGCGATGGGCGGCGGCAGCGGAGCGGGCTCCGGCTGGCGAATCTCCTGCGCGAGCAGCGGAGCGCAAGCCATCGAAAACAGGGCGAAAACCAGCGCCGGGACGGTCGGATAGCGGTAACGGTCGGTCAAGAGAAGATCAGTGCCTCATGCAGAGTTTACCCCGCGCCTCTCCACTACGATATTGAATCTGGCAATCAGAGCGGAAAGAGCCCCCACTGCGGCGAGCACCGGCGCCAACGCCGTGCCAAGAATGGCAATCGTTATCGGGATCTCCATAAAAGTGGTCCCATGCTCGTCTTGAATGATGATGCGCCGCACGTTGCCTTCGTGAATCAGCGTGCGCACCTTATCCACTAGGTCTTTTCCCAGCACCTGGAATTCTTCCACCAACTCTTGCAATTTCATAGCTGTCGCTCCTCGAATATGGTCTACGCAAGACGGGGCCGCAAAGTTCCGTTCCCGCGATAATCGAAGCAGGTACATGAGACGTGAGCCCGACAAATCGAAGCGCGTTGCGGCTATCGCTCGTAAACGGATCGGTAAGATCCCGGCGCCCAAGATCATCACGCCGAAAACTCAGCGGAAACCCAAGCATCGGAAGCCGGAAACCGATACTGAATAAAACTACGTTTAGAACTCAGCAGTGTACCCGGCGCACCAGCTCTTCTACCGCATCGACAACCGCGTCCGGCCGTTCGAAGGGGATCCAATGTCCGGTGTTGGGGATGGCTTCGTGACGCGCTTCGCCGCCGGCGCGGATCCATGAGTTGCGCTCGGCGAGTTCGGCCTCGGTGGCATTGGCTGCGGAAAGAACGATCATGGGAATTTCTGCCGGCACCGCCATCGAAAGCGCTTCGTGAGCGGTCTGCGGCAAACACTCGAGATAGGCCGCTAGCGCGCCGAGGCACTTCGCGCTGCTCCAATGCGCGCGAATCAGAGGCCAGGTCTCGCGCGGCAGCTTACGGATCTCGCCGGCCAGGCTTTCCAGTTGACTCATCGCCAGCGGGGCGGTGCTGTAGCCCATCACCTTAGGCAATGCCCTCCCGCCGTGGGAGAGCGCCATCAGAGCGGCGCGCACAATGCCGAAATGCGAGAGCAGTCTGCCGCGCCGCGCCAAGTGCGCGCCGAACAAGAGCCGCCGCCTTTCGAGCCAGGGGCATCCGCTCCAATATTCCAAAGAAACCGGATCCAGCAAGAGCAGTCCGGCAACGCGATCGGGATGCAGGGCTGCCCAGGCGCGCATCAGCAATCCACCATAGGAATGGCCAACTAAAATGTAGGGCGGCGGAAGCGCTGCTGCCGAGAGCAGGAAATCGAACTCCTTCAGCATCACGGGGAGCGTGCGCGGCACCGTGCAAGCGCCGCTCCAACCCAATCCCGCGCGATCATAGCTCACAACGCGCGTGAATTTCGCGATTTGCGGCTGGATGAATGTCCAGCTTAGCGAGCTTGCCGCGATGCCGGATTCGAGAACCACTGATGGCATGCCAGTGCCTTGCTCGTTGATATGCAGCTGCAGCGATCCATCCGAAAGAATGCGGCCCGGAGGCGGATAGCGGCGGCGGTCGGCAGACCTGCCGAGCTTTTCGTACGCCATGCCGCCGAGCAGCAGGGCTAAGACAACACCAAGAGTGCGCAATGCGGTGAGATCCTCAATCGGCTACCATCATCTCGCCCGGCAGAATAGCGCGCGTGCGGGGCAGATATCCAACCACGGCGGCGCCGCCGACCACCAGCAGCACCGTGATGAAAGCGATGAATTCCACGATATCTGCGGCATGTGTCCGCGGCAGAGTTTTCCACAGCAGCAGAAGAATCGCCTGGGCCGCCGTTACCGCCCAGACCGCGCCGTAAAAATAGCGCCGCTCGACGCCTTCGCCCATGGTGGAGGGTTTGACGCGCGGCAAGCGGCCGAACATTCCCAAAAGCAGAATCATGGCCATCAGCGGCGCGTAGGCGTAGGCGTAGATTTGCTTCATATACCAGGTACGCGTGACCACTGCGATCGCGAGACCTGCCAGATTCAGCAGAGAGAAGGTGATCAGCGCGTTCCAGGCAAAGGTGTAGCAGACGCGCCGGTAGAGCGGGTTCGGTTTGTCCTCGTTGAAGCGAAGGATGTAGGGCCGCGGCTCGACTCCGGGGAGCTGGCCATAAAGACCCGCGACGCCGGTGCCGGCGAGCACCATCGCCAGCCAGATCAAATTGCCGCCCCCGCCGCCGCTGGCGAACAGATCGAAGGTGAGCGGCCCGGGAGCGAGAAAGAACACCCAAATCCAAATAGGCCAGTGCGCGCACCGGTAAGCGATTTTGTTTCGCTGCCGAAACTTGCGCGGATCGGCGTACTCGGACCGGACGGTGTAGAGCATACAGCGGTCAGCTAACAGCTTACAGTTTTCAGTTTTCAGCTTACAGCTTGTAGCGATCAGCTTACGGCTAGCTGATAGCTGACAACTGACTACTGAAAACTTCTTTTCAATCGACTGGACGCCAAGCGCGGCCGTCCCGCGCCAGCAGGTCGTCGGCGGCGGCCGGGCCGGCGCTGCCTGCGGAGTAGTTAGGGAAGTCTCGCGGAGCCTCTTCGCTCCAGCGGTCGAGAATCGGCTGCACCACGCGCCAGCCGGCCTCGATCATGTCGGCGCGCTGAAACAGAGTCGCGTCTCCTACCATCACGTCGTAAAGCAACGTCTCGTATCCCGTATTCGGAGCCATGCCGAAGTAGTCGCCATATTTGAAATCCATCCGCACCTCGCCCAGCTTCACGACAGGGCCGGGAATCTTCGCCCCAAACTCAAGCGAAATGCCTTCATCGGGCTGGATCCATAACAACAGCCAATTGGGCGGGGGCGTATTCACTTTGGTGTTGCGAAACAGGGCGGCGGGCGTTTGCTTGAAGTGAATGGCGATGCGCGTTCTGCGGTGCGAGAGGCGTTTGCCGGTGCGGATATAAAACGGCACTCCCGACCAGCGCCAATTGTCAATGAGGAGTTTGATGGCGGCATAAGTCTCGGTGCGGGAATCCGGCGCGACGTCAGGTTCCTGGCGATAAGCCCGGACCTGCTTGCCATTCTCTGCGCCCGCGCCATATTGGCCGCGAACCGCTACCGCTCCCGCCTCTTCCGGGCGATAAATGCGGACCGCCTCAATGACCTTCGATTTCTCGCTGCGGATAGCATCTGCGCTGAACGAATTCGGCGCCTCCATGGCCGTCATCGCCAGCAACTGGCAGACGTGATTCGGCACCATGTCGCGTACTGCGCCGGTATTTTCGTAGAAGCGCGCGCGCCGCTCGACGCCTACCGTTTCCGCCGCCGTAATCTGTACGTGGTCGATGCGATCGCGGTTCCATAGCGGTTCAAAGAGGCCGTTCGCAAAGCGGAACATTAGCAGATTTTGCACCGTTTCCTTGCCCAGGAAATGATCGATGCGATAGATCTGGGTCTCGCGCAGTACGCGCAGAATCTGTTCGTTCAAGGCCGCCGCCGAGGCCACATCGTGTCCGAACGGCTTCTCAATGACCACGCGCCGCCACTGGCCGTCTTTTTCGCACACCAGCCGGCTTGCGCCAAGATGCCCGATGACGGTTCCAAAGAATCGGTCCGCAATCGCGAGGTAGAAGAGACAATTGCCGCCCGTATTGTGTTTCCGGCCGATTTCCTCAAGCTTCGACTTGACGTTCTCGTAGCTGCTGTTGTCGTTGAAATCACCGCGCAGGTAAGTCATGCGCTGCTTCAGCCAATTCCAGGCATCTTTGTTGAGTTGCGCCTCCTCTCCCGCCGCGCCAACGAAATCGTTGATCTTTTCGCTCAACTTCGAGCGCCAGGAATCGTCGTCGAGATCGGCGATGTCCACCCCGAGAATGGCGAATCCCTCTGGAAGCAGCTTCGCCGAAGCCAGATTGTAAAGCGCCGGGACGATCAATCTGCCGGTCAAATCGCCGCCCGCTCCAAAAATCACAAGCACGCAAGGGCCGGCCGGCGCGGCTGTCGTTGGTTTGTTATTGGTCATGTTGAGCTTTGTAATGGAAGTTGTCTATCTATTTTCTTCCCCGCCCCGTTTCTCTTCGGCCGGCGCCGCAAGCGGCCGCCTCAAATCCACGCCGATCAGGAAGAAGAGACAGCCGATGGGCACGAGGAGCGCTCGAAGCCGGAAGGCATGATGGATGAAGCCCCCGCACGCCGCTCCCACCACGTAGGCGAGATAGGTCCCGAGCAGCCATGCGGATATATGGAGCGGCTTCTCCGTACTGGAAATCCGCCTTCCGCGCAGGCGATCGAACACTTGCATCAGATATTTCGCGAACTGTTCCGTGAATCGGAGCAGGTTCCCGGTCACAAATCCGGTGTGCATCGAGATAGAGCTGAAGCGTGTAAGCGCCCCGTTCTGTGCTGCCATGGCGAACGCGAGCAGAGCGACAAAGGCGAACTGGAAGCTCGGCGAGTCGCCTCCAGGCATGGCTCCGATCGTGCACACGGGCGCGAGCAGCACAATTTCGCCTGCAAATACAATGGAAGCGACCGGGCGAATGCGCTGCCGCCCCGCTAATTCCAGGAAGATCCGGCAAAGCAGCAAGCCAATTACAAAAATGATGACCGGCCACGCTCTGCGAAACATGCCGAACCAGTTCTGCCCCGAGATTTGCATCCCGACCGCAACGCTGTTGCCGCTCATATTCGCGGTGTAAATGCGCCCTAGCGAAAGGAAGCCAACAGCGTCGACAAAGCCGCCCAACCAGGTCAGCAGCGCCGCCGTCAGCAGCGGGGTTTTGTCCATGTATTACAGCATCTCCCATGGCAGCGGCCAAAACTGAGCCCCGAGCGTAAGCGAGATCTGCTCCAATCTGGTCGCTCATGTCCTAAATGAACAGCATTGTCATTAATTCGACGTCAACACCTCTCTCTTGGTATTCCATCCCTCTACCTCGACGTCCGGCTTTGGTTCGCGGAGATCTTTTGTATTGTAAGTGGCCGTAATTTCCCGCGTTGCCTGGAACGAGTGAAAAATAATTATCCTGCCACAACGATTCAGTACGCATTCACGACCATGATGGATTGATCGTCATACGAATACTGCAAATCTTCCGTGCTAAACATACAAGGGAGCAATGCCGCAATCGAAGCTAACCACCGGGCCGCAACCTTCGCTGCGGCGGGCTCTAACACTCTGGGACTTGGTATTTTACGGGCTCGTCGTCATACAACCGACTGCCCCCATGCCGGTTTTTGGCGTGGTCTCTCAAGAAGCGCGAGGCCACGTAGTGACCTGCATTCTCATCGCCATGGTCGCGATGCTGCTGACCGCCATCAGCTACGGCCGCATGGCTCGTGTGTACCCGAGCGCCGGATCGGCGTATGCCTACGCTTCGGGTGAGTTCGGCCGTTTCACCGGATACCTCATAGGATGGGGGATCGTTCTCGACTATCTGCTGAATCCGCTCATCTGCACCATCTGGTGCAGCAAAGCGGCTATGAATCTGCTCCCCATTCCCTACCCGATTTGGGCGATATTCTTCGTGCTCCTTTTCACTACGTTGAACCTGCGCGGCATCAAAGCCTCGGCGAACACAAGCCGCTGGCTCGCCATTGGTCTGTTTGCCGTGGTCGTATACATGCTCATCTGGATGGTTCACTATCTCCTGCACATCGCGCCATTAGGCGCCGGCGCGCTTACTAAGCCGTTCTACAATCCGGCAACGTTTTCGGCGCCGGCCGTTTTCACGGGAGCATCGATTGCCGCCCTTACCTATATTGGATTCGACAGCATTTCCACTCTTTCGGAAGAGGTGGTCAATCCCAAGAAGAACATCTTGCGGGCCACGGTGCTTACCTGCTTGATCACTGGCTTTTTGGCCTCTGTCGAGGTGTATGCGGGCCAGCTCGTATGGCCCGATTTCCGGCACTACCCGGAAGTTGATACCGCCTACAGCTTTGTCGCCGGCCGCGCCGGCGGTTTGATCCTGTTCCACCTCATCAATGGCGCGCTCCTGGTTGCCACAATCGGATCCGGGATGGGGTCGCAGTTGGGAGCCGCGCGTTTGCTCTACGGAATGGGCCGCGACAACGCCATTCCCGCCCGGTTTTTCGCTCACCTCAACAGCCGCACGAACATACCGACCTACAACGTCCTCTTCAGCAGTGCCATCGCGCTCGCCGGGGCTCTCTCGATCAGCTATCAGCTTGGCGCGGAACTGCTGAACTTCGGAGCTTTTCTGGCATTTGCCTCAGTGAATGCTTCGGTCTTCATGCATTACTTCGTCAGGAAGCGAAATCGCAGTTGGAGCTATTTTGTATTACCCCTCGCGGGGTGCCTCGTTTGTGCCTATCTTTGGGCAAGCCTACAGTGGCAGGCGCGTTTAGTTGGCCTTGTCTGGCTCACGCTTGGCGCGATTTACGCTCTGATTCGGCGGAAAAAGCTGGCCACACAGACGGTTCTCTGAATGCATTTTCGGCGATCGGTACATGCCGAAACCGAGCCCCGAGCGTATTTAGCGGAGAGTTGGAATGGAAGGCGGAGACGTCATCTCCGGCCTTTCGCTCACCGCCCTAGCTGCAGTGCCACGAAAGCTGGACATTCCGTCCAATTTGTTCGCCGCCATATCTGTAGCAGAACAACCTTCACGGAATCTGTCAAGGGATACAGGTTCTTCGGCGCGTTGCCGATAGAATGTCCACATGGCAGCGCAGACGTTGAGTGGCGAGGAACTGAAGCGGATCTTGCAGCAGCTTCCCGGATGGACCGTCAAAGAGGGTAAGCTTCATCGCGAATATAAATTCCCGGATTTTGCCCGCGCATTCGGCTTCATGGCGGCCGCAGCCGTGCTCATCGAAAAGCGAAACCATCATCCCGAATGGCTGAATGTCTATAACCGCGTGACGGTGGATCTGACGACACACGATGCGGGCGGCATTACCGAAAAGGATGTGGAACTCGCACACACGCTCGACTCAATCGCCTCACCGCCTTCCCCATAACCAACCGAATATGAAATTGCTGGCTCCCGCCTTCCTCGCGGTCAGCGCAATTGCCTTTGCGCAGATCGCGCCGCAGCAACAACTTCCACAAGTCGATGCAATCATCAACCAGGCTGTTCAGTCTGGGCTGATTCCCGGCGCTGTCCTTGAGGTCGGGCACAACGGCCAAATCGTTTACCGCAAATCCTACGGTTGGCGGGTCCCGCACCGTGAGCGCATGACGGTAGACACGATGTTCGATCTCGCTTCGCTGACCAAGATCGTGGCGACGACGCCGAGCATCATGGAACTGTTTCAGGAAGGCAAGATACGGCTGGACGATCCGATCACCAAGTATCTGCCGAAATTTCAAGACGGCCACAGTCCCATCACAGTGCGGCTCTTGATGACGCATTTTTCCGGGCTGCCGCCCGATTTGAAGCTGGAGCCGCGCTGGCACAGCTATGGGCAAGGGATCGAACGCGCGCTGCACGTGAAGCCAATAGCGCCGCCGGGGACCCGTTTCATTTACAGCGATATCAATTTTATTTTGATGGGCGAGATCGTGCAGCGGGTCTCCGGCGAAAGTCTGCCCCACTTCGCACGCGACCATATCTTCGCGCCGCTCGGGATGAAAGATACCATGTTTCAGCCATCGGCGAAGATGCGCTGGCGCATCGCTCCCACCGAGATGAATCCGGATACTGGCAAGCCTATGCGTGGAATTGTGGACGATCCCACCGCCCGCTACATGGGCGGTTTCGCCGGAAACGCCGGCCTGTTCTCCACCGCGGACGATTTGGCGAAATACGCACAGATGCTGCTGGGCGAGGGCCAGTATCACGGGATTCGCATCCTCCAACCGATGGTGGTGGAAAAATTCACCGAGCCGGCCAGCCCGGCCGATCAGCCGATCATGCGCGGACTCGGCTTCGATATCGATTCTCCTTTCTCGAGCAATCGCGGCGAACTGTATCCCATCGGCTCCTATGGCCACACCGGCTACACCGGAACCTCGTTGTGGATTGACCCGGTTACCAATTCCTTCGTCATTCTGCTCACCAATTACGTCTATCCGCATCACGAGGAAAAGAAAGTCCACCCGATGCTTTCGCTGCGCTGCCGGGTGGCCACAGCGGTAGCCGCTTCGTTCGGCATGAGCGTGCCCAACACCGTTTCGCTCACCGGCTATATCGATACCATCCAGCGCGCCGGGGCGCACCGCGTGATCGCTCGCAATGCCAAAACGCTCACCGGGCTGGATGTGGCCGAGCAGCGCAAATTCCGCGATTTGCAAGGCAAGCGCGTGGGGCTGATCACGAACCAGAGCGGGCGCGACCGCGAAGGCCGGCGTAACGTGGACGTGATGCTGGCCGATGGCGTTCACGTGGTAAAGCTGTTCTCGCCCGAGCATGGCATCAACGGCACCCACGATGCCCCGGTTGCGAATTCCCGCGACTCCAAAAGCGGGCTGCCCATCATCAGCCTGTACCGGCGCAATCATAGGCGTCCGACGTCAAAAGATTTGCGCAACGTCAACGCGCTAGTGTTCGACATTCAGGGCGTTGGCGCGCGCTTCTACACTTTTTCCTGCACCATGCTGTATGCGATGCAGGCCGCGGCGAAGGCGAGGATCCCGTTTTACGTCTTCGACCGGCCGAATCCGATCACGGGCGTCCACGTCGAGGGCCCGATGCTGGACAGCAATCTGAAATCGTTTATCGGATGCTTCGACGAACCCGTGCGCCACGGGATGACGCTGGGAGAGTTGGCGACCATGGCGAATGCGCGGCAGCATCTCCACGCCGATCTTCATGTGATTCGCATGAGCAACTGGCAGCAGGGCGATTGGTTCGATTCGGGCAATCTGCGGTGGGTGAATCCATCGCCAAACATTCGCAGCCTGAACGCCGCGGTGCTCTATCCGGGGCTAGCACTGATCGAAGCGGACCGCGATTATTCGGTGGGGAGGGGGACCGATGCGCCGTTCGAACAGATCGGCGCAGACTGGATCAATGGCCAGCAATTGGCGGATTACTTGAACAAGAGATTCATTCCCGGCGTGCGCGTCTACCCGACTGCTTTTACGCCGCGATCTTCGAACTTCAAGGGCCAGCGGATTCAAGGCGTGCGTTTTGTGGTGACGAACCGGAATCTGTTCGACAGCACACGGCTCGGTATCGAGCTAGCGGCGGCGCTCGAAAAGCTCTATCCGGGAAAAATCGATTTCAACCGGTGTCTGCACGAGATCGGCAACCGGCAGACGGTTGAAGAACTGAAGAACGGCACGGACCCCATGGTCATTTGGATGCAAGCGCAGAAAGAAGCAGCGGCATTCGAGAAGCTGCGAAAGTCTTACTTGTTGTATTGACCCGGACGGCGGGATTCATCCCGCTCGGGGCTTCAGCTCAGCTCTACGCTTCTGCAGGCTGGGCGGCTTGCTTGTTCTTGCTTCCCGGCGGACGGCCGCGCCGCCTGGGTTCCGCGCCAGCGGCGGGTTCGGAATCTCCGCCTTCTGCCAGTGACGCGGCCGCCTCCTTGAGCCATCCTGGTGGACGGCCGCGGCGTCGCCCTCTGCCTCGCGCCAGACGCTCCAGCGTCAAGATGGCTTCTTCGATCTGTTCGCGCTCCAGCCGCAACTCGGCGAGCATTTTATCTACGTCCAAAATATTGCCTCCTCCGCCGTGCTCTCTGAGCTCCAGCGATTGCGGACTACGGCTGACCACCGCAGACGATTTATAGGAAGTTTAATGCGGTTTAGGTAGGAAATTCAAGTCGTTCGGAAGGTAGTTAAGCTCTAAGTAGTCCTAGTAGTACTGGGTGGTAATTCCCAGCCTTAATCGGAAAACCAGGAGAATTTCAGCTTCCGTTCCAGGCGTTCTTCTTTTTCCAGTAAAAATAAAAAGGAACGCCTAAAGCCATGAGGGCTAAGCCCATCAGCGATTCTCTCGGGCGGTTGTAGAGGGTATAGGCGAGCAGGAGGACTGCGCCAGCCACAAAAAGTACTGGAACTATCGGGTAGCCGATGACCCGGTACGGCCTGGGCATCTCAGGCCGCTTTTTGCGTAGTACGAAAACGGAAAGCGTGGTCAATAAGTATAAAATCCAGCTTCCAAAAATGACGAAATTGTAGAGATCGTCGAACCACCCGCTCAAAACCACGATGGAGGACCAAACACAGAGCAAAATCATGGAATTACCCGGGGTTTTGAACCTAGGGTGAACGGTGCGGGCGGCGCGGAAGAACAATCCGTCGCGGGCCATGGCGTAGGGAACGCGAGCGCCGGAGAGGATGGAGCCGTTGAGCGCGGCGAAAATGGAGATCAGCACCGCCATTGCAACCGCTGCGGCGGCCGCCTGACCCCACATGCTAGACATCATGTCGGAAGCGACGCGATGGCTGGCGGCGACCTGGGCGGGGCTGAGCACGTAGAAATAAGCCAGGTTGACCAGCAGATAGGTGACGATCACGGCGGCGGTGCCCGCCGCGAGAGCGCGCGGCAGATTCCGCTGCGGCTGGCGGATCTCGGATGAGACCATGCTGACGTTGTTCCAGCCGTCATAGGCCCACAGGGCGCCCACCATGGCGACGAAGAATCCGGCAATACCGGCGTGGCTCGCCGCCAGGCCGGTAGCGGGCGTGGAGAAATGCGAAAAATGACCATGGCCAAAGGCCAGCCCGGCCACGATGATGCCCGCGATGAGCAGCATCTTGAGCGCGGTCATCGCCACCTGGAGATTGCCGCCCGAGCGCGCGCCCACATAGTTCACCGTGCACAAAGCCAGAATCAGGCCGATGGCAACGATCTGGCCGTAACGAATTTCGAGCAAGCTGCCGCCGGGTCCGATATGCCAGGGCGAGACCCAGAGAGAGTTGTGCAAAATCGGAACGAACTCGGTCAGATAGATGTAAAAACCCGCCGCGAGCGTGGCGATGGAGCCGCTTTTGGCGACCCAGAACTGGGTCCAGCCGTATAGGAAGCCCCAGAAAGGGCCATAGGCGGCGCTGAGATAGACGTATTCGCCGCCGGCCTCCGGCATAGCCGCCGATAGCTCGGCATAGGTCAAGGCGCCGAACAGGCTGAGCAGGCCGGCCACGACCCAGACCACAAACAGGAGCGATACCGAACCGGTGGAGCGGATCATATCCGAGGGCACGAGGAAAACGCCGCTGCCGATTACAGTGCCAATGACAATGGAGACCGCGCTCCAGAGGCCTAGCACGCGCTGGAGGCCGGGTTTGGGCCGGAGTGGTAATCCGCCCGGGGTTGCGAGCCCCGCCGGTTCCGGTTGTGAAATGGGTTTTTTCAAAGCCGCCGTGCCGACGTAGGGGATGTTCCCTTGCCTAACACCCTCTCCTTGACAAAAGCCGGATCGCGCCGACCCGATAGACAGGCAATGACGAGGCTGTCATCGGCGCGAATCTGAAACCACAGATTGTAGTCCGGGAATTTCCGAAGCTGCACTTTCCGTGCATTTTTGAACGCGGGTGCATAGCCTTCCGGATTTAATCGTATCCGGTCTACTGCTTCTTGGACGCGATCCGAGAATTCCAGCCCCAAGCCTTCACGCTTGCTTTCGTACCAGTCGGCAATGCGCTCGATGTCACCTTGGGCGGCAAGGTGTGACGACGACGGGTTTCAACGTGGCGCCGGGGATTTTTTACGGAGCCTCTGTCGCAGTTCCGCCAGAACTTCATATGCATCCCTTGCGTCCTTGGCATCCTCCTCTACCGTTTTGAGCCGTTCCGTAAGGATGGCCTTTTCCCCTTCGGTGATTTCCGGCTCAGTGCCAGGGCGCGAAAGGGTGTTACCCATACCCTCATGCTATCGCGGATACGGATGGTCGGTCACCTCTAAATGTGCCCATACCGAGGATGCGCACGAAACAGAACCCCGACCGTGCGAGGGGCGCTGACGCACCACTGATGCGCCTGCCCGGCCCCTCCCTCACGGTTGGGGTTCTGTTGCCGCAACGTTTACCGGCCTGCGCCGTAGGCGGAGGGCGAGGCTGGTAAGATAGCCAACCGCAAAAGTCACTCCCGAGCCGATCAGTACCCACCAGGTGAAGGCAAAATAGCCGCGCAGGAAGAACGTGGCGACGAGGCCGCAGCTCATGCCGGTGATGGCGGCGGCCTCGCCGGGCCGCTTGGTGAGCACGCCCAGCAGAAAAACGCCCAGCAGGGCGCCGTAGAGCACGGAAGCGATGGAGAGGCCGGCTTCGAGCACGCGTCCCCAATGCCGTGCCGCCAAACCCACGGAAAAGAGCAAAGCGCCCCACCCGACTGTGGACCAGCGGGCGATGCGCAGATAGAAGAACTCAGGGTGATGGGGCCGCAGCGGTTTCAGAAAATCCATCACGGTGGTGGAAGCCAACGCATTGAGTGCGGCGCTGAGATTCGACATGGCTGCAGCGAGAATAGCCGCCATGATCAGTCCTCCCAGGCCGGGCGGGAAATGATTCCAGATGAAGAGCGGATAGGTGCGCTCGGGAACTGCCGGAGCCGCGAGACCAGCGCCTTGGTAGTAGACGTAGAGCAGCACACC
>DASVGP010000086.1:0-4993 GCA_036379475.1 Bryobacteraceae bacterium | reverse complement strand
TGATGCCTGCGGCTTCGTGCCCGATAGTGAGCCCCGGCTTCACAGGGTATTCGCCACGAATGATATGAATATCGGTTCCGCAGATCGTCGTCAGTCCGACTTTGACGATTGCCTCGCCGAATCCCGCTTTCGGAATGGGCTTTTCTTCCAATCCAAATTGCCCAGGCGCTCGGAATACATTGGCCTTCATCGTGCGTGTGGCTAATGATCTAGAATCTTGCTTTGCGACTGCTAAGACCGGCATGGACCTTCTCCTGATTGAAGGTCTTGCACAAATGTTGCCAAAACTCCGGCTCTCCGACTGCGACCGGTAGACGCTCGGCACTTGTGGCTCCATGGAATGACAGTTCTGATGCGTTGAATGGCGGGCTGGAGAATATGCGCGAAATCGCGCAGCCACTGCGCGGGCGGAATCAAACCTTTCGCGCACCCGAATTTCGTAATCTGGCGTAGGAGGCGAAATGCAGAATCGAACTCCAAATTCAAATGACCGCGACCCGGTGTCGGCTACGGAGCCGCAGGTCGATATTCAGTCGTATTTACGGTTCCGAGATCTGCTTGAGGCGGCGCCTAATGCAATTTTCGAGGTCGAACACGACGGCACGATTGTGCTATTGAATGCGGCCGCCGAACAGATGTTCGGGTACACGCGCGATGAACTTCTGGGTCAAATTATTGAGGTTTTGGTTCCAGACTCCATTAGGCGCCGGCATCGGGACCACCGAGGCGTTTATGCCGCACATCCAACCACGCGTCCCATGGGCATCGGCTTAGAGTTGTTTGCCCGGCGCAAGGACGGCAGCCAGTTCCCCGTCGAAATTAGCCTCAGCCCTACACGATCCTCTCGTGTAATTGCAGTGGTACGAGACATCACCGACCGCAAAGAGGCAGAGGCACAGATCAATGAGATCCACCGGCAATATACCGCGGAACTGGAAGCGAAGAATCGTCAGCTTGAAATCCGTAACCGCGAGGTCGAGCGCGCCAACCGGCTCAAAAGCGAGTTTCTCGCCAGCATGAGCCATGAGCTGCGCACACCTTTGCACACGATCATTGGCTTTGCGGACCTGTTATCGGAAGAATTGAAAGGCCCTCTGAATCCCAATCAGAGGCGGTTTGTCACACACATCCAGCAGGACTCACGGCATCTGCTGGAATTGATTAATGACATTCTCGACCTCAGTAAAATCGAATCCGGGCGACTAGAATTGCATCCAGAGCTCTTCCGAGCCGCAGATGCGATTCGCGAGGCCGTGGATGGTCTTCGACCTCTGGCGACACAGAAGCAAATCGATATTCGCGAGGCCCTCGATACCGACCTGCGCGTCTCCGCTGACCGGGTGCGATTTAAGGAGATCTTTTACAATCTCATCAATAATGCAATTAAGTTCACCCCGGAGCGTGGCCATATCACCGTCCAATGTAAAGAACAGACTGAAGGAGTGTCGTTCGTGGTTGCGGACACGGGAATCGGTATAGAGCAATCCGAGCAACAGGCGATCTTTGATAAGTTTTATCAACTGGGCGCTACGACCCGCGGGGTCCGTGAAGGTACAGGGCTGGGCCTGGCAATCACGAAGAGCCTGGTTGAAATGCACGATGGCAAGATCTGGGTAGAGAGTAATCCGGGCCAGGGAAGCCGGTTTGAAATTACCTTTCCCCGCCAGGAATCCCAAGCTCAAACCGATATAGGATCGGCCAAAGGTGCCAGCGAGGTATGAGGCGTGTCTTAATCGCAGAAGACCGGCCGGCAAGTCTTGAGTTAATCAGCACTGTGCTCGAGAGTGCCGGGTATGAGGTGATTGGAGCATTAGACGGGCAAGAGGCGTTGGAGAAGGCATTGCGCAATTCGGTTGATCTCGTTCTGCTGGACCTGCAGATGCCGAAACTGGACGGCTTCGAGGTGCTGATACAGTTGCGAAAAGAGTCGAGTTTTGCGAAAACGCCTATTGTTGCGCTTACCGCCAGCGCCATGCATGGTGACCGCGACCGCGCTCTCTCGGCTGGATTTTCCTCATATATTACAAAGCCCGTCGATATCCGCTTTCTGCGCTCGGAAATAGAGCGTCTGATAAGTAAATGAGCGAGATGAAAGCGCCTTCGACCGCATTGCGGAATGTTTCCCTGCTCGTCGTGGATGACAATCCGCGGAGCGTTGAATTGCTTGCTACAGCGCTTGAGCAACCCGGCTTGGATATTTGGACCGCAACGGATCCGGAGGACGGCTTGGATATGGTCTTCCAAAAGCATCCGGATATCGTTTTGACCGATCTGGTCATGCCGAAGATGAGCGGCCTTGAACTGCTTGATCGCATTGTGCAATTCGACCCATCGATCGAAGTCATTCTGATGACCGCACATTACTCCACAGAATCGGCTGTTGACGCAATCCGCAGGGGCGCGAGCAATTATCTCAATAAACCGGTCTCCGTTCCGGCGCTACGCGAGCGGTTCCGTATGATGATGGACGAGGTGCGCCGGCGGCAAGCCGCCATGCAGCTTCAAGATGAGCTGCGCACCAGCGCGCAATTTGAGCGAATCATCGGCAATAGTCCTGCAATGTGGGATATGTTTTCCCGGATCCGCCGTATTGCTCCGCACTTTAGGACGGTCTTGATTACCGGTCCGACAGGCTCGGGAAAGGAATTGGTCGCCCAAGCCTTGCATCGGCTCAGCCCCGCATCGTCGGGAAATCTTGTGGTGGTGAATTGTTCGGCAGTGGTGGAAACACTCTTCGAGAGCGAGTTATTCGGCCATATCAAGGGCTCGTTTACCGGCGCTATGCACGACAAAGTGGGCCTGGTCGAGCATGCAAGCGGTGGCACCCTTTTCTTGGATGAAATCGGCGACATGCCTTTAGCCACGCAAGCCAAGCTGTTACGCACGATCCAGTATCAGGAAGTGCTGCGGGTTGGCTCCTTGCAGGCGCGAAAGGTGGACACGCGCGTTGTGGCGGCCACACACCGCGATTTGCATGCCATGATTGGCGACGGTACGTTCCGCGAGGACTTATATTACCGGCTTGGTATGGTTGAGATTCGCGTGCCTCCGCTTGCGGAGCGTAAGGAGGATCTGCCCCTCTTGACGCGGCACTTCATTGACAAGTTTTCCAAACAATTTGAAAAGCGCGTCCGAGGTTTGACCCCGAAAGCCAGCCTGGCCCTCAGCCGGTATGAATGGCCGGGCAATGTGCGTGAGCTGGAAAACGCAATTGGACATGCCTGCATGATGGTACTCAGCGACACAATTGATGTTGCCGATCTGCCGGAACATATCCGAGTCCCCCAATGGGAAAAACCAGAGACTTCTTCGCCGGGCAAGCACCCCGCCGAAGCCACTTTGCCCGACTCTACACTCGAAGGCACCGAACGCCGGCTGATTTCCGATGCCCTGGCTAAGGCGTCGGGGAACCAATCAGAAGCGGCCCGTCTGCTGCGGATCGGAAGGGATGCTCTTCGATACAAGATGAAGAAGTACGGTCTAGTCGGGTCGCCGAGTAGCTGAGGACCGGGCATGGCGCATTCCGGACAACACTGTATATATGCGTATGGAATTTGCCCAACGATTTCTGGGAATGCCCCCGGCCGGTAACGATTAGATCGGCGCCGTATTCGCCTCCTGCTTCTGTTAATGCGCGAGAAACCCCAAAACCACTGATCGTGACCGGAAAAGCAGTCCCTGCCTCGCGCTGCATTTTCGCGAGATCTACCCTGGCCGCTTCCATCAGGTATCGGTGAAGATCGAAATCGAAGTAGCGGTTCGGCGCCGGCTCCGCCTCCGGTACGCTGTGGACTAGCCGAACTGTCGCGCCCAAGTCCTGCGCCAGTTGATCGGAAAACCGCAACATCGGAACGGCCTCATCGATTATTTCTACAGCACATAAGATCCTGGAGATAGACAGATCCTCAGGTTGGGGATGCCGGAGTGAATCGGTCCACACGGGACACTTAGCGTTATGCAGCACCTTCGCGGTGACCGATCCTATAAGCCATCCTTGCAGCGCCCCATAACCATGTGCACCCATCATGATGATGTCGGCTTCATGCTCGTGGGCAAAGTTGATAATGTTTTCCGCGGCATTCCCGTCCGCCAGCAGGCGTTCTACCCGCATATCCGGCACTTTGAGCGGATATTCATCAAGCCGCTTTTGCATTGATTCCCTTAGCGCGTTGAAAGACGCAGTGGTGAGATACGAAGCTTCAGCTGCGGCATACCATGTAGCCGGGATCTCGAGAACGTGCAGCAATGTCACCCGAGAGTTGAACCGGGCGGCAAGCCATTCCACTTGCCGATTGAGCGCCCGGCTGCGCTCGGAAAAGTCGATTGGAAAGAGAATATGGTTGAACTTCATGACTGGCGCTCGCTCCTGCGGGCCGCTCGAACTCCTCAAGGCCCGCACACGATGTTGTGCAACCGCTTTGCCAAATATGCGCCGATCTTTAGCAACAAGCTGCAAGTCGCGAAATGCAGTGATGTGCTAGCACTGATGCGCTAAATGGCACGTTCTCCTTCTCTCGTGAGTCATTTGACCCAATAATTCACCCGAGATCACCGCCGTCCAATTGCCGTCCGTGCGCACTGCGCTGAAGGCACAGACCTTATCAAAACCTTAAAAAGCAGTGCCGTTCCGAGTGGCGCAACGACGCCGAAGTGCCGGAACGAGAGAAGGAACTTTGGTCTGCATCGTGCGTGGCTCTGATTTCGAGTGAGCTTTCATCGGCAAGGAGGACTTCAATGAAAAAATCGCTGGCCATCGGGATAACCGCCCTGGCATTGATCGCTCTAGTTGCCCGCACACATGTTCGGCAGAGTTCCGGCGATCGATCGGTTAAGGATCTGATGCACGCCCGCGGGCTGACGGAGGCGGACGTGAGTGCCGCTCTGAAGACCTATGTACCTCCCGGCAAGCAGGACAAATTCTTGATGTTTGCCTCAGGCGGACACTCCGGGGACGTCATTGTGATCGGGGTTCCCAGCATGCGAATTCTGAAAT
>DASVGP010000085.1:0-11110 GCA_036379475.1 Bryobacteraceae bacterium | reverse complement strand
CTCGATAGCCAAGCTTCACAGGAACACCGACGAAAAGACCATCGATACCGTACTCGCCCTGCAAGAAGGCGGCACAAGGAAGAACTTTCTTCTTGTCCTTCAAGATGGACTCGACCATCTCCACGGCCGAGGCAGCGGGCGCATAATAAGCGCTGCCGGTTTTGAGATATTTGACGATTTCACCGCCGCCGCCGCGCGTACGCTGCACGAGCCGCTCGATCGTGGGCTGGTCGAGCAGCTCCGTAATCGGAATGCCGCTGACGTTGGTGAACCGGACCAGCGGCACCATGGTATCGCCATGGCCGCCGAGAACCATCGCGGTCACATCTTCAAAGGAAACCTCGAGTTCGCGGGCGATGAAGGTGCGAAAACGGGCGGAATCGAGCACCCCGGCCATGCCGATGACGCGCTCGCGCGGGAAGCCGGAGACCTTCAGCGCCGTCCAGCACATGGCGTCCAGCGGATTGGTGACCAGCACCAGGATGGCGTTCGGAGAGTATTTCGCGGCCTGCTCGGTAACACTCTTGATCACTTCATAGTTCTTCATCAGCAGATCGTCGCGGCTCATGCCCGGCTTGCGAGCGAGCCCGGCTGTGATCACGATCACATCGGAGCCCTCGGATTCCTCATAGCCGTTGGCGCCAGTGATGCAAACGTCGTAGCCTTCCACCGGCGCCGATTCGAGTATGTCCAGCCCCTTGCCCTGCGGCACGCCTTCGACGACGTCGATCAGAACGACATCGGCAAGCTCCTTGGCGGCGATCTTTTGGGCCGTAGTGGCGCCCACATTGCCCGCGCCGACAACCGTAACTTTTCTCCTGCTTGTGTTTCTTTCCGGCATTGCGAAACCGCAAGTATAACAAGGCGCAGTAATCTGAGGATAGACGCAGAACCCCGAACGTCAACGAGGGGAGAGGCCGGCGATGAACAAGTACGAACAGAGAGCTCAGCAAGACCGCAAGAAGGCGCTGCGAGGTGCGATGATGGCCGCGACCGTCGGCCTGATTCTGGTCGCCGTCGCGATTATGATCCTGGGCCTCGGCAACTCCGCCTCGCTCGCCTTTTATCAAAAGGTCGCGATCGCCATCATCATTCTGCTGCTGATCTTGCGCTTCGTCAACCGCATATTAAAACGCAAATCGAAAGGCCCGGCACATCCGGACGAGAAATCCCAACTCAAGCTGCATTAGTGGGACAGACGATCGTCTTTAGTCGTCTGTCAGCCTGCGCCGGCAGACCACAGAAGGCGATGGTCTGCCCACTGTTATCCTCCCGCGATTGCGCCTACCACCAGAAACGGCTCCGCGCCCGTCGCAACCGCGTCCGGCAGCGGCCTGTCCGGATCTTCGTGCGACCAATCCTCTTCGCAAGCAAAGAAGCGCACAAAGGCACGCCGTTGCGCGGTCGCCTGGTCGCGAATGGTTCCGCGCAGCATCGGATAGCGAGCCTCGAGCGCATCCAGAATGGAGCGCTGCGTGGCCTCGCCATCCACGGAAAGCTCGACTTCTCCGTCCACCCGCGCCAGCGTTCGCAAATGCGCGGGGAGCACGACACGGATCATCTTGAAAACCCGATCATGGCAACGTCTGCACCTCGACCGAAAGCACTGCCGGAAGATCTCGCACGATCGGCGCCCAACTCTCGCCGGCATCTGCCGAGGCGTAGACCTGCCCGCCGGTGGTGCCGAAATAAATCCCGCATTTATCCAGTGAATCGACAGTCATCGCATCGCGCAGTACATTGACGTAGCAATCTTGCTGCGGCAACCCCTTTGTGAGCGGTTCCCATTCGTTGCCACCGCTGCGGCTACGGTAGACCCGTAATTTGCCCTCGGGCGGATAGTGCTCCGAATCGCTCTTGATCGGGATCACAAAAACCGTTTCCGGCTCATGGGCGTGAACATCGACCACGAATCCAAAATCGGTGGGCAGGTTTCCACTCACCTCTCGCCACGATTCGCCGGCATTGTCGCTGCGCATCACGTCCCAATGCTTCTGCATAAATAGCACCTCCGGACGCGAGCGGTGCATCGCAATGCGGTGTACGCAATGCCCGACTTCGGCGGTTGGTTCAGGAATGTATTCAGATCTCAAGCCGTTGTTGATCGGCTTCCAGCTCTCACCGCCATCGTCGGTACGGAAGGCGCCCGCCGCGGAGATGGCGATGAACATGCGCTGGTCATTGCTCGGATCGGGAAGGATGGTGTGCAGGCACATTCCTCCCGCGCCCGGCTGCCAGCGCGGTCCCGAGCCGTGGCCGCGCAGTCCGGGCAGTTCCTGCCAATTCTGTCCGCCATCCTTCGAACGGAAGATGGCCGCATCCTCTACTCCGGCGTGGACTGTGTCCGGATCGGTCAGCGAGGGCTCCAGGTGCCAGACCCGCTTGAATTCCCAGGGATGCGGCGTACCGTCATACCACTGGTGCGTGCCCGCCACGCCATCGTATGCAAATTTGTTGCCCACCGGCTCCCATGTCTTTCCTCCGTCGTTGGAGCGCTGCACTACCTGCCCATGCCAACCGCTCGACTGCGACGCGTACAGCCGCTTCGGATCGGCAGGTGATCCCTTCATGTGATAGATCTCCCAGCCGGCAAAATGGGGCCCGCTGACTTTCCAGTCTTTCCGCTTGCCGTCAGCCTCCAGCACGAATGCGCCTTTGCGCGTGCCGGCGAGTACTCGAACTCCGCTCATAATCTTTTTCTCCTTATCCCGCACTCTCGCAACTAATCATCCATGGAATCCCAAAGCGGTCGCTAAGCATGCCGAATCCCTCGGACCAGAATGTCTTCTGAAACGGCATATGCGCTGTCCCACCTTCTACCAGCGCCTTAAACACGCGTTCTCCATCCGCGGTGTTCTTGAAGCCGAGACATATGCGGAAGCCTTGCGGTTTTTGATAGTGCTCACCGGTGGCATCGGAGCCCATCAGCACCTGACTACCCACCTGAAGGCTGATATGCATGACTTTGTTACCCCAATCCGATGGCACTTGTCCCGTCATGGGAGAGCCTTCGAATCTGTGTATGGCTACGATCTTGCCCCCGAGACATTGTTCATAAAATTGAAACGCTGCCTCGCACTGGCCGTTAAAGAAAAGATACGGATTCACTTGCATATAGTTCTCCTTTCGAGCTCTTTTTCGGTTTCGGCCTACGGATCGCTCAGCGGCCCCGCTTCGCAAAGGGAGGCAAGAACGGGGTCGTGTCCCGTGCTTCCCAACGCTTTCGTACTTCGGCGAGGACTTCTTCGCGATGGTTCGCCATTTCCTCGATCATGCCGCACGGCGCTCCCGTATTTTCGTGCCGCACTCCCCAAATCAGCAACTCAAAAACCACAGGCGCCAGATCGATGCCTTTCTCCGTCAGCCGGTAATTGATTTTTCGGGCGTCGCTTTCCTCCACCTCCGCCTCGACGATCCCGGCGGCTTCGAGTTTACGCAACCGATCCGCCAGGATGTTCGACGCCACGCCTTCGCCCGATTCCTGAAACTCCTTAAAAGTCCGGTAGCCGCGGACCATCAAATCACGGACGATCAACAGCGACCAGCGATCTCCAAGCCTCTCCAGCGAGATACTGACCGGGCAGCCGGAACGGCGTTTCGGTCTCAACTTGCCCCGCAAGTCCGATCCTATCCGGACCACTTGCGAAATGCAAGCAAAATCGGAACTACGAGCGTAAGCGAGTGGATCGGATACTATCAACAATGATGGATCGATCTCTCCTGCTTGCCTCCGCCGGGATGCTGGCGGCGGCCCTTTTTTCACCGGCTTGGGCGCAGAACGCTTCTGCGAACTCCCGGCATGCGGCTGCGACGCCGATTCGCCACATCGTGATCATTTTTCCCGAAAACATCTCGTTCGACCATTATTTCGGGACCTACCCGCACGCGAAAAATCCGCCCGGCGAACCGAAATTTATCGCCGCGCCCAATACGCCGGCCGTCAACGGCCTTCAGGGCGTTTTGCTCACGAAAAATCCAAACGCATTGAACCCCGAGAACGGACAAGGTGCGGTCAATCCGTTCCGCCTGGATCGCTCGCAAGCGGCGACCGCCGATCAGCAGCACGCTTACACTCCCGAGCAGATGGCGTTTCACGCCGGCCTGATGGACCTGTTTCCGAAATCGGTCGGAAGAGGCGACCCGCCTGAAAAAGGCGCGCCCTCGCCTCTCAATACGACGGGCCTTACCATGGGCTACTTCGACGGCAACACGGTAACCGCTCTCTGGCACTACGCGCAGCGCTTTACACTCAGCGATAACTCCTACGGCTCAACGTTTGGACCCTCCACGCCAGGCGCCATCAACCTGGTTTCCGGCCAGACCAACGGCGTCATCAAAACGCGCAACGGCAAAGGCGGGTTAGCCGACGGAGGTGCCGGCTCGGTCACACTCATCAGCGACCCCAATCCCATCGGCGATGTTTGCTCCGCGCCAAGTAAGATGCAGGCCGCCATGGGAGGCAAAAACATCGGCGACTTACTCACCGCCGCGGGAGTTACCTGGGGATGGTTTCAGGGCGGCTTTAATCTAAGCCTGGAGAATGCCAACGGAACGACTGGCTGCCGCCGCTCGGTTCTCTCCCCGATTACTCACAGACTCGTACTCGACTATACTGTTCACCACGAGCCGTTTCAATACTACGCCTCTACCGCCAACCCAACGCACGCGCGTCCGAAGTCGATTCAGGCGATCGGCCATAACGGCGATGGTGCAAACCACCAATACGACGTCAAGGACTTTTTCGCCGCGGTGAAGGCCGGCAACTTCCCAGCCGTTTCTTTTCTCAAGCCTCGCGGCTTCGAAAACGGACATGCCGGCAACTCGGACCCTCTGGACGAGCAGCATTTCGAAGTGAGGGTGATCAATTTTCTACAGAAGCAGCCGGATTGGGAGAACACCGCTGTGATCATCGCCTACGATGACTCTGACGGCTGGTACGACCATCAGATGAGCCCAATCGTGAACCAATCCTCGGGTTCAAGGGATGCTCTTACCGGAAAAGGCAGTTGCGGCAATGGCGATACCGCTCTACCCGGCATTGATCCAAACAACAAGCACGCGCAGGGGCGCTGCGGATTCGGCCCGCGGTTGCCGATGCTGGCTATTTCGCCCTGGGCTAAAGTGAATTTCGTCGATCACTCGCTTACAAATCAGGACTCCATCATCCGATTTATCGAAGATAACTGGCTTCATGGAGAGAGGATCGGCGGAGGTTCGTTCGATAGTATCTCGAATTCACTTACTAACATGTTCGATTTTTCTGATCCGCCCAGAATGAGTAAGCTGTTTCTCGACGAGAAGACCGGCGAGCCCACTCATGTCAAATGAATGACCCGGCGAGAATTTTTGCAAATGGCGGGAGCTGCGCCTCTGCTGCTCCCGCAGCCGGCCACGCTCGATCCGAATCGCCTGGAAGCTTTCGCCGACCCGCTTCCCATTCCGCCCGTTGCAACGCCAAGCGGCTTCCGGCCGCATCCTTACTATCGAATCGCGATGCGCCAGATAGAACGCAAAGTCCATCGCGATTTGCCTCCAACCCGGTTCTGGAGCTACGGTTCCACGGTTCCCGGGCCTACTTTTGAGGCCCATACCGGCAAGCCGCTACTGATCGAATGGGCGAACCAGCTCCCGCTGCGGCATTTCCTTACCATCGACCATACTCTGGAAGGCGCTGGAAGCAGCGAACCGGACGTGCGCGCGATCGTCCACCTTCATGGCGGAAGAGTGCCGCCCCAAAGCGATGGCTATCCGGAAAACTGGTTTGTCCCCGGCAAGTCAGTGACCTCGCTTTATCCCAACTGCCAGGATGCCGCCATGCTTTGGTATCACGACCACGCCATGGGCATCAACCGGCTAAATATCTATGCTGGGCTCTTCGGCAATTATTTCCTGCGCGACCGCATCGAAACTTCCCTCAACCTTCCCCGAGGCTAATACGAAATCCCGCTCACGGTTTTCGACCGCATTTTCCGCACCGATGGCCAGCTCTTCTATCCTGTTTCGCCCGATCCAAAGTCCCCATGGCTGCCGGAGGTCTTCGGCAACGCCATTCTGGTGAATGGGAAACTATTCCCTTATCTGGATGTCGAACCGCGCCGCTATCGCTTCCGTGTGTTGAATGCGTCGAACGGAAGGTTTTATTATTTCTCGCTCTCGAACGGGAAGACGTTTTATCAAATCGGCGGCGACCAGGGCCTGCTGCCCGCGCCCGTCCCTTTGAAAGGATTGGCGCTGGCTCCAGCCGAGCGTGCCGATCTTCTGATCGACTTTCATGGACAAGGCGGGCGAAGCATTGTTATGAAAAGCGACGCATACACGATCATGCAATTCCGCGTCGCCTCTTCCGGAACTCGCGAAACCAGTTCTTTCCCGGCAACTCTTCGCCCAGTGCGGAAGACCGCCGAAACCGAGGCCGTCAGGACGCGCTTACTGCGCCTGGGAGAAGTCGACGACCCCGACATGTATCCGATTCGGATGCTGCTCAACGAGACTCGCTGGCGCGCGCCGGTTTCGGAAAATCCCGTACTTGATTCGGTGGAAATCTGGAGTTTCGTCAACGTGACCGACGATTCCCATCCCATTCATCTGCACCTGGTGCGCTTTCAAATACTCGACCGCAGGCCGTTCGATGTCTTCACTTATCTCAACTTCCGCCAGGTGAGATATACCGGCCCGCCTATCCCTCCCTCGGCCAACGAAGCAGGTTGGAAGGACACGGTGCGTGCCGACCCCTTCATGGTCACCCGTATCATCGTCAAATTCGAAAAATTTTCCGGCCGCTACGTCTGGCACTGCCATATCCTCGAGCACGAGGACAACGAAATGATGCGCCCGTATGATGTGCTTAGAAGAGCTTGACGATCCTAAATCATTTCCGCTAGCGGGAAAGAACGTTTGCTGCGAGGCGGTTCTAGATAGTTCTGCCGGTGCGTGGTGACCAGGAATTTCGTGAAGCCTGTGTTTTCGTCGGGAAGATTGTATTTCTTTTGCAAGTCCACCCCGTCCATTTCTTTCCGGATCTTCTCGAAGAGCTGGGCCGAGGGGGCGAAACCGATGAAATGCACACCGGGACGCGGCGTGGGACTGACAGGGCCGGCGGAATCGAACTCGAACGGATTCTCCACGGTATCGAAATCCTGCCGCAGGAAAAGGACCGTGCCTTTGGGCAAGCGCTCTCCGTAGACCGTAGTCGTGTCCTTATCCAGACGGGAGAGGAATTGCATCTGCGCATTGTGGCCCAGCAGGCCGTGGGTCTTCGCATCCTCTTCGAGTTCTTCCTTAAAGGTGGTCGTCTCGGGAGCTTGCGAAGGCGAAAGCACTTCTTCGGTTTCGGTGCGGCGCGGATGGAACATGCGCTGCAACCGTCCCTTATGCTCCAGGCCATACCACCCCTGCAGATCGATGGCGATGTGAGAGAGGTGCATCATGGTGCCGTGGGCAAAATAGCTTTCGGGCGTCTGATCGGTGTAGCCGGGAATGGTCTCGAAGCTGGGAAGAGTTCCTTGCGCGAGGCCGTGGACATGGCTGGAGGTGAAGCCCATGAAAAGCATGGCGCCGGGCGGAATTTTGTCCGCGCCCGGAATGCCGAGACGCTGCGCCATAATGCGCGGCATGCCACGGCCGGCGAAACCGCGGCGAATTGAAGTGACGGTGAACAGATCGCCCAGATAGACTTTTTCCACCGGAATGCCGTTGAGCATGGCGGTGCCCGGCTGGAACAGCGCACGCATGATGTCGCTTAAGTGCTCGGTATAGTCGCTTTTGAAATGGAACGAAATATCGTTCTCTTCGAGCACCAGATTTTTGGGATCTTTGGGATACCGGATGGAATCGATGAGCGCCCAAGCTCCCGCCTTGCCTTTTTCGATAGCCCGCGGCATGAACTTATCGGTCACCTTCGAGGGAAGGAAGTCCTTAAAGTAACCCAACCCATACGCCACTTGCATCAGGACTCCGTCGGGGTGGAGCGGATAAATTTCTTCGATCTCGGCCAGCGCAGCGCTGAGGCGCGTTTGCGCACGCTGCAAAGCCGCCTTGTCGCCTTTCTGAATGTTCAGCCGCGCCGTGACCACCGAATGCCAGAGCGGCACGCAGGCCACCGGAGTGCCGCAATGGTTCTCAACGTTGACGCCGGGCAGCTCGTATTGAGTCTTGGGGGGTTCGGCGTAAGACCTCTTCGCATAATTGACAACCCCGGCCCAATCGAATGCAGTAGTTGTGGACAAAAAAATTCCTTTCGCAGTATTTATCGTAACCCTTGACCTTCTCATGGGTACGCAATACGGGAATGGAGCGTTCGTCGGTTGAGGGTAGCCGGGATCAGTCGCCGCGGCGGCTATCGGCCCATTTTTTCACAATGGCGACGAGTTGTTCCGCCTGGAAGGGTTTGGAAAGATAATCATCCATCCCCGCGCTCAGGCAGCGCTCGCGTTCGCCCACCAGAGCGTTGGCGGTGACCGCGATAATCACAGGCTGCGGCCCATCCAGCTTGCGGATGCGGCGGCTGGCTTCGAAGCCGTCCATAGTCGGCATCTGGCAATCCATCAGGATCAGGTCATAAGGATTTTCGCGGTGGGCCGCGACCGCTTCGTTGCCGTCGCCCACGACATCGATCGGGAACCCGGCCCGCTGTAGAATCAGCTTTCCCACGCGCTGATTGATGCTGTTGTCCTCAGCCATCAAAATGCGAGGCAAGCCTGCGGTCGCCACGTGCTCAGTTAAAACGTTCCCCGAACTGTGTGTCTGCATTCGCTGGATCCGGCACCAAAGCGCCTGACGCGCCTGGGTCTAACCATACCATCGGCCCGCCGAGGCAAAAGTTTAGCTTCCTGTTTACATGGCCCAGCCGCATGAGTGGAGTAAGGCCTTCCTATGACTTCGGCAGCGCTTCGTCGCGCTCCACTTTGCCGTCCCGAATGTGGATCACGCGATGGGCCTGAGAGGCGATATCCGGCTCATGGGTCACCAGCACGATCGTATTGCCCTCGCCGTGCAGGCGCTCGAAAAGCGCCATAATTTCAATCCCCGTGTGTGTGTCGAGAGCACCGGTGGGCTCGTCGGCCAGCAAAATCGAGGGATCGTTGACCAGTGCGCGCGCTATGGCGACCCGTTGGCGCTGTCCGCCCGAGAGTTCGTTCGGCTTGTGCATCATGCGCTGTTCGAGATCCACGGCGCGCAGCGCGGCCCGCGCCCGCTCGAGCCGCTGCTGGGCAGCCACGCCGGCATAAATCAGCGGAAGCTCGACGTTGTGGAGCGCCGAGGCTCGCGCCAGCAGATTGAAGCTCTGAAACACGAATCCGATCTCTTTATTGCGGATGCGGGCCAGCTCGTCGTCGTCCATGTCGCTGACCAGCTTGCCGTTCAGGTAGTAAAGGCCTTTGGTGGGGGTATCCAGGCAGCCGATCAGATTCATGAGCGTGGACTTGCCGGAGCCGGACGGGCCCATGATGGCCACGTACTCGCCGCGCTTGATTTCGATATCCACTCCCGAGACCGCATGGATCTCCTGATCCCCCATGATGTAGGTCTTCCACAAATCGTAGCTGCGGATGACCACCCCGTCGCGCTGGAGCTGGTCGCCGCGCTCCTGGCGCTCTTTGGAGCTGAGATCGTGGATGGGTGTTTGCAGCGTCGCCATCGGTACCGGTTGCCGTTCCTACGCTATTTTCAGCTTGACATGGCGCCGGCGCCCATGGGCAGTTTATTGTTCACCTTCACTTTGGCGCCGTTGCGAATGGTTCGGATCACTTCGTAGCTTCCGGTGACGATTGGTTCGCCTTTCTTCAACCCGCTGAGAACCTCGATATTGGTCGTGCCGGTAATGCCCGTCTTGACTTGATGGAACTCGGCTTGGCCATGATCAACCACAAACACGCCTTGCACTTCCTTCTTCGCCGCTTGCCGCGACTTGGGATCCAGCCGCTGGCCGGGTTTGTGCGGATGCAGTTGGCCTGCCTCGCGAATCGTGAGTGCCTGAATCGGAATCGCCAGCACGTGCGATTTGGTGGCGGTGGTAATCTTCGCGGTACACGAGAGCCCTGGCCGGACCAGGTGTTTCGCAATGTCGAGCGCGATGACCACCTTGAAATCCTTCGCCTCCTGGCCCGATGTCGCGCTTTGCGAGGCCGCAACGCCGGTGGAGCGGACAATCGCGGTATCGCCGATCTCCATTACTCTCCCTGCAAACGTTTGGTCGGGCAGGGCGTCGATGGTAACCGCGGCGGGCTGGCCGAGCTTCACGCCCACAATGTCGGTTTCGTCCACGTGCACTTCGGCGGTGATCAGCGACATATCGGCGATGGTCATGATGGTGGAGGCGGCCGAATTCTGGATGCCCGGTACCACGGTTTCGCCCACGCGAACCGGCAGATCCGTCACCACCCCGTCGAGCGGCGCGACGGCTTCATATTGGGAAAGAATATTTTGCGAACGCGTTAGCATGGCACGCTGTTGCGCAATCGCCACCTGCGCCGCCGAAAGCTGAGCCGCGGTCTGGGCGCGCTGCGCTTTGGCCTGGTCCACGCGCCGTTTCGATTGCAGCACCGTGGCCACCGCAAGATCGTAAGTCGCTCTCGCAGCTTGGTAATCCTGCTGGGCAATCAGCTTGTCTTGAAAGAGCGCCTTGCTGCGTTCGAAATTGGCTTTTTGCTGCTCCACATCGACCTGATCATGCTTCACCTGCGCTTTGGCCACGGCTATGTTGTCGTCCGACACCTTGAGCGAAGCCTCCGCCGCTGCGGAGCTCGCCAAAGCAGACTTCAGCACTGCCTGTTGCGCGCTAACGTTGGCGGCCGGCTGCACGCTCGCCAAACGCGCCAGCACCTGACCTTTCTTGACGCGATCGCCTTCTTTGACCAGGATCGCCGTAATCTGGGCCGGTCCTTCCGTGTTCGCGCCGAGGTTGATGTAATTCCTCGGCTTGATCTCGCCGGTCGCGGTGACCAGGGAGGTGAGGTTCATCTCTGACACCTGACCCGTCTGCACCGTCACCAATCCCCGCTTGCTCATGCGGACGCTGGCAAAAATCACCACCGCGATCACTAGCAGCAAACCGCATAGGATCAGCGTCTTTCTTCTTTTCTTCAAAATGTCGTAGCTCCGCCTCTGAAAG
>DASVGP010000084.1:0-4170 GCA_036379475.1 Bryobacteraceae bacterium | reverse complement strand
CCGACGGCGAGTGCACCATGCGCGATGCCGGGGCGGCCTCGGTTTCGTTTCCCGAGTTTTATAGCACACTGGCTCGGATTACTCAATAGACGGCGATGCGAAGCACGATAGAGAGCACCGAAGCCGAAGCGCCACCAGGCGTCGACAAAATGTCGACGTGGCGCGCACGAGTGCGTGCGCAACGAAGCGTCAGGGTTGCAGTATTCACCTGGATACTGGCATCCTTACTAATGCGTGCCTAGGCGCAGCGATGAAACATCTCTGTATTCATTGTCATTTCTATCAGCCGCCGCGGGAGAATCCGTGGCTGGAACAGATCGAGCTGCAGGATTCCGCCTACCCGTACCATGACTGGAACGAGCGCATAGCGGTTGAGTGCTATTCGCCCAATCTCGCCGCACGCATTCTGGAACCCGACCGCTACATTGCGCGCATCGTCAATAACTACGCACGGATCAGCTTCAATTTCGGCCCAACACTGCTTTCCTGGATCGCCGAGCATGTGCCGGAAACGTATCGTGGAATTCTGGAAGCGGACAAACAGAGCCGGAGGCGGTTTTCCGGACATGGCTCGGCGGTGGCGCAGGCCTATAACCACATGATTCTGCCACTCGCAAACAGCCGTGACAAGAAAACGCAGATCCGCTGGGGGATGGACGATTTCGTTAGCCGTTTCGGCAGAATGCCCGAAGGCATGTGGCTGCCGGAAACCGCGGTGGATCTGGAGACGCTCGACCTGCTGGCGCAGGCGGGCGTGAAGTTTGCGATTCTGGCGCCGCATCAGGCCAAGGCGGTGCGGCCGCTCAATGGCGATGAATGGCAGGAACTGAACGGAACTTCGGTGGATCCGACGCGGCCTTATCTGCTGGCGACCGCGGGCGGCGCGACGATTACTGTGTTCTTTTACGACGGGCCGGTTTCGCAGGCGGTGGCGTTCGAAGGGCTGCTGGACAATGGCGAGAAGTTCGCCACACGATTGCTCAGCGGTTTTTCGAGCGGGCGCGACTGGCCGCAGTTGATGCACATCGCGACCGATGGAGAGACCTACGGCCACCATCACAAGCATGGCGAAATGGCGCTTGCCTATGCGCTCGATTACATCGAGAAGCATCATCTCGCCACCATCACCAATTACGGCGAATTTCTCGGAAACAATCCGCCTGATTGGGAAGCGCAGATCCACGAGAACACGTCGTGGAGCTGTATGCACGGCATTGAGCGGTGGCGCAGCGATTGCGGCTGCAACTCGGGGCGGCTGGGCTGGAGTCAGCAATGGCGGCAGCCGCTGCGGGAAGCGCTGAACTGGCTGCGCGACACGGTGAATCCGTGTTTTGAGGCGCTGGGTTCGAAGCTGCTGAAGGATCCCTGGGCGGCGCGCGACAGCTACATCCATGTGATCCTGGACCGCACGCCGGAAGCCCGCGAGCGCTTTGGCCTGGAGCATTTCCGGCGGCCGCTCTTGCCTGAAGAGGAGGTGACGGTATGGAAGCTCATGGAACTGCAGCGTCACGCCATGCTCATGTACACGAGCTGCGGATGGTTTTTCGACGAACTCTCCGGGATCGAGACGGTGCAGGTGATCCAATATGCCGGGCGCGTGGTGCAACTGGCCGAGCAGCTTTTCGGCGAACCGATTGAGGGACTTTTTCTGCACAAGCTCGCGCTGGCCAAGAGCAACCTGCCCGAGTACGGAGACGGCGCCAACATCTATCGCAAATATGTGAAGCCCGCGATTGTGGATTTGGAGAAAGTGGGCGCACACTATTCGATCAGTTCGCTGTTCGCGCCCTATGGCGAAGGCACGGACATTTTTTCCTACAGCGTGAACCGGCTGGATTATCACACCGCCGACGCGGGGCGTTTGCGGATGGCGCTGGGGCAGGCGCGATTCACGTCGAAAGTAACGCAGGAATCCGAAGCGCTGATGTTCTGGGTGGTGCATTTCGGCGATCACAACGTCGCCGGTGGAGTGCAGAGAATGGAGCAGGCGAGCGATTATCAGGCTCTGCTGCAAATGATCGGAGAATCGTTCGGGCGAGTGGATATTCCGGAGGTGGTGCGGTTGCTCGACCGGCGGTTCGGCGAAAAGACCTATTCGCTGCGCTCGCTGTTTCGCGACGAGCAGCGCAGGATTGTGCGCACAATTCTGTCTTCCACGGTGGCCGAAGCCGAGGCGGCCTACTTACAGCTTTACGAGCACCACGCGGCGCTGATGCGATTCATGCGCAGCCTGGGAACGCCGATGCCGCGCGAATTTTCCGGAGCGATCGAGTATGCGATTAACGGGCTGCTGCGGCGCGCTTTTTCGAGCGAAACGCTGGATGCCGAACGCATTCTCAACCTGCTGCGCGAGGCGCAGTTGAGCGGCATTGCGCTGGAAAAAACGACGCTCGAATTTCTGCTGCGGCGCAATGTGGACGGCCTGAGCCGCCGCTTCGGCGCCGACCCGTCGAATATCGATAAGCTGAACGATCTTCAGGCGGCGCTCAAGCTGGTGAAACAAATGCCGTTCGCGGTGAACCTATGGTCGGTCCAGAACGATGTCTATGCGATCCAGGAGGGATTATTCCAGCGCACCCGGCGCAAGGCCCAGCGCGGCGACGAGAAAGCACAGTTTTGGGTGAATCAGTACCTGGTGCTCAGCGATCTGCTTTCGATACGGGTGCCGCAGGGCTAGCTGAGGTCAGGGAGCATAGCTCTTGATTTTGATGTTACGAAAATAGAGCTTAATTCCAGGCGCGCCTTTATCTTCTGTGCCCTGCAGAGAGATATGGCCCTTGTGGAAGGTTCCGAAGCCAGGCATCTCGGTGAATTTACTATGTGCCACCATCTCCTGCCAATGGCTATCCCATAAGTGCGTATCGATCTCTTTGTGGCCGTTCTGGAAGAATTGAAGATGGCCGTGATCGGCAATGATCTCGTATTGGTTCCATTCTCCTGCCGGCTTTACCCATTCAAACTTGACTGGGATCAGGCCGTAAAGGGCCGCGGAGCGCCGCAGCAAGGCCCGGCTATCCGGCACGGTGCAGGCTAAATCCGCGATTTGCATTTCCGGCCCGGTTTGGTAAGTCTGCTTGTATTGAGGAGATTCGTGTACGTAAAACATTACGCCGCTATCGATGCAAGGCTTGGCCTTCCATTCCAGTTTGAGATCGAAATTCGCAAACTGCCGGTTGGTCACCAGATCGGCATAGTCTTCGCGAGGATCGCTCTTGCTCTTCGTGAGCATGATGGCGCCGTCTTGAACCGACCAGTCTTTAGCGGGGCCGTGTTGCAGGTACGAGTGCCAGCCGTCCAGGTTCTTCCCGTTAAATAGCAACTGCCAGCCGCCGCTCTTTTCCTTGGGCGTGAGTGTATTCGCCTGTTGCGCATTGGCGGCGACGGAAAACAAGCATCCGCCAACCACCGCGGCCGCGATCTTAGAAACAGCTCCGGACGTCATGAACGAGTCTCCTTTAGCCTTGCCGATTGGACCGCTTCAGCTTAACAGAAGCGGCTACACTGCAACCACGAGTAGGTCCTGGATGGGAGCAGTTCTCGTGCTGCTGCAACTCGGTTGCGGAGCTGCCAGAGTAACACCGGACGCGCAATGGCAGCCGCCTCCTCACTTCATCCGCAACATGCACGAACGCTGCCGCGATCTCTCGTTTCCGGCGCTGGGAAAGTGTTTTGTCCGGCAGATGCAGCGCGCTGGAGCATCCCCGGCCGCGGTTGCCTTCGCCCATCGGCTCAATAACGAGGGCTATTTACAGCATTTGCAAGTGACTGGCAAGATCGGCGTAGCCTATGTTGTTTATCCGTTCCGCGCGAACGAAAATGATGCCTGTCTTTTGGTAAATGGAAAGCCGCCGCTGATCAACGTGGATCGATTGAATGCGCTTCCGCAATCGAGCATGAAACGCGATGCGGTTTACCGAAAACTTCTGCGGCAGTATCCGAAGCTATCGCTTTGGCCCGGCGACCGCAGCGGAATCGACAGTCCGATCAAGGTCGAGAAGACAAAAGATGGAGGTCAGCGCTTCCTGGTGCGCTATTGGGAACAAGATGGCTGCCACGCCTGCGCTCGCGTCGGAGTTACAATCTTCACCTTCGCCTTCGGCTCCAGCGGCCGGTTTCTCGGCGCAAAATACGTGAAGACGCGGCGAATCGTTGCACCCTGAGAGTAAAATG
>DASVGP010000083.1:0-5972 GCA_036379475.1 Bryobacteraceae bacterium | reverse complement strand
GGAAGAGCCGCAAGAGCACAGTTTCGGCCTGATCGCTGCGCGTATGGCCCACCGCAATGCGCGCGAGCCGGTCTTGTTCCATGGCACGGCGAAAAAAATCGCGGCGGATCTCGCGCGCCGCCTGTTCCAGATTGCCGCTCGGCGGCGCAGCACGCTCGACTACGATGGGGAGGGCGAGCGAAGCCGCGAGATCGCGGACAAATGTCTCGTCGGCATCGGATTCGCCGTCCCGCAGGCCATGATTGACGTGCAGGACCAACAGATCGAGAGTCAGAGCGTGCAGAATGTGGAGAAGCGCTACTGAATCTGCGCCGCCCGAGACCGCCACGCCGATGCGGGCGCCGCTGGACGCCATGCTATAACGATTGATGATTTCCGCGACTTGCTCGACCAGACCGATACGCTCATTGTAAGGCGCGGCCCTTCACATCATTCATGCAAATCAATCCGCCTCTGACCGCGCAGGAACTTCGCAAAGCCGCCGCCGGGATACAGCTCTTATTGATGGACGTCGACGGCGTGCTCACCGACGGGCGATTATTCCTGCTGCCGGCTCCGGACGGGAGCATCGTCGAGACCAAAGGCTTCGATTCGCAGGACGGCATCGCGCTGCGCTGGCTGAGTTGGTATGGCATTAAGACCGGAGTCATCAGCGGCCGCGATTCTCCGGCCACGAGCGAGCGCGCCCGCCAAGTCGGTATGAGCTATGTCTACCAGGGCCACATCGAGAAGATCCCGATTTTCGAGGAGATCATGGCGGATGCCCGGATCTCACCGGAGCAAGTGGCCTACGTGGGCGACGATTTGACCGATGTGGTGATTATGCGCCGAGTCGGGCTGGCCTTTGCGACTCAAAATGCTGCGGAGGAGGCGAAGCGCTCTGCGCACGCGGTGACCCACGCTTCAGGCGGCCGGGGCGCGGTCCGTGAGGTAATCGAGACCTTGCTGAAAGCGCGTGGCGTATGGGAAGAGTTGCTGAAGAAGTATAAAGTCGAATAATCCGCTGCTTCTGCGCAAGCACAAGCGGCTCTATACTGGAGCTGCCATGCAAGGGGGTGTTTCGGCTGTCGTATTGCTCGTCGGGCTTTCGACCGCTCCGATCGACTCTCAGGGTCTTCCCCAAGAGATAGTGAACGTCGCTCGCGCATTGCGTCACAATCAAGATCTGCTGAAAAATGTCTCCGACTATACGTGTCTTGAGACTATTTCGCGGGAACGAAAGGCGCCTAAGCAGCGAAACTCGCTTACACTGGACATCGTACAAGCCGATGTCGCTGTGGGAGAGGGAACGGAGATTTATTCGTGGCCGGGCGAAGCTTCCTTTTCTTCCGACAACTTGGAAGGCTTAGTCGGACAGGGATTCGTAGCCACGGGTTTTTTTGATGCATTCGCCGCTAACATATTTGTCCAGAATGCCGCGGCGGTGAGGTTTGCGGGCAAGCAGGATTTTCAAGGGCGGCCCGCTCTTCGTTTTACTTACATACTTTCGGCGCGGGCTAAGTGGAAGGTGAATTGGCAGGGCGCACAGGGCAATGTCGGGTCTGCGGGTGAGTTTTGGGTCGACCCAAACACGTTTCGACTCCTCAGACTGGATGTCCATGGGACCCAAATCCCCGCTACGCTCCCTTTGACTGCAATCCAAGTCGCAATCGATTATAAGCCGCTTTCGATCGGAAACAGAGACGCCCTCATACCCAGCGGCGCCCAAATCCTAGCGGTGGAAACAAGCGGAACGGCGTACCGGGACATGATCGGGTACTCGCAATGCCATGCCTTTGCCGCCGAAGCGACGCTCTCGGCCTCACCGGGGAACTTGAAGACAGCCGTCCAGACCTACGAGGCTCATCGCCTGCAGTTGCCGGCGGGCCTGAAATTGCGTATGGCGCTGGAGACCCGGATTCAAACGAATACCGCGAAAATCGGCGACCTGGTTCGCGCGCGCCTGGGAAAAGCCGTCAAGCTCTCACCGGAGTTGACCATTCCACGCGGCTCCGTGATCGAGGGCAGAGTTCGAGAGTTGAAAACCCTCAGCGATCCTCCGAATACCCGCGAATTAGGCATCGGCTTCGATGAAATCGACTGGCCTGGGTACGCCGGAATTTTTTTTGGAAAACCCATACAGATCGAGCAGATCCCCGGATTATCAGAATCGCTTTCCAAAAGCACGACGCAGAATCGCACAACGATGGTCGGGGCGATCATGAATACGACAACCGAACAGGTCTGGCCAGCCGAAATTCCAGGCGTTGCCACATTTTTTCTCACCGGCTCGCGCGTGGTGCCGAAGGGCTTCCGAATAACTTGGCGAACCGAGGAAACGCAACACCGATGAAGCTTTGAGGTCAATGAAGGGCTAATCGTAGGCCTCACGCCGATGGGCGATCCGAGTCACATCGACAAGCCGAGCGGTGTCGTCAATCTCGTACACAATACGGTAATCTCCGACTCGAATTCGCCATTCCTTATCGCCACCCTTGAGCTTCTTACACCCCGGAGGCCGAGGAGCAGACGCGAGATGTTCCAGGCGCGGCACAATGCGAGCGACCACCTTGGCAGGCAGCACATGCAGTTCCTTGGCAGCGCTTGCCGTCAAAGCGACCCGATAGCTAATCACGCGCGAGTTTGCCACTCTTGACGAGACTTGCCTTTACCTTATCCAGAGGGATCCGCTTCTCACGCCGGCGGGAACGGGAGACAAGCACATCTTCAATGTCTTCCCACAACTCTCGATATTTTCTTAGATCGATTTGAACGGCAACCTTGCGGCCATTCTCATCAGTTACATACTGGATTCCCGTCATCGCTCTATTGTCTCTCCGCCTTAAGTTCCCCGCGAATCAAATCCTCATAAGTCTCGCGGCGGCGTGCGAGGTGCATGTCTTCGCCGTCTACCAGCACTTCGCAGGGCCGCGGTCGCGAATTGTAATTCGACGCAAGCACAAAGCCATAGGCTCCGGCGGTCCGGATGGCCAGCAAATCGCCCGCGCGCACATTCGCGAGATCGCGGCCGCGGGCGAAAAAATCTCCGGTTTCGCAAACCGGGCCGACCACATCGGCTTCGATGCGTTCGCGCTCGCGATCTTGCGCGACAGCCAGGATTTCGTGATGGGCTTGATAGAGCGCCGGGCGGATCAGATCGTTCATGGCGGCATCGACAATCACGAACCGTTTCGCGCCGTTGCATTTGACGAGCAGGACGCGGGTCAGCAGAACGCCGGCCTCGCCGGCGATGGAGCGGCCCGGCTCGATCATCAGCGTGAGATCGAACGGAGCGATTTTTTCGCGCAGCGCGGCGATAAAGTTTCCGATGCAAGCGCCGCGTTCCTTCGGCCGGTACGCAATGCCGAGTCCGCCGCCGAGATCGAGACTGCGTATGCTCAGCCCTCCGGCACGCAGCCGTGAAACCAGTTGCAGGATTTTTTCCGCGGCTTCGAGCAGCGGCTCGGTATCCAGCAGTTGCGATCCGATATGGCAGCTTACGCCATCCACCGAGATTCCCGGAAGCCCGGCGGCACGGAGATATAACTCCTCGGCGCGATGGATCTCGATGCCGAACTTGTGCTCTCGCAAACCGGTTGAGATGTAGGGATGCGTCGCGGCATCGACATCGGGATTGACACGGATGGCGATGGAAACTCGCCGCCCGGCGCTTTGCGCGATTTCGGAGATACGGTTGATTTCGGGCTCCGACTCGCAATTGAAGCTATGAATCCCAGTCTCGATGGCATAGCGCATCTCGGCATCGGTTTTGCCCACGCCGGAGAAGACAATGTTGGAAGGTTCTCCGCCCGCCTGGAGCACGCGGAACAGCTCGCCGCCCGAGACGATATCGAATGCGGCGCCCTCCTGCGCGAGGGTACGGAGCACCGCCAGGTTGGAATTCGATTTGACGGAAAAGCAGACGCGGTGGGAGATGCCGGCAAGCGCTTGTTCGTAAGCCTGGAATCGCGCCACGATGCCGCGTTTCGAATACACGTAGGCGGGCGTGCCGTAAGTCTCCGCAATGGTCGAAAGCGGCGCGTCTTCGCAACTCAGCGCACCGCCGCAGTAAGAAAATTCGCTATTGAGCATCGGCGTTTCAGGTCAGGTTACACCTGCGGGCGGCGCTTGGGGTCGATATTGAGGCGCTTGATTTTTTGGTTCAAGGTGGAGAGCGGGATGCGAAGGTTTTCGGCGGCTTCGGTCTGGCTGAAGCTCGCGTGCTCCAGGGCCTCGATAATTTTGCGGCGTTCGAAGTCCGCCACGATTTCAAATAACGATGCATCGGACGCGCTCGAAGTGCGCAGCCCGGCGGCCTGCTGCAGATGCTCCGGCAAGACATGCGCGGGAACCGTGGAAGAGGTCGTCAGCACCACGGCGCGCTCGACGGCGTTTTCGAGTTCGCGCACGTTACCCGGCCAGTTGTGCTCCATCAGGATCTGCATGGCATCGGGCTCGAAGCTCAGCAGAGAGCGTCCGTCGGAATTCAGAAATTTTTCGTTTTCCTGGCAATAGCGGGTGAAGAAATGCTCAGCGAGAGACGGAATGTCCTCCTTGCGCTCGCGCAGCGGAGGCAGGTGGAGACTGATTACGTTCAGCCGGTAATAGAGGTCCTCGCGGAACTTGCCCTCTTCAACTAGTTTGCGCAGATCCGCGTTGGTTGCGGCAATGATGCGGACATCCACGCGTACGCTCTCGTTCAAGCCGAGAGGCATGAATTCGCGATCCTGCAGCACACGCAGCAGCTTCACTTGGATTTCCGGCGTGAGGGTTCCGATCTCGTCGAAAAAGATCGTGCCGCGATTGGCGGTCTCGAACAGGCCCTTACGGTTGGCGATGGCACCGGTGAACGAGCCTTTCACGTGCCCGAACAGGATCGATTCGAGCAATTCGGAAGGCAGCGAACCGCTATTGACCGGAACGAACATGTGGTCGGCGCGGGCGGAATGCGCGTGGATCGCCTTCGCGATCAGCTCCTTTCCGGTTCCAGTTTCGCCGGTGACCAGGATAGTCGCGCGGCTGGAGGCGACTTGCGCAACCTGATCCAAAAGGCGCAGCATGCGCTCGCTTTTCCCGACGATGTTGGGAAAGGCATAGCGTTGTTTGAGCGCGCGCTTGAGCTGGGTGTTCTCGCGCTCCAGGCGGCCCTTCGAGATCATGTGGTCGATCTCGATCAGCAGCTTCTCGTTGTCCCAGGGCTTGGCGAAATAGTCGTTGGCGCCGGATTTGAGCGCGCGCACGGCGACTTCGACCGATCCGTAGGCGGTCAGCATGAAAATCGGAGTTTCGGTATCGCGCTGGCGGATCTCGGCGAGCACGTCCATGCCGGAACGGTCGGGCATCATCAGATCGAGCAGCACGACATCGTAGCTGCCCGCTTCGAACTTTTGCAATCCCGTGGTGGCGTTTTCGGCCAGATCGACGGCATAATCTTCGCCGGTGAGGAGCAGTTCCAGGCTCTCGCGAATATCCGCTTCATCGTCGATGACCAAGATGCGGCGGCGATCCGGCGCGCCGACGCGGTCGGCGGGAAGATGCTGGCTGGTAACACTCACTACAGGTGTTGTAGCAGACATGCTACGCCATTAACGCTTTGACGGGCCGATCGGCGGCTGCGGGAGGTACGGCAATACCCGGGAATTCCAACCGGAATCGGGTGCCATGGCCCACCCGGCTCTCCACTTCGATAATGCCGTTATGCTCCTGGACGATTCCGTAGCTGATCGAGAGTCCCAGGCCAGTGCCTTTCCGGGCGCCTTTGGTGGTGAAGAAGGGGTCGTAGATGCGCGCCAGATGTTCGGGCGCAATTCCCTGCCCCGTATCGACGATTTCCAGGTGCGCGAAGCCGTGTTCGCTCCAGGTGCGCACGCCGAGCGATCCACCGCCGGCCATGGCGTCACGCGCGTTCAAAAACAGATTGAGGAAGACCTGCTGCAGCTTGCCGGGATTGCCCCGAATGAGCGGCAGGTTCTCGGCCAGGCTCAGCCGCGTGG
>DASVGP010000082.1:0-22250 GCA_036379475.1 Bryobacteraceae bacterium | reverse complement strand
ACTGCATGCTGTACGAAGCCTATCAGACGTTTCACAACAGCAACGGAAGCTGGACGGTGGACGCCATTTCGAAATTCAATCTGCTGTCCAATGCCGCCAAACCGGCGGATTGGTCTACGTCGAATGCGGCGGGCACGCCTCAGTTTTCGCTGTTGGTTCGCTATGACGAGGTAGCCTCGGGCCACATCAACCACGCCATTTCAATGACCGGCTATCCGACCGCGAATCGCTACGTCTGGCCGGCGGTGCACTCGGCCTCGTCAATAACGGCTGCGCCGCCGATGGGAACCCGCTTCCGGCTGAAGGCGAATTTCGATATCAGCCATTTCAGCAAATCCAACCAGGTGATTTTGGAGGCGCTGAAGACCTACGGCGCGATCCTCACCGATAACGGGGCGAGCTGGCATCTGCAAGGAGCGCCCGACCCGCGCTGGAACAACGCCGACCTTCATGCGCTGACTCAAATTCCCGGGTCCGCTTTTGAAGCGGTGGACGAATCGAGTCTAATGATCGATCCCAGTTCCGATGCCGCCGCTACGCCGATTCCCGCCGGATGGGTGAACATCGTGAACCGGTACAGCGGCAAGTGTCTGGATGTAACCGGCGGCCCGGGTGTTACCGAGGCCGACACGCGCCCCGGCGACGCGATCCAGCAATGGGCCTGCAACGGCGGCCTGAGCCAGCGCTTTCAATTCCTTCCGGTTTCCAGCGGTTGGATCGGCGCGCCGGCGCAATGGAAACAGAGCCATGGCAACGGCTACGTCCTCGTGAATGCTGCCAGCGGACAAGGGCCGACCATACCCAGCGCCAGCACGAGCGAGGGAACGTATCTGGTTCAGTGGCCATACACCATCAAAATGGATGAAGTCTGGCTGCCGGTCTCTGTCGGAGGTGGATATTACTATCTTCAGTCGCTCCTGGACGGGCAGGTGATGGATAATCCGACCTCGACTGGCTACAACAATGGCTCGAAAATTCTGCAATGGCCGTATTGGGGTGGCACCAACCAGCAGTGGAAGATCGTCCCGGTGAAGCAGTAAGTTTGGTAGCGCTAAGGGGAATCGAACCCCTATTTAAGCCTTGAGAGGGCTCCGTCCTAACCGTTAGACGATAGCGCCAAAGAGACGGACCACTCTCAGTATAGCCAAGGCCGGCCGCTACAAAGGCGCTGGCATGTGGAGACCGGACTTGGCCAGGGCTTTCTCGATCAAGGCGGCGGCTTCCCTCTCGCCGACCGACTTGGCGGCGGAGGTTTCCATGATCAACATGCTGCGCGCCCGTTCGAGCATTTTCTTGTCCCGGAAGGAAAGTGCCTTCCCGGTTTGCACGATCAGCAGCGCCTTGAATACTTCGGCGATACCGAGCAGGCTTCCGCAGCGCATTTTGTCCGAGTGCTCTTTGAAACGGTCCTTCCAATCGTGCGGGCAGCATGGCCTACCGGAAGCCAGGTACTGCAGAACCCCACTAATTTCGCGGCATTTCGTGACTTTCCTCAGCCCCACATCGTCTACATGAGAAAACGGAACCATCACCGTCATGCTGCTGAGGCAAAGCCGCAATAAATAAAAGGGCTCCGCCTGGGCGCCGAAGCAGCGGCTGCTGATGTTCTCAATCGTGCCCACCCCTTGGTTGGGGTACACTACCTTCTCCCCGATCTGGAAGGTCATGTGACCTCTCTCCTCGAGCTAGTTATGTATGATGAACGACCCAAGGGAATCTTAATCCCGGATTGCGGCCGCGTCAAGTAAAAAACGCAGGTACCCACCTGCAGAGGTGGTGTATATGCCAGCGCTAAGCGGCTGAAGCGCCAGGAAAACGCGCCTCTTGTCCACCGGGACGGGGTGCTTATTCAGTGCCGGGAGCGTGAAGTAGGCTTTGTTCTGATGAGCCGGCCTTTCTCGAATCGAGACAGCCAAATCCCAATTTCGGACACACCGCCGCTATAGCATCAAGCTTTTCATATCATTGCGCTGGCAGACGGATTGCTTAGTTCCTGGTATGGCTCTTTTGCAGGATGTGCAGTTTGCGGCACGGCCGTTTGTGGCACAAAAAGTCTTGGTGGTGGACGACCAGGCGGATACCCGGGAGGCGTTGCGGCTGCTCCTCAAAAGTGCCGGATATGCCATCGAAACCGCGGAATCGCCGCACGATGCGCTCGCGGCGGCGGCCTGTTGCGATCACGATTTGATCCTCCTCGATATGAATTACACCCGGGGCACCACATCCGGAGAGCAAGGACTGCGGCTGTTGGACCATTTGCGTGCGCAACGGCGCGGCATTCCGATTATTGTCATGACGGGATGGAGCACCATCGAACTAGCCGTGGCAGCGATGCAGCGTGGCGCCTGCGATTTCATTGCCAAGCCTTGGGAGAACCGTCATTTTCTTTCGATCGTTCGGAAGCATCTGGATGCCAGCATCGATGCGGAACAGCCAGCCGCCGAGCTTGCACTCGCACGCAAGATCCAGCGTAAATTGTTGCCGCAGCCGCATTTCAGCGCCTGCGGCCTCGATTGCGAATCTGCTTCGCTGACCGCGGGCGAAATCGGCGGAGATCTGTACGATTTCTTTACCGTCAGTGAGCGAGGCGTGGCCTTCTTGCTGGGGGATGTATGCGGCAAAGGGATCGGCGCGGCCCTGCTGGTGTCCAATTTGCAAGCGACGATTCGAAGCCTTCAAGACCTTGCTGCCAATCCGGCAAAGCTTATCGAGCGCGTCAATTGCCTCTTTTTCCAATCGACGCGTCCGGAGCATTTTGCGAGTCTGTTCTTCGGTTTTTACGATTCCGCTACCCGATCCGTTCGATACGTCAACTGCGGGCATCCGCCGCCGCTGCTGCTTCGTTCCAGCGGGACCGTTCAACTTCTGGACGCGACCGGAATGATCTTGGGCGCGTTTGAAAAGCCCTCTATTGAAGAACGCTCCCTCCAACTCGCAAGCGGCGACCGATTGGTGCTCTATTCCGACGGGTTTTCGGAGGCGCGAGACCGCGAAGAAGACGATCAATGGGTCATCGATAGCATCCGGCTGCTCGGCACCTCGCATACAAGCGGGTTGGCCGGCGCATTGGCCTCCGCTGCCGGTGCCATCCGGCGGCAGCCGGACGATATCACCGTAGTGGATATACGCGTGAAGTGAAGATCGCCGGCTACGGTTTCTTCGGTAGCGCCCGCACCGCGCCGGTCGAGATGCCGCCATCAACCAGCAGCGTTTGCCCGGTCACGTAACGGCTGGCTTCGCTCGCCAAAAAGACAACAGCGGCATCCAGATCCCCGGGTGCGCCCGGCCGCTTCATCGGAATACGGTCGCTCAGATAGGCCACCCACTCGGCATCTTCGTACATCACCTTGTTCTGCTCGGTGCGAAACCATCCGGGCGCCAGGACATTCACGGTTACGCCGAAGCGGCCCCAATCGTCGGCAAGGCTCTGGGTGAGCTGCTTAACGCCGCCGCGGCTGGCTCCGTAAGGCGCAAGGCCGGCATATCCGTTCACACTGGTTACCGAACCGATATTGACGATTCGCCCGTAGCCGCGATCGACCATCCCGCGCCCCACCGCTTGCGCAACAAAAAACGCTCCGCGCAGATTGGTATCGAGAATGGCGTTCCAATCGTCCCAGGTGACCTCGAGTGACGGCTTGCGAATGTTCATACCGGCGTTGTTCACCAAAATGTCGATGCGGCCAAATGCCTTTTCCGCTCCGGCCGCCATCGCCCGAATGCTCTCCAAGTTGCGCACATCCAGCTCGAGCGAAAGCGCTCGCCGCCCGAGTCCTTCAATCTCCTTCTGAAAGGGCGCCAGGCTCTCCTTGTGCCGGCTTGTGAGCACCAAATCCGCCCCGGCACGCGCCAGTGCGCGCGCAAAGTACTGTCCCAAGCCGCGGCTGGTTCCTGTCACAATGGCCGTCCGGCCTGTCAAATCGAAAAGCGTATCGCTCATGCCTGTGATTCTACGTGAGCTTCAAGGGTAAGGAGTCTCGACGCCCACGATCTTTTTGAGCGGCCGTCAGTGTCCGACGAAACTCCAGCCTACCGACACGCTATACTCCGGCGCCCAGTCGCTCTTGAACTGGAAGAAATTATGCACCCAGTGCAGGTCGACTTGCGGCCGGATGAAGATATGCGGCGTGGCGTAGAAGCGTACCCCGGCCCCGAAGTGAACCTGGAAATGATTGGAACTCTCCAGATATTCATTCGCCGAACTGCAACCGGCAAACTGATCGCAATAAGACTGGGGGTAATAGAACTTCACATTTACGCCGCCGAGACCGGCTTGCAGTTCCGGCTGGATGCGGCCCTTGCCGGGCGCCCAAATGCCGTTGAAGTCCCAGAAAGTGGGCTTTAATTTGAGCCCGGCATAATCCTGCTGACCGAAGCGGAAATCGGTTTCGCCGCCGATGCCGAAGCCGTCAAACAACAGGATGTCCGCGCCGACTTTCCCAAAGGTGCCGCCTAGCGCCGTCGTGTTTGCAGAAGGCAGACCCAAAGAAGCACCGAGATTCTGATTCGTCGAGCCATCGCGCACGGTGCCGAGGCCGAAAAACACGCCCAGATCGCTTTGCGCCTGCGCCATCGCGCCGGTGAAGCCGAACACAATCAGGAAAGGCATACAGCCGCGGAAAGTTTTATGCAAGGATCTCCTCCAATGGTTCGTAAATGTAAACAACTGCGCGTCTCTCACGAAGCTTAAGACGTGCGGACCGGGACTAGCGGTTTCAGGCGAGGGCCGGATCGATGCGATTCGGATCGATCCCTAACTCCCCGATCGCTTGCTTCGCGCGAGCGGGATCGAAGCGCCGCCAATGAGCCAGACGCACCAGAGCGGTAGCGGCGATATTCGCTGCATCAACTTCGAAGAAACGCCGCAGATGCTCGCGATTGTCGCTGCGTCCGAAGCCGTCGGTGCCCAGCACGGTCAATTTGCCAGGCAGCCAGGGGGTGATCTGATCGGCATAGATTTTCATGTAGTCGCTTGCGGCAACGATGGGCATGTCGATATCGCCGAGAACCTCGAGCAGATACGGCTTGCGTTCGGGCTCGCCGGGATGCAGCCGATTCCAGCGATCGGCCTGCAGAGCGTCCCGCCGCAGTTCGGTGTAACTGGTGACGCTCCACACATCGGCGCCTATGCCATATTTTTCGGCGAGCAGTTCCTGCGCCTTGAGTGCTTCGTTCAGAATCGGACCACTGCCGAAAAGCGTCACTTGCGCCGTACCCTGTTGCGAAGCCCGATAGAGATACATGCCGCGGAGCACGCTTTCGCGCAGGTTCGGCGTATCCGGCATCGGCGGCTGTACGTAATTTTCGTTGTACACCGTGAGGTAGTAAAAGTGATCCTCGTTGTTCTCGTACATGCGCCGGATGCCCTCTTGCACGATGATGGCGATCTCGTAGGCATAGGCCGGATCGTAAGCGATGCACGTCGGAACCACGCTGTACAAAATGTGGCTGTGTCCGTCGTTGTGCTGCAAGCCTTCGCCAAGCAGCGTCGTGCGTCCGGCGGTGCCGCCGATCAGAAAGCCCTTGGTGCGCGAATCCGCCGCGGCCCAAATCAGGTCGCCCACGCGCTGAAAGCCGAACATCGAGTAATAGATGAAAAACGGAATCGCGGGCACCCCGACGTTTGCGTAGGCAGTGCCGGCGGCGGTGAAGGAAGCTGCGCTTCCCGCTTCCGTAATCCCTTCTTCCAGGATTTGGCCGTCTTTCGCCTCTTTGTAATACATCACGACGTCGCTGTCCACGGGCCGGTAAAGCTGGCCCTCGCTCGCGTAGATACCATATCCGCGGAATAACGAGTCCATGCCAAAGGTACGTGCTTCATCGGGAATGATGGGCACGATGTACTTACTGAGCTCCGGCATTTTCAGCAGCGCCTTTAGAATCGAGACGAAACCGGTGGTCGTGGATGCTCCGCGGCCGCGCGAACCGCTGAGCGCTTCGTCAAAGGCTTCGAGGGGCGGCGCTTTTAGCCCTGTGGGCTTAGGCGCGCGCGCCGGCATGTATCCCCCCAGCGCTTCTCTCCGCTGTCGCAGATACTTCATCTCCGGGCTATCTTCAGAAGGTTTTACAAATGAGATGGAGCTGATTGTTTCTTTCGGCAGCTTCAAATCGAAGCGCTCCGCAAGGTAAGTCAATTCCTGCTCGTTCAGCTTCTTCTGCTGGTGGGTAATGTTCTTGCCTTCGCCCGCTTCGCCCAAGCCGTAGCCCTTGACAGTCTTTGCCAGAATGACCGTGGGCTGGCCCTTGTGCTCGAAGGCGCGCTTGTACGCGTTGTAGACTTTTACCGGATCGTGGCCGCCGCGCGGCAGCTTGGCAAGCTGTTCGTCGGTCATGTCTTCGACCAGCTTTAAGAGCTCGGGATACTTGCCGAAAAACTCTTTGCGCACATAAGCGCCGCCGCGAGCCTTGTAGTTTTGATATTCGCCATCGACGCACTCTTCCATGCGTTTGAGCAGCAAGCCGGAGGCGTCGCGCGCAAATAGATCGTCCCAGGCGCTGCCCCACAAAACCTTGATCACGTTCCAGCCTGAGCCGCGGTAGACGCCTTCCAACTCCTGGACGATACTGCTGTTCCCACGCACCGGCCCGTCGAGCCGCTGCAGATTGCAATTGACAATGAAAATCAGGTTGTCGAGATCTTCGCGAGCCGCGATGCGCAGCGCGCCGGTAGATTCGGGCTCGTCCATCTCGCCGTCTCCTAGAAACGCCCAAACTTTCCGATCGGTTTTGGCAAGAATGCCGCGATTTTCCAGGTAGCGCAGAAATCGCGCCTGGTAAATGGAATTGATGGGAGCGATGCCCATCGAAACCGTCGGAAACTGCCACAGGCCAGGCATCAGCCAGGGATGCGGGTAAGACGACAATCCGGGGTGGTCGCGCACCTCGTGGCGGAAATTCAGCAGGTGCTGTTCGCTCAGACGCCCTTCCATAAAGGCCCGCGCATACACTCCGGGCGAGGCATGGCCCTGGTAATACACCAGATCGCCAGGCTGGCCATCAATCGTGGCCCGGAAAAAATGATTGAACCCGACCTCGCTCAGCGTCGCCAGCGAGGCGTAGGTGGAGATATGGCCCCCGATGTTGTCATCGTGCTTGTTCTGGTGCACCACCATGGCCGCGGCATTCCACCGCAGCAGGCTCTTGATGCGCCTCTCCAGCGCACGATCGCCCGGATAGGCTGCCTCCTCGTGCGCCGGAATCGTGTTCAGATACGGCGTCGTCGTCTTGATGGGCGCGGAAACACCGAAATTTCCCGCGCGCTCCAGCAGCCGCTCGATCAGGTAGGCGGCCCGGTCGGGCCCTACCTCGTCGACCACCTGCTCCAGAGCTTCCAGCCACTCAGAGGTTTCCTGGGGGTTCAGGTCCGTCTGGCGTTCTTCTTTGGTCTTAAGCATAGTTCTAGTTATAAATGCTTGTCCGGCAGCGCCTGGCCGTTCGCCAGGCTACAGAAAAGCAGGCTTACGAAACGATTATCGCCTATCGCTTGCTTTTCCCGCTCTTGTCAGGCAATCTAAAAGGTTTTCGGGGAACTACTTTTCTCATGAAGGTGCGAGTCCTGTTTCACGACCACTGCTTCGACGGAGCGGCGGCCGCCGCGTTCATCACGCGATTTCTGGAGAGCAAATTCTACCCAGGCGCGGATTTTTCCTATACCGGCCTGGCGCATCGCGCCGACCAGTTGTTCGAAGATAGCCTCTTCGACGGCGACCGGAACGCCATCGTAGATTTCAAGTATTCGACCAATCCGAAAGTCACCTGGTGGTTCGATCATCACCAGAGCGCGTTCTTGACTCCCGAGGACGCGGAACACTTCCGCCGCGACACTTCCGGCAGAAAATTTCTCGACCCCAGTTTCCGCTCCTGCACCAAGTTCATCGCCACGCTAGTCGGCGAGCGCTTCGGCTTCGAGGCCCCGGATCTGGAGGAGCTGGTCACCTGGGCCGATATCGTCGACGGTGCCCTGTTTGAGAGCGCGCAGGCCGCGGTGGAAATGGCCGCGCCCGCGCTCAAGCTGACACTGGTAATCGAAGGCAGTGAGGGACCCCAGCTTGTGCAAAAAATCCTTCGCAAAATGCAGCGCGAGCCGCTCGCGCAAATCATCCGCGATCCCCAGATCTGCGCCGAATACGTCCGGTTGCACGAGCAGCATGTCCGCAACATCGACGTCATCCGGAAAGAAGGCTCGTGCGACCGCGGCGTCATCTATTTCGATCTGGTCGATTACGGCGTCGAAGGCTACAACAAGTTCATTCCGTATTATCTGTTCCCCAAATCCACCTACACGGTTTCGGTATCGACATCGAGCTTTCGCACAAAGGTTTCGGTGGGATCGAATCCCTGGGTACGCGAGCCGCTGCGGCACAATTTGGCGACGATCTGCGAGCGATACGGCGGCGGCGGCCATCCCAAGGTCGGCGCCATCAGCTTCCCTATCGGTGCGGTCGCCGAGGCGCGCCAAGCCGCCGCCGAGATCCGGGAAGAGCTGAAGGGCTAGTCATGGAATTTCGCAAAACACATCGCCGCTGCGCACGAGCATCTGCTCGCGGTTTCGGCGCGAGATACAGACCGCCCGATTCGAGAGGGAGGCTGGTCCCGTAAGGAAATTCTCGGGCACCTGATCGACTCAGCTCTCAATAATCACCAGCGATTCGTTCGTGCCTCGCTCGATGGGAGCTACGAAGGTCCCTCTTACGATCAACAAGGTTGGGTCGCGATGCATGGCTATCACTCGATGGACTGGCCCACATTGCTTCAACACTGGCGATTGCAAAACGACCTTTTAGCCGAGGTCGTAGAGCGAATTTCCGAAACCCGGTTATCGGCCCAGTGCCGTGTGGGAGGCGGCAATCCGGTTACCCTGTGCTTTCTCGTTGAGGACTATCTGGCTCATCTTGACGGGCATATCAAGCAGATCACCTCATAGGCGGCTTATCTGCTCGCAACGAAGCACTCAACAGTTGGTCGATGAGAGCTTGGCTGATGCGGAAATTTGTGTTCAGCAAGCGAGCCAGCGACGTCCTTAGATCCACGAGGCCAACTCTGGCGGCGGCCCGGAGAATGCCCAAAGTCCCGGTGGTTGGGATGCCAAGTTGCGATGCTACAAACCTCCCTGCCGTCTCGTCGATCAATAAGAGCGCACCTTCTTCCGCTCTGGCGAGTTGGATTGCCGCGCGTTCTCCAGGGTCTAAGTCAGCGATCGGTTCGACAAAACGAGATCGGACCTCGATCCAATCGGGCGCGTTCCGCATCCAAGCGGATACGTTTGCTGGCGCCCCTGCGCTGGTTAACTTGTCATAAACCTCAACTGGAATGACGATGCGCGTATAAACGCGTATAAAGACGACGGAGCAACTGGATACAGTCGATTAGGACGAGGTAATTAATCGGCGAGGTGTCGGCAACGACCACCCTCATTCCGTTCTGTAGGAAAGTGCTATTTCAGCATCTCTCTCGACATCGTCCGCGGAGATCGGCAGGAACAAACCGCGGGCCTTGAGAAACCCGTCCATCTCGTATCGCGAAGAAATCCCCAGCAACCGACGTGCCTGAGCAACGGTGAGTTTGCCCGTGCGCAGACCTTCGACCGTGAGCGCTTCGAGCGCAACTCTATTTCGGCCAGCAGGATCCTCGGCGAACAGCCGGGCTAGATCTTCAGGCAATTCGAGTGTGACTTGCATCGCGCTCCATTCATTATCGCTCCATGTCCAACCCAAGACCTCAAGCAGGCGGTTCGAACGGACCAGGTCCGGCTTGCGGATCCGCCCCAGGTTGAATCAGCTCTGCTTCCCCGCTAGGGTAGGAAAAGGTCTTGCTACGTGAGCCCGGATACCGGCTTTTTCATTCCCCACCTGCCCGCCATTCTGCTTGCGGCAACCCCCACCAGCCTCAGCCTTCCACTGCTCCTGCTGCTGATATTCGGCGTCGCGAAATTGTTTGCTAACGTCTGCGAGCGTTTTGGCCAGCCCGGCATCGTCGGCGAAATTCTCGCGGGCGTTGTTCTGGGACCGAGCGTCCTCAACTGGGTGCAACCGGACCACCTCCTCCACGCACTGGCGGAGATGGGCGTGCTGTTCCTGCTTTTCCGTGTTGGCTTGGAGGTGAAGGCGTCCGATCTGATGCGCGTAGGCGGCACGGCTCTGCTGGTGGCGTGCGTCGGAGTGGCTCTTCCGTTCGCAGCAGGATGGGCCATTATGTACGCCGCCGGGGGTTCCAACGTGGAAACCATTTTTGTGGGAGCCGCTCTCACCGCCACCAGCGTGGGAATTACCGCCCAGGTACTTGCCTCCAGGGGATGGCTACAAGCACGCGCCAGTCAGGTTATTCTGGCCGCTGCCGTGATCGACGATATCCTCGGCCTGCTGATCCTCTCGCTCGTGAGCAGTGTCGCCGAAGGGCACGTAAACCTGGAGGCGCTGGCGACCACGGGCGTGATCGCGTTCGGATTCATGATCTTAGTGGCCAGCTATGGCGCGCGCACCATGCAGCAGATCATCCCGCGTGTCGAGCGCAGGCTCAAAGTGCAGGAAGGGCAATTCACGCTCGCCATGGTGCTGCTCTTCGCGCTGGCTCTGCTAGCCGTATACGCCGGAGTGGCGGCAATCGTCGGCGCATTTCTGGCCGGCATGGCATTGTCGGAGGCGGTTACCCCCCGCGTGCACGATCTGACCCACGGCGTCACCGAGCTTTTGCTTCCGTTCTTCCTTGCTGGTATCGGCTTGCACGTCGAACTTTCGGTTTTCTCGGATCGGCCCACTCTGGAGCTGGCGGTGGCGGTCTGCGTCCTGGCTATTTTCAGCAAACTGATCGCCTGCGGATTGGGCGCTTTCCGGCTGGGCCGAGGCGATATGCTGCGCGTGGGCGTGGGGATGATTCCCCGCGGCGAGGTGGGCATGGTCGTGGCACAGATTGGCTTGTCGCTCGGCGTAGTCGAAGAGAGAGTTTACGCAATCGTTGTCCTTATGGCGATCGTCACCACGCTGGTCGCGCCGCCGCTGCTGAAGATTGCTTATCGCAGCTCCCGTCCCGGCATTCCCGAACAGAAGTTCACGCTGGCTTAAGTATTGAGAAAACATTGGCCAACTAGGTGCGCTTGAAACCGAACCCCGGAGTTTGAGGCTTCGTGGTCCAGCAGCCAGCGCTTGCGCGCAAGCCCGCCGCCATAGCCGGTTAACCCGCCGCCGGCTCCAATCACCCGGTGGCAAGGGACGACGATACCGATAGGATTCGCTCCGTTAGCCAGGCCGACCGCTCTCACGGCTTTAGGCCGACCAAGCATTGCGGCCAAGCGCCCATATGTGGTGACGCCACCGGCGGGAATTTCCCGCAGCGCTTTCCAGACTTCACGTTGAAACGGAGTGCCGCCGCTCTCAACGCGGAGTTTGTCAATGGCGGCAAGCTCGCCATCAAAATAGCGCTCCAACGCGTGTCGAGCGTCGGAGGCGTCGGATCGCGGCTCAAGTTGGAGTTGCTCCTGGCCGTAATGAAGGCGCAAGAGCCGCTGCATGCGCTGTATGTGGTCTTCCCAGTCGAGGGCGCGTACGTTGTCCTGGCCGTCGGTCGCCAGAAGCATCGTTCCGGTCGGCGTTTCCACTCGTTCGAGAAAAAGTCTCATAGCTCAAACGTATCCTCTTCCCTGAAACCATGCTCGCGGCTTTCGGACGCGAAAGTGCCGAGTTATTGGAGTCCGAAAACCGCCAGCCGCTGCCCCGCAACAGAGCGACAATACGGCTTGGACCTCGATCACGAAGCTTGTTACCGTGCTCTTTCCGCCCGCGACCCGCGTTTCGACGGGCGCTTCTTCACGGCGGTCAAGACCACGAAGATTTATTGCCGCCCCATCTGCCCGGCACGCACGCCGCATCGCGAGAACACCGTTTTTTATCCGACTGCGGCCGCCGCTCAAGAAGCCGGTTTTCGGCCATGCCTGCGCTGTCGGCCTGAAAGCGCGCCCGACCTTGGCGCTTGGCGCGGTTCATCGAATACGGTTTCCCGGGCGCTCTTGCTCATCGAAATGGGAGCGTTGGACGCGGCAGACGTTGAAGGTCTGGCCACTCGCCTGGGCGTTGGCGAACGGCACCTCCGCCGCTTGTTTCGCCAACACCTGGGCGCTTCTCCCCTAGCAGTCGCTCAGACCCGCAGGGTTCTCCTTGCCCAGCAGCTCATTCACGAGACCTCTCTGCCGATGACCGAGATCGCCATGGCGGCGGGATTCGGCAGCTTGCGCCGGTTCAACGAAACGTTCCTGGCCCTTTTTCAGCGGCCGCCCACAGCGCTGCGCCGCTTTTCCGGCGATGATCTCCCGGCCGGTGCACCGGGTGAGGTCGCGCTGCTATTGCGCTATCGGCCGCCTTATGACTGGGAGGCCATGCTGAAGTTCCTGTGCGCTCGTGCAGTCGCAGGCGTCGAAACTGTGGAAGGCAGCGTTTATCGGCGCACCGTCGATTTCGATGGCCTGCACGGGGTTATCTCCGTGCAGCCTGGTGAAGGGAACGCTCTACGAGCAGTGGTCCGTTTTCCGAAGCTCTCGCTCCTTCCCAAGATCGTCGCCCGCCTGCGGCGCCTTTTCGACCTGTCCGCCGATCCGGGTGCTATCGCACTTCAACTGAGTAAGGATCCCGCGCTGGCCCCGCTGGTCGCCGCACGTCCCGGTCTGCGGGTGCCGGGCGCCTGGGATGGATTTGAATTCGCGGTGCGTGTCGTCCTGGGCCAGCAGATCGCGGTTCCAACGGCTGCCGCCTTGGCCGGCAAGCTGGTAGCGCGTTTCGGAGGGAACCTGAAAAGTGGAGACCCGATCCTTACCCATGTGTTTCCAAACCCTGAGGCATTGGCGCAGGCGGATTTATCGATGCTGGGCGTGCCGCGCAGCCGTGCCCGGACGCTTTCAGCCATTGCCGCGGCGGTCATCGCCGACCCGCAGATCTACTCTGCGGGCCGCAGTCTCGAAGCGACCGTTGCCCGGCTTCGTACGCTGCCCGGGGTGGGCGAGTGGACGGCTCAATATATCGCCATGCGGCAATTGCGCGAACCGGATGCTTTTCCCGCCGCCGACGTCGGCTTGCTGCGCGCACTGGCCGATCGGAACGGCCGGCGGCCGACTGCGAAACAGCTTTCGGAACGTGCCGAACCATGGCGTCCGTGGCGTGCCTACGCCGCCCAGCATCTTTGGACCGCCGGGTGAGACATTACCAGAAGTATGAAAAATGCCGCCCCGGATAAGAAGCGTCCGGAGCGGCTGAGGGAAAATCGATTGAGGAACAGAAGCTAGCGGCGGCCGCGGTGTCCTCCCCTGTGGTTGGGGCCGCGGGAATGGGAGCCGCCGCGATGCTGTTGGTCATGCCGATGTTCGGGTGAGCCGAAGCGATGCCAGCCGCTGTTGGGGTTGCGGCGAATTCTCTGGTGCAGCGAATCCCCTGCTCCCGGATCGCCAAATCTCTGCCAGCCGCCGCGGTTCCCTTTGCGCCCGCGACGGGAACCATGATCAGGCGGAGGACGGTGATCTCGCTGCACGTAAAAACTGCCTGGCGGTGAAATGCGGTAGGCGCCTCGCTGGGCGAACAAGAGCGGTACGCTTGCTGCCAGCAAGGCGGCCATCAGGAAGCCCTGGAGTAATTTGTGACGCATGGGGCGCTGCCGGAGTGATTACACGTAGTTGGCCAAACCCCTCCCTAACGGTCGGGGCTCAGTATGTGCAGGTAAATACAATCAGCGAAGTGGCCCTAGCTGGCTGAAAACCACCAGCAGGGCGCGTATTCCACCAGCGCTTCAGAATGGAACCGTGAACTTAAAGACCGATCCGCCCGCGCCTTCGCTTTCGACCCAGATCCGACCGCCATGGGCCTGCACAATGCGGCGACACAGCGCCAGGCCGATGCCGTTGCCGGGGATATTCTTTCCGTGCAGGCGGCGGAACACCTCGAAGACCTGGGCGTGATATTTCGGCGCGATGCCGGGCCCGTTGTCGCGCACCGAAACGGTATAGCCGCTCGCATCCTCCTCGGCGGAAATCTCGATGCGCGGCGGCCCGTCTCCGCGAAATTTCAAAGCGTTGCTTAAGAGATTTTGGAACAGCTGCACGAACTGCGATTCATCAATGGAGGCCTGGGGAAGATCCGGAACCACGATTTCTGCGCCGGTCTCGCGAATCTCGGTTGCCAGATTCGCCGCCGCCCACTGAACCACCACAGCCAGGCTCATCGGAATGCGCCGCGGCTTGGCGCTGGTGCGCGAATACGCCAACAGGCTGCCGATCAATGAGTGCATGCGGTTCGCGCCTTCGAGGACGAACCCGGTCAGCTCGGCTGATTCGGGATCGTCGGCGTACTTGCGCTGGAGCAACTGCGTGTAGGCGGAAATCGCTCGCAGCGGTTCTTGTAAATCGTGGCTGGCAGCGTAGACGAACTGGTTCAGTTCGTCGCGGGCCACCTTTTCGGCTGCCGCTGCTTGCGTCAGTCTGGCATCGCAATCGGCGAGCGCGCTTCTTAGTTCTTCCTTTTCGTCCAGCGTGAGACCCTACCTCACGGATTAGTTTAGCGTTGAGCCGTAAGAGCCCCGAGTTCGGAGGGATAGCCGCCCCTACCGCGCCGCTTCGATCAATGCCGGTTGGCAGGCGGGCGGCTTCACGCGCAAGGCGGTAATGCTGATGAGCGCTGCCAGATAGAGCAGGCCCCCGATGATGAGCGTCGTTTCGAGGCCCGTGTAGATCGCCAGGAACATGGCCGCGGCCGATCCCATCACGCTCGAAGCCGCATTGATGGCCCAGGCCCAGCGCACGGCGTGCGGGGCAAAACCTTCGAGCAGCGAGAGCGCGGTGGGAAATGGCATGCCCATGGCGAACCCAGGTATCCCGATCATCACGATGGTGATCAGCGCTTTCAGCGGAAACGGCAACCCGACACCGCTTTCGGAGATGGGCGTGACGATCGCCGCAAGCACGATGATGGCCGCGGTAATGAGCACTATACAGCGTATGAGGCGGCCGGTATCGCCGCGAATCAGGCGCCTGCTGGCAAAACTGCCCAAGCCGCTTGCGAGCACCATGGAGAAGATGATGACGGTTATCGAGTAAGTGGGATGACCCAGAAACAGCACGAACTTCTGAATCAATGCGACTTGAATCAGGATGTAACCGGCGCCGATGAAGAGAAAGAACAGTAAGGCCCGGAGGATACTCCGGTCGCTCGGCAGATGGTTGCCCAATACGAGCGGCGGAAGACACAGGATGATGATGGTCGCGAGAATGCTGACGATCACGACCGCAAACAGGATCGGGATGGCGCTATTGATCTTATAATCCTCGCTGACGCGCGAAGCGTGCAGCGCATAATTCCAAAGATCGCGCGGCTGCACGGTGTAAAAGAAGAAGGGCTTGTTATCGGTGACGGGCCTCACGTTGAAAGGATAGGAATCGTAAAACGTGTTGGGGTTGCTGGCGGTAAGTAGATTCTTGAACGCGCTGGACCTGGCCGTGCCGGGATAATAGACCACTTCCATGCGCGTTTTGGCCGCGGCGCTTTGGAGCAGAGCGATGTCGGAAGCGGAGAACGGACTGCGCGCGATCAGGATGGTGTCCTGTGCTCCCCAGTGGTCGAGCTGCTGTACGTTCTCCCGCAGCACCACGACGTTGCGCGCGGGATCGTTCTGGCCGACTTGTTTCAGCGCCGCCATGGCCAGCGAGACCACGCGCAGCGACTCGCGCGGCGGATGGAAGCCCCAGCGCGTAAAGGACAGCACGCCATCCGGCGTCAAATGTGTCAGATATTCATGAAAGGCTTCGGTGGTGTAGAGATTGTTTTCCGTTAGCGCGAAGGCGCCCGCGGCGGTCGAGGCCCAGGTATCGACCAGCGTCGCTTCCAGCACTTGATAATGCCGGTGCGTGCGGCGCACGAAGGAGCGGCCGTCTTCGACGACGATTTTCACCCCGGGATGGAAGTACAGGTTATTGCTGAGTTTCGGAAACTTCTGGCGCATGATGACGTTGGCGATGATCGGATTGATCTCGACGCCGGTCACGTTTTTGCTGCCCGAAGCCAAAGCGCGCGCGATGTCCCAGCCTCCACCCGGGCCGATGACCAGCGTCTTTGCGCCCGGCCGCAGCACATACGCGATGCCAGGGCCATGATAGGCGAGATCGAACTTCTGCTGCGGAGTCAGATGTGCGAAATCGAAGCGGGCCACGCCAGTGGCGGCATCGGCATCGATGACGATGCTCTGTCTGCCGCCGGGCGCGGGCTTCAGGGAGACACGCGAAAAGCTGTTCCATTTAACAAACTCTTCGTTTTTGAGGATCTTCCCTTTGGCGTACTTGACATCGATCAGAGAAGATTTGGAGTTGTAAGTGATCAGAGCGACTAGCAGGATGCCGAGCAGAACCGCGCCGATACGGCCGCCCGAATCGTCCGCCAAATGAAACCAGATCGCCGCCGAGACTGCAAACACCACGCCTGCGACGATGATCGAATTGGGGCCACCCACCCAGTTCAGCAGCGGGATCAGCGCCAGGCAGCCTCCGGCCGCGCCCGCGAGGTCGAAAAAGTAAGCGCGGTTGACACGCCCGATGGCTTCCTTGATGATCAACGAGAGGATCGTGCCGGAAAGGAGAAAGGGGATGGCTGCGACAAAATAACCGGCGATCAGTTCCCAGGCATTCATGTGGCGCGCGCGGCTCAGCAGAAACCAGAGGCAAAAGACGATCACCGCGCCGTTGGCCGCGGCAAGTATGCCCAATTTGCGGAAAAGCGATCCCTGCCAGCGGGCGACGACATAGGAAAACACACCCCCCGCGCCGAGGCCGAACAGGGCGATGGAGATGGCGAGAAACGCAAAGTGGTAGTAGTAAACGACCGAAAAGACGCGGGTCAGGGCGAGTTCGAGCAGCAGCGTGGCTACGGAAGTGGCCGCGATGCCGAAATAGACCTGCGGCCAGTGCCGGCGACGGCTTGCCGCTCCCGGCGCGGTGGTCTCGGAGGGGGACAACTTCTTATGGTAATGGAAGGCGGGCATCGAAGCTAAAGCAGGCGAACGAGGAGTAGTTTACAAAACCTGACGCTCGGCGTGAAATCGCGTTGCATCGGATCGATTCCCAAGGGCGCTGCGGAGAACAGGCGGGGAGGGGAGCTATTTGTGACGGTAGGTGATGCGCCCCTTGGTGAGGTCATAAGGGGACATTTCCAAGGTAACGCGATCGCCGGCGAGCACGCGGATCCGGTTGCGCCTCAGTTTTCCCGCCAGATGAGCGAGGACGGTGCGGTCCTGATCCAATTGGACGCTGAAAAGGCCGCTCGGAAATTTTTCCACCACTGTGCCGGTCACTTCAATACTGTCTTCTTTACTCATTCGCCTCTTAAGTTCGATAGTGGCCCGCGAGCGGCGCCCGCGGGATCAGTTCAACGCAAGTATAGCTCAAATGCGGCGGTTTCACGCATAAATGCGCTGCAAAACCGCGACCGTGAGGGAGCGGACGGCCGACCCCTTGCTATCGCTCGGGGTTCTGCTTTTATGCCTTGCACCCGGTGCGTTACGCTTGATTCGGGGCGCTTCCCCGCCCTGCATTTTCCCGAGATCGAAGCGAACCAGTGGCGAGCCCCGGCAGCGAATTTACGAACAAGAATATTTTGATTACCGGCGCGGGCCGAGGCATCGGGAAGCGCCTGGCGCTCGGATTTGCGGGACTCGGAGCGCGCATCGGCCTGCTGGGCCGCAACAAGGCCGAAATCGATCTGGCGCACATCGAAATCGAACAGGCGGGAGGGACGGCGCTGCGGTTGCGTGCAGATGTCACCGATCCCGAACAGTTGACCATTGCGGCCGATCGCGTCCGCGTCGTCTTTGGCTCGCCGGTGGACATTCTCATCTGCGCCGCCGCCACCGCCGGGCCGCTGAATGCTTTCCTGCAGGCGCCGCTGAAGGTATGGACCGAGGCGATTCAGATCAATTTACTGGGCGTGGCCCACGCCTGCCGCGCCGTATTGCCGGCCATGGTGGAGCGCCGCTCGGGGAAAATACTGGCTCTGGTCTGCAATAGCGGCGAGCCTCCCAAGCTGCATTTCTCCGCCTACGAAACCTCGAAAACCGCAGTGGCGCGCTTTGTCGAGTCGTTGGCGGCAGAAATGGCCGATTACAACGTACAGATCAACTGTTTCGACCCGGGACCCGCTTACACAAACTTGACCGACGAGATTATCCGCGCCGAGCCGCGCTTGCAGTCCGCAGTCGTCGAAGCCGCAAAGGAGACGCGGCGCAGCGGGGGCATCTCCCCCGACCGGCAGCTCGAACTTGCGGCATTTCTGGCATCGGAACGCTCCAACCACATCACCGGCAAGCTGATCCATGTGACCGACGATTACCGCAAGTTGAAAAACGCGACCCTGCGTCCGGACGCGCTCACGTTGCGGCGGATGCAGCGCTGAGCGGCATCAGGACTTTTCGGCAGATCCTTGGTTCCAGTGCTTCCAATCCGAATAGTCGACGTGCAGCCGGGAAGTTACTTCTTCCGGGCAGCCATCCCATTCGGCAAGAGCCTTGTTGCCCTTGTACTGGAGGTCCGCGATTCCCATTTTGCTCGAGTAGAACCCGCCCAAGACCAGATCGCGGATGCGGTTAAAGGCAGCTACGGCATTGGCGTCCGCAGGTGCGGCTTTGGCCGGATACGCGATGCGGTCGAGGATCTGGTTCTGCTGCGCCTCGGAGCAATCCATGAAATCATGATGGAAATGCCGGTTGCATTCCATGTCGATCCAAGCCAATCCTCCCAGGACTTCGGTTTTGAGTAAGCCGCCTTTGAGGTTGAGCCAGTCGTCTATAAATTCCGGCACGCCTACCTGAGTGGCACTGCCCGTGCGTTCATCGGCGGGAATGATCCGGTCGCTGAGGACATGAATCATTTTCCATTCATGCGCATTGAAGACTCTTGGTCTGTATCCTACTATCGCGGACTGCCCCCGTTGCGCAGCCGCGGGCGAAGCTAGAGCTGCGAGAGGAACCATTGCCGCTGCCGGAGCGAGTGTGATGGCCTGCAATAGGTCCCGCCGATTCAGCGAACCCGATTTCTTTTTGTTTTCTTCGTTAGTCACAAAATCCTCCGTTTCCATCCACTCTCAAAGATTCCTTTTCCGCACCTGATCCGCCACATACTCCGAAGTTCGCCATCCCAGAGCCATGATGCTGAGCGTAGGGTTTTTATCTGCGTTGCTGACGAAGGGAGCGCCATCCGTGAGGAAGAGGTTCTTGCAATCCCATGCCTGGCAGTGCGGGTTCAACACGGAAGTAGAACGGTCCGAGCCCATGCGGGCTGCACCGACTTCGTGAATGATCGCGCCGCCTCGGGAGATGCCCCAGTTGTCCTCAGGACCGAAAGTCTCCATCGGCTCGCCTCCCGCAGTGACGATGATTTCCCGGAAGGTCTCGCGGGCATATTTCGCCATCTGGATTTCATTCTCCGACCACTTGAAGTGGAATTTCAGAACCGGAATGCCCCACTCATCGACCACGTTCTTATCGATCTCGCAGTAGCTGTTCTCATTGGGAATCATCTCGCCACGGCAGGAAAAACCTACAAATGCGCCGTATATCTTCCGGACTCCGCTTTTCAACTCGCGGCCGTATCCGCCTCCGAGAAGACGTTCGCTGCCGGAGAAAGCTGTCGGACCGGGCATTCCGAATCCGCCTCCGAATTCGATGTGAAACCCGCGCGGAAAAGGCAACTGATGCCGAAGCTGCTTGTCATAGTTCCACCAGGGCATGTACATATGTAATCCGCCGGCGCCATCTTCGTTATGCGGAGGCAGGCTCTGCATAAAAGGGAAGAAGCCGCTGCTTCCGTCTGTACCGACGGTATCCATCAGGTACTTGCCCACCATGCCATTGGAATTTCCAAGGCCGTCCGGATGCGTCGCGCTCTTTGAGTTGAGGAGCAGACGCGCCGTCTCACAGTTGCTCGCAGCCACCACAACAACTTTCCCGCGCACCTGCACTTCGCGGCGGGTTTTCTTATCGATATAAGAGACACCGGTGGCCAGCCCGTCTTTTCCAACCAGGACCTCTCGCACCATCGCATTGCACCTGACTTCCAGATTGCCGGTGGCCATGGCTGGAGGAATCAGGACGGTCGAGGAGGAGAAATTGGACGATTGAGCGCAACTGCGTCCGCATTGGCCGCAGTAGTGACAATGGGGCCTGCCATGGAGCGGGACTGTAAGGACGGAGCGCCGCGCCGGAATGCACGGGATACCTAATTTCCGGCAAGCTTTCTGAATGACCAACTCATGGCAGCGGGGTTTCGGCGGAGGAAGAAATTTGCCATCCGGAGTATTTTCCAAACCTTCCGCGCTGCCGTAGACGCCGATATATTCCTCGACCTTGTCGTAATAAGGAGCAAGGTCATCGTAGGTGATGGGCCAATCGAACCCGTGTCCGTCGCGCGTGTAGGGTTTAAAATCATAAGGACCCATGCGCAAGGAGATTCGTCCCCAGTGGTTGGTGCGTCCACCGAGCGCACGCGTCCGCCACCACGACCAGTCACTGCCCGGAGCGTTGGTGTAAGGCTCGCCGGGAATGTGCCAACCGCCGTAACCGGGGTCGAAGTAGCCGTTCGGCTTTTCCGGCGTCGCAGCGCCACGGTGCGGCGCCTGATAGTGCCACTGAAACATCGTGGATTGCTTTGCTGTGTCCCACCACTCGCCCGCTTCCAGCATCAGGCATTTAGCGCCGGCTTTGGTCAGGACGTATGCGGCGGTCCCGCCCCCTGCTCCCGAGCCGACGATAATGGCGTCATAAACTTTTGGGCTCCGAACCACTTCAGGCATCAACACTCTCCCGGTTTTTACAGGCCGGCCAGCCATTTGGCCCGGCACAGTCTAAGGATTCCTCAGCGACTTCGAAAGCCGCCATTGAGTCCTCCGACGGATACCACACTCAAATCAACGACGCGCGGTTCGAAGGTTGCGGCGGCTTTCCCACTGCCCAAACGCTACGAACCACTCGTTGAGTCTGTTCGACCGCGGGGATGAGAGCTACTGGGCGGGAACTTGCTTCGGCAGCGCGAACGCAAACACATTCGGTCCCATGGCGACAGCGACATACTGCCTCTGGTCGAATTCGTAGGTCATGGGCGAGGCGTGTGGGGACGAATTCGTTTGAAAGCGCCAGAGCAGCTTTCCATTCTTCGCATCGGCGGCCGAGAACGCATCGTCGTCAGACCCAAAGAAGACTACACCGCCAGCCGTGCTGAGGACTCCTCCCCAGGACTCCGCATCTCCGATCTCCGGAAGCTGCCACACAGGCTCACCCGTCTGTAAATCGAAAGCTCGTAGAATGCGCCGTCCCGGGTGGGCCGGATCGCCGCTGAACGAACCGCCCATGTAACTGCGGCCTTCGTGATACTCCATGTCGGTGCGCGTGTAGATTCCGCACTTATCGTTGGTCTGGACGTAGTATAGGCCCATGACCGGATCATAGGAAGTCGAATACCAGTTGGAGGCGCCGTTGAGCCAGGGACAGGTCAGCGTTCCTTGTTTGTCCGGCTCCTCGTCCGGAACAACGATAGGGCGACCGTCCGGAGTGAGTCCTTTCGCCCAGGTCAATTTCTTGGTGTAAGCCCGGCCAAACAGGAACTTGCCATCGGTACGGTCGAGGACATAAAGGAAGCCGTTGCGATTAAATTGGACCAGTAACTTGCGTGGTTTTCCGCGCCAAGTAGTATCGATCAAGGCTGACGGAGCCATCGCGTCGAAGTCATGTACATCGTGCGGCGTGAATTGGAAGTACCACTTGAGCTTACCGGTCTCCGGCTCCAGGGCGAGAATCGAATCGGTGTAGAGATTATCGCCGAGCCGGTTATCTCCGATGAGGTCCGGCCCGGGGTTTCCCACAGCCCAGTAGATCGTATTCAGCTCAGGATCATAGTCCCCGGTCATCCAAGTGGAACCGCCGGGATGAGCGATGGCAGTCCCTTTCCACGTTTGCGAACCTGGGCCGCCTGGTTTGGGAACGGTCCAGAATCGCCACAGTTCTTTGCCCGATGTTTGACTGTAGGCCGCCACGAAGCCACGCGCACCGCTATCGCCGCCCGCAATACCGGCGACCACAGTGTTCCCGAATACCAGCGGCGCGCTGGTTGCATCGTAATTCTGATGCCAGTCGGCCATCTGGGTATCCCAGATGAGAGCACCGGTAAAACGATTGAGCGCAATCAGGTGGGCATCGTCCGTTTCAAAGAAGACTTTGTCGCCGCTAACTGCCGCGCCTCTATTTTTCCC
>DASVGP010000081.1:0-13477 GCA_036379475.1 Bryobacteraceae bacterium | reverse complement strand
GGTAGATCTGGCCGGGTATGTTAACCGTGGTCATATTTGCCTGGCTCGATAGCGGCCGCTCCTCGATCATCGCTACACGAGACACGCCGGGAATCGCTGCCAAGCGTTCTCGGAGGCGCGCGACATACTGATTCACCTGTTCCGGTTTGTAACCCGCACTCCATGGATTGACCGAAGCGTACACGAGATTGTTCCGGTCGAAGCCGATATCCTCCGTTTTCAAATTCGTCAGCGAACGGCCCAGAAGCCCCGCCGCCATAAGCAGCGTGAAGCTCAGCGCGATCTGGATCGCAACCAACGCTCGCGGCAGCCTCAATCTTCCGCCCATCACAGACCGGCTGTTTGCTTTGAGCGCGTCGTGTACATTCGCCCGAGCCAGTTGCCAGGCCGGCGCCAAGCCGAACAGCAGCGCGCTCGCGAGCGACACCAGCAAAGCAAACGCGAGCAGCCGCATGTTCATTTGCAGATTGAAGTCGCCAACATTGAGATCGGCGCACATGAAATATTGGATCGCGCGAGAAAGCCAATACGCCAAAAATAGTCCGGTCACGCCGCCGAAAGCCGCGAGCGTCATGCTCTCGATCAGGTAGCGCCGAAGCAAGCGCAGCCGTGCCGCACCGAGCGCGAGACACACGGCCGATTCGCGCTGCCGTGCAGCGGCACGCGATAGCAGCAGATTCGCAACATTCGTGCAGACAATCAGAAGAATCAATCCAACCATCAGCAGCACAGTCCACAAAACCCGCGATTCGTCGGTTCCGATGGAAGCGTACCCACGCCGGCCCCGAGAAGAAATGAGCTTCGGTATCTTTGTGGAGTCCATGTTTACGCCCGGCGGAACAACGAGATGCCGAAACTGCGCAGACAACTCCTGCGTGGCCTGTGCTTCTCTTACGCTCGGCTTCTCGCGTGCCATCGTGCGAACCCACCACCAGTGGTCCGGTTCGCCCAGCGTAGGATCGAATTTCGCCGCAGAGCTCAGCGCAACCTGAGCGGACAAAGGCGCATACAGGTCCACCCATTCCCCAATCTTCACACCGAAAAAGCCGGGCGGAGCGATGCCAATGATCTGAGCCGGAACGTTGTTCAGCCGTATCTCCTGGCCAAGGACATCCTTCCGGCCTGCGAAGCGGCTATGCCAAAGCCGGTCGCTGATCACAACTAAAACGGGCTGCCCGACTCGGGCTTCTTGCAGCGAGAAACTCCGCCCTAAGCGAGGAGCCACTCCAAGCCCGCGAAAGAAGTTCGCGCTCACGTATTGAAGATGGAACCGCTCGGCCGGATTCTTGCCTACCGCGACGGACACCGTATAGTAGCCGGAGAATCCGATCAGAGCGGCAAACCCTTTTTGCTCGCGCGCCAATTCCCGATAAATTCGCGGCGCGATCGAAGAGCCCCGGAGCACACCGCCGGGAAGGTTATAGGATTCACCAGTGAGCATGTTGCACAGCCCTGCCGGCCAGCCATGATTGGTCCACTCGATCATGCGCAACGCTTGCGGATCTTTGACCGGGAGCGGCTTGAATAACGCCGCATCCACCAGATTGAAGATCGCCGAATTCGCTCCGATCCCTAGCGCTAGTGAAGCCACGATGATCGCCGTGACTACAGGAGTCTTCCGCAACTGCCGCAATCCATAGCGAAAATCGCGCAGCAGCGATTCGAGCCAGGTCAAAATGCCTTGCGCCCGCATCTCTTCTTTGAGCCGCGCGGGATTGCCCAGCCGAACCCGTGCCGCGCGCCGGTCCTGCCCCTCGCGCTCTTTCATGGCGAGATGATATTCGAGCTCTTCCTGAATCTCCTCGTCACGGCGCCCGGGGCGAAACGTCCGGACTAGTCTTGACCGCCAGCCCATTTACCCTCCTACACGGTACGCAGAACTTTGGCGACCGCCGCGCTCACGGTCCGCCAGCGCTTTTCTTCCTGCTCCAGCCGTTTCCGGCCCTTTGCGGTCAATTCATAAAACCGCGCACGGCGACCCGATTCCGACATCTTCCATTCGGCTTTCAGGAGTCCGCTTTCCGTCATGCGGTGCAGCGCCGGATACAGCGAACCTTCTTCCACGCGCAGAACTTCGTCGGAAGCCTGCTCTATTTGGGCGGCGATGGCGTAGCCGTTCTTCGTGCCGCGCCGGAGGACCTTCAGAACGAGAATTTCGAGGGATCCCTGGAGGTTATCGATGGGCATAGTTGTCTACGTGTAGATAACTATACCTCAGCCGATTGTGGAATGGGCCTTCGGCCCGTCTGTGAGAGCGCAGATCGGCACGTCACAGGCCAAAGGCCTATTCCACATCGGCTTGCGTATCGAAATCGATCAGGATGCCGGGATCGTCTACCGGAACGTAGGCGATTTCGTCGGGGTGCGCGGAAAAGAGCGCGCGGCAGCCAATGTCGCCCGAAAGCCGAAGCGCTTCTGGAAATAACGAACGGCCGATGCGCACCGGGTTGCCGCGCTTTCCTTCGTATGTCGGAATCGCAATGGCCGGGTGTTCCGCGATCAGTCGATTCATCGTGTCTGGCCGCACAAAGGGCTGGTCGGCAAGCACAATCAGCGCGGCTTCGGAAGCGGGATCGACAGCCGAGATGCCGGCCCGCAGCGATGACGCCATGCCTTCGCGATACGCGCCATTGACGATGACCTTTACCTTATCAAGGGGCACACGCTGCCGTATATCCTCGGCCGCAAAGCCCAAGACCAGGACGATCTCGCGTACTTCGCTAGCGCGCAGCGTATCGAGCACGTGTTCAACGAGCGTTTTTCCGCGAAACGGCAGGAGCTGTTTCACCGCGCCCATCCGCGTGCCCATGCCGGCGGCCAGCACCACTGCGGAAACCTGGGCGTTCATCGCAAAGCCGGAACACGGGATCGCGATTTGGCGGCACGAACCGCGCAGAGCGCGGCCACCAGAACCACCGCAAGGAGCAACGGGATAGCCCAATCGCCGCCGGGCCAGGGGAAACCGGCGCCTTCGCCGATCCAGAACACGCCGAACGAAGATAGGAGAACACCCACGGCAAACTTCAGCGCGTTTTCCGGTATGCGGGCGAGCGGCCGGTGCAGCGCGAATCCGAGCACCACGACAACGATCGCAGCGAACAGCGCGCCCGCGCTGGCAGGAAGCAGCAACCCGCCCGCCGCTCCCGTCGCAATAACGATAAAAACAACCTCGACACCTTCGACGAATACGCCCTTGAAGCTAGTGACGAACCCAAGTGCATCGATGGCTCGCTCTCCTCGGCCCCGCAGCCTGGCAGACCACAAAAGGCGATGGTCTGCCCCACCCAGTTCCGTCTTTTCCCGCGCGAAGATCTTCTCTTCGTCGTGCAGTGCTTTCACGCCGGCTGCTCGCAATACTGCCTTCCGTAACCAGCGCAGGCCAAAGGCCAGCAGCAGCAGCCCGAGAGCAAGCTGCAAGATCGAGAGCGGAACCCGCCGCAGATTCGGCCCCAGCACTACGACAATGGCGGCCAGAACGACGGCTCCCGAAAACGCCCCGGCCAATGCGGATCGCCATCCCCGCGTCAGCCCGGCTGCAAGCACAATCGTCAGCGCCTCGACAAATTCGACGAGCGATGCCAGGAATGCCGCGAGAACGACCGGCGCGGCCTGGTTCCAATCCACACCACGACTATAGCTATTCCGCGGCCGCCTGCGCCTTCGCCCAGTGGGCATTGAGCCAGCGCGCAAAATTCATCAGGTTCGGGTACTCGCTGCGGATGGTGGAAATATCGACATCGTATCCGGTGTTTTCAAACCATCGAAACATGGTGGTCATTTCCGCTCCGGCGCGCTGCTCGAACGGCTCCCAAGGGATCTGCTGGTACCGAACCTCGCGGCCGCTCGCTTTTGTGAACGCTTGCGCGATGGCGCTCATGGAGAGTTCGTCGCCGGCAATGTCGATCGCTCGCCCTTGCCATCGGCCCGGATGCTCGAAGGCCATGGCGACAAAGCCGCCGATATCATCGACGGCGATCATCTGCAGCCGTTTTTCCGGACTTAACGGCCAGGCGATGGCGCCGCCGTCGATCATGCTTTTCATGCCCAGCCAATTCTCCATAAAGAAGACGGGGCGGACGATCGTATACGCGATGCCGCTCGCGCGCAGATGTTCTTCGATCGAGGCCTTGCTGTCGAAATGCGGAATGCCGGTATGTTTGTCGGCCGCGCCGACCGAGCTATAGACAAAATGAGTGATGCGGGCGCGATTGGCCGCATCGATCAGATTCTTGCCCTGGCGCACTTCGGCTTCCAGGCCCTGGCTTAAATTCTGGACCGAATAAACGCCATAGACGCCGTCGAGCGCGCGGGCGATGGATGCGTTATCGTTCAAGTCGGCGCGCACAACTTCGACGCTGCGGCCGGCAAGCTGGCGCGCCGCCGGTTTTTCGGGATCGCGCGTAGCAGCCCGAATACTAAAGCCCCGCTCTAGCAGGTGGCGCAGCGCCGCTCCGCCCTGACGGCCGGTAGCGCCGGTAACAAGAATGAGACGTCCTCGATGATCTGGCATGCAAAAATTCCTTTCTATTCAGGGATGCGCGCGATTTCAGCTTTGCTGCGGGCGAATACTGATAAGTTGAAGAAATGCTGACCGAGACCAAGCGCATTGCGCCGCCCAAGCGGCTTCTCTACGGACCGGGACCTTCGATGGTGGAACCGCGGGTGTATGAAGCGATGGCGCAGCCGGTCGTGGGCATCCGCGATCCTTATTTGCTGGAGATCTCGGAGGAAATCCGTGCCGGTCTGCGGGAACTGTTCGGCACACGCAACGAGTTGACGTTCACCATCCCGGCGGCAGGCAGCGGCGCGATGGAAGCGGTGATCGCCAATTTTGTCGTGCCCGGCACAAAGATTGCGATTTTCGCGTCCGGCCATTTTGCCGACCGCATGACCGCCATGGCGCGCCGCCAGCGTGCGAACGTAGTGCGGCTGGAACGGCCTTGGGGCGAGGTTTTCACGCCCGCCGAAGCCGAGCGCTTTATCGAACGGGAACGGCCGCAAACGATTGCTTTCGTGCAGGCGGAGACCTCCACCGGGGCTTATCAATCGGGCCGCGCCATCGCCTCGGCCGCCCGCTGCTCCGATGCGCTGGTGATTGCCGATGCCGTCACCTCGCTCGGCGCCATGCCGGTCGAAATGGACGCGGTCGGCATCGATGTCGCTTTCAGTTGCTCGCAAAAGGGCTTGAGCTGTCCGGCCGGCTTGTCGCCGATCTCGATCTCTCAGCGCGCCTGGGCCCGGCTGGAAAAACGCCCGGAAGAACTCATCACCTGGTATTTCGATCTGCGGCTGCTGGAAAAATACTTCGCTCCGCCGCACGTGTATCACCACACGCCTTCCCCGCCGCTGTATTACGCCCTGCACCAGGGCTTGCAGGCGATTCAGGAGGAAGGATTGAAGGAGCGCTGGGAGCGCCACCGCCGCGCTCATGAGCGGCTGGTCGCGGGCCTGGAAGGATTGGGTTTTCGACTGCTGGTGAAAGAGCCAAAGGATCGTATCTGGCACCTGACCACCGCCTGTCCGCCGGCGGGCGTGGACGAAGCGAAGCTGCGCGGCCGCTTACTGGATCGGTTCGGCATTGAAATCGGCGGCGGCCTGGGCCAGCTCGCCGGCAAGATCTGGCGCATCGGCACCATGGGACCGCTGGCCTGTGACGACCAAGTCGATTTTCTGCTGGACGCGATCCGGCAATGTATGTAGGGAACAGCTATTAGCTTTTAGCTATGTCATCGGAGTTCGTTATCCACCTCGGTTTGCACCAATTGCAACTGCTCAAGGGCGACATCACGGCCATTGCGGTGGACGCCATAGTGAACGCCGCGAATGCGGAATTGGCCGGAGGCGGCGGTGTAGACGGAGCCATCCATCGCGCGGGCGGTCCCGAAATTATGCGCGAGCTGGATGGCATCCGCGCCCAAATCGGCCGCTGCGAACCGGGCCATGCCGTCGCGACCGGGGCCGGCAAGCTTCCCGCCCAGTATGTCTTTCACGCGGTCGGACCGATTTATCGCGGCGGCGGCCATGGCGAAGCCGATACGCTCGCCTCCTGCTATCGGACTTGCCTGGAGATGGCGGCCGAACGCGGGGCCAAAAGCGTCAGCTTTCCCTCTATCAGCACCGGTGTGTATGGATATCCCATTGAGGAAGCAGCCGAAATCGCGGTGAGAACCGCGGCCGCCTGGCTGCACGACCATACAGAGCCGGTGAACGTGATCAAGCTGATCCAATTCAGCGACCGCGATCACGCTGTTTATCGGCGCCAGGCACAAAATTTGCACGGCGAGGCCCCGGGCGGGGCCGCACACGGATAGAATCGTATTTGCGCCATGCAACTTCTCGAAGCAGGAACTCATAAATATCTGCTGCTGGAGCTCGATCAGGAGTTCGTAGCCAACATCGCGCGCGAAGCCGGTTTTCAGCACCGCATCGAGGATCGCCAGCGCGCACTCTCCATCGATTTGATTGCGGCGGAACGCGAAGCGCCGCTGCTGCTGTTCGATGCGGCGGAGCCGGCCAATCTGGGCTGGTTTTCGCGCTGCCAGTTTTATGTGGACGGCGCCACCGGCAGCGTGCTGCAAACCCCGCTCTGGGTGGCCAATCAGCGCGACCGCCAGGGGCGCCCGATTCCCAACGCGATTCGGCTGCAAATCCCCAAAGAACTGCCCGGGCAATTCCGCATGCCGGGGCGCCAGGCAGTGAGCGAGCAAGTTATCTATGCGGTGCTGTTCAATTTTCTGAACGCGCTGACCAATACCGGCGTTGCGGTCTGCGGCGGCCCCATCGTGAAGCCTCTCGCGGGCCGCACCGAAACCGGGCGCAGAACGCGTCTGAAAGCCGGCTCGCAGCCGAGGTTGGCCGGACCGACGACTTAGGGATGAGCAGCCACTAACAGAGTAGGGGCTCGCTTGAGCACGCAATCGAGCGCCAGGTGGAGGGTATCGGGATCGAGCGCGGCAAAGCTTTCGTCGAGAATCGTCAGATCGGCGCCCTGCAGGAGGGCGCGCGCGATATAGATGCGGCTGCGCTCGCCATGCGAAAGCTGCCAGCCGCCTTCGCCGACCATCTGCAATAAGCGGCCCGGCATGCGATCGAGAAGCTCGCCGAGTCCTAACTCAAGGCAGACCGCCTCGGCTTCGCGCATATCTTCCGGCGCAGGCGGCCAGGCTCGGCCCATGAGCAGATTGAAAGCCAGGGTTTCGGTGAGGATGTAGTTTTCGTGGAACTGCGGGGCAGCGGCGATCGCTCCGCCAACGCGCAGTTCGCCCGATTGCGGGCTGCGTAGCCCGGCCAGAATCGAAACTAACGTGGTCTTGCCGCCGCCCGACAACCCTTCCAGTAAGACGCGATCTCCCTGTTCGATCGTCAGATCGCACTCTCTCAGCACGGGCTCAGCGTCAGCCGAATAGCTGAAGCTGACATCGCGAATCTGAATCGGTTTGCCTGATTCCGTGGTGTGGCTGCTGTGGCAGACAGAACCCGATGGTGTGCCCCACAGCGGCCTAATCCGCTCCCACGCGGTCCAAGCCGCGGCCGCTTCCGCCATCGCCCTCGCCAGCCGCCGGAACGCCGTCCAGGCCAGAAACGCTCCTCCCAGCGGAATGGCAATCCGAGCGAATGAGAGTTCGCCCGAGGCTATCGCGGGCGCCAGCGAGGCCACTCCGACAAACAGCCAACCGCTCGGAATCGCGCCCAAAAACAGAGCGCCCAGGCGATCCAGCCGACGCGAACGATCCGAATACCCGGCGAGCGCCTCGGCTTCTCCTTCGTGCCACCGTTCCGGCGGCTGCTGCGCCAGCCGTGTGCGATGCCCGGCCATCGATTCGATCAGATCGTTTGTCATCACCATGCGCGAGTCGGTCCAACGCCGGTACCGAATGAAAAAAGCAGCGGCGAGCAGCGCGCTCAATGCACACCACAAGGCCAGAACGAAAGCAAAGCACCCCAGAAGGAATCCGGCAACCACGATTTCGATCGCCGCCAGCACTCCGGCAATGCCTCCCGTGATCGCCAGCGTTTCAACGGTCTCCGCCTCAAGCGCCTGCGAGAGAAAACTGCCCAGGCCCCAACGGCGAATCTCTTCGAGGTTGAGGTTCAAAGCGCCGCAAAGCAGCCGAGTCTTGAGAAAGCCGCCCGCATCCACCGAAATCAACCCTTGCAGCCAGGTTCCAGTGACGCGAAAAGGAACCACGGCAAGCAACAGCGCGGCCCAAACCAGCAGCGAAGCGCGGCCGCCGGTGGCCACACGTCCCAGTACGACCCAAGACGCCAGCCAGAGCGCGTATTGCGCCAGATGCACTCCGATGAGCGCCGCGGCCTTTGTCTTCATACCGCCTCGACCCCGGCTTCTTCCACACAGCCCGCCTCCACGCGAATGCGCCGCCAGAAACCGTCCGACCACAATTTGCGAATCTGTTCTTCGGAAGCGAGCAACTGCGCATAACGCGAGTTGGGCCAGGCGCGCAACTCCGCCGGGCTTCCCTGCTCGGCGATGCGCCCGCCCGCAACGACAATCACGCGGTCGAAGGATTCGGTCTCCGCGATATCGTGCATGATGCACAAGAGCGTACAATCGCGCCAGGTTTCCCGCGCGCGGCGAAGCAAGGTTCGGCGCCGCTCTCGATCGAGCCCGCGAAACGGTTCGTCGAGGATCGCCAGGCGCACACCTTGCCGCGCCAGAGCCCGCGCAAACCGTACCCGCTGCCCTTCGCCTCCCGAAACCAAACCGCCGCCCTCGCCCAAATGAGTGTCGATTCCTTCGGGCAGTTTTTCGATGATCCGGCCGAGCTCTGCCCCATCCACTGCTGCCGGCATGCACGATTCATTACCGTAGGCGACATTTGCCCGCAGCGAACGATTCCACAACTGCACCGCGGGATCGACCCAAGCCGTGTGCAACCGCAGCGCTTGCGCATCGAGGGGACGGCCATCGACGAGCACCTCGCCGGCACTCGGCCGGAACCAGCCCAGCAGCACGCCGGCCAGGCTCGACTTCCCCGCCCCGGAGGCGCCCACAACCGCTACATGCGATCCCGGCTCGATTGTCAAATCGACTTGTTCGAGAATCGTGTGTCCGGAAACCTCCACCGAAACGCCTCGGAATGTAATCCCAGGAGCCGAATCCTGAGACTGAGCCGGAAGCGTGAGCGACCGAGCTTGGGTCGCTTCTTCAGGCGCTCCCAACGGCTCCAGCAAACGCAGCGCGAGATTGCGGTAATAGGGGTACTGCCGCAGCAGCGTTCCGAACTGCTGCGCCAATGCGGGCAAGCGCAATGCCCAGTAGGCCAGCAGCAGAAACTGTGCCCCGCCGCCCGCTCCAGTTACAAACACAAAACGCACGACCAGCGCAAAAGCGGCGGTCAGTTGAATCGCTTCGAAGGCCGCGACCGTGAAGTGAAATTGCCGCGCGGCTCGCCGCCATTCGCCAAGGAGCTTCTCCTGTTCGTACCGCATGCTCGTCTCGGCGCGCTGCGCGCGAATCGCGGTGAGGCCGAGCATGGCGTCCAAATAGAAACGCGTGAGCGCGCCGGTATGCGTCCGCAGGCGCAGGTCGCGCTCGTTGAGCAGCGGCAGAGCGATTACTAAGGGAACGAAAGCCGCCGCGAGAATCGCCGCCACACCGAGTGCGCCGGAGGGGTCGAGCCACACAACGGCGGCGGCGGTGGCCAGGAGCTCGAACGAGGTCCGCAGTAACTGGTAGTTAAGGGGCGCCAAGTTGCGCAAGCGATGCACTAAATGGCTGCGCTCGGCCATGTCGGAGATGAGGCGGCTATGAAAGTAACGATCCGCAATCCTAGGTAGCTTTTTGAATAATGCAGCGCGGAAGAATATTTCGCTTCGCCGCCCCAAATGCAGCGAGCCTGCAAATGCCGGAATTTCCAGAAGCAAGAGCAGCAGCAGGATACCCGCAATTGCCGCCAGAGTCGAAGCGGAAGCACTTCCGAACAAGCCTTCGAGCAGCAGCGCCTCGACCGCGACGATTCCGGCGGCAACCGCGCCCGCAAGGAGCAGCAGGGAGGGAAGCAGCCATCGATTGCGCACCGCGGCGCCAAGCATCTGGCGGAAAGGGCGCGCGGGCGGTTCAGTAAGCGCCGCGGCCAATTCCGGCGGCAGCGTGGCGGCGGCCTGAGGTTCCAGTCCGCGCACACGCAACACCACCGCGCCCTGCATCAGCAGTTGGCCGGGCTCTGCGGCCGGCCGCACCGTCGCATGCTCCCGGCCTCTGGCATCCAGCGCCGCCAAACCGCGCCAGCCCGGATCGTCGAGAGCTTCTTTGATTGAGCGGCGGATCTCTGCTTTTTTCAGCCCAGCCTTGCCTAGGCGCGCGCGCAGAAGCCTTTGAAAATCCTCGGAGACGGCAAATTCGCGCCAGTCCTCCGAAGCAACCGCTATCGTGTGCCGGTAAATCTCGCGAGTGAATGCGGAGATTCCCACCCAGCGCCGCCCGCACGCCGGGTCCATCACTTGCAAGAATGCTCCGTGACGCCGCCACACGATGACGAAGTGCGTCAGCCCGATCGGGAGCTTCACCACTACCAGCGCGGGCAAGGCGCACGCTTCAGGAAGAAACAGGTCCTCCGCCGGAAGCATCACCTGTTCGGCAGCCAGCCCCATCCGGTTCGCCACGGCTTCGATGGCATCGATGGAAGTTCCATCGATGCCGGTCTGGCAAGCCTCGCGTAATCGCCCGTAGCTGACATGCCGCCCGAAACCTTCCAGCAGGCACTTCAACGCGGCCGGTCCGCAGTCCAGGTTGGAGGTTTGGATAACTTCCGGAACGAAGAAACGCCGCTGTGACATACCACTAAAGAAAAGTAAGATATAGGAACGGGCCGCGCGCTTACTTAGAGCTACGCGGCCCACTGCTTCAAAGAACCGGCCTGTGGGCCGATAAGCAGACTACGCGCCCCAAACAGCCTGGCCAGCTTTTACGTTGGTTTTGACTTTCACAGTTTTGGGCTCCTTTCTTAGGCTCAGCGCCCTGTCTTGCACGCAGGGCGCTTATTTGTCTGCGAGTATAGCCAAGTTCTGCTTATTCATAAAGGCCTAGCAGTACTAATCGTGACTAAGGTTTTTCCGCCGCCGCGTGCGGCAATGAAGAGGCAACAGCTTAGCTCTGCGGGATAGGATTTCCCTGGCCCCAGTACTGCCGCGTTTTCAGGACGGGCCGCTTACAAGGCGCGTAAAAACGGATTCCCGGCCCTTTCTTCTCCGATCGTGGTGGCAGGCCCATGCCCGGGAAAGACAACCGTCTCGTCGGGCAACTCGAAGAGGCGGGTCTTAATAGAGGAAAGAATCTGGCGCGCATCTCCTCCAGGAAGATCGGTGCGGCCGATGGAATTGCGAAACAGCGTGTCGCCGGCAACAATCTTCCGCTCTTGCGGGATATAGACCGAAATACTCCCCTGCGTGTGGCCCGGCGTTTCCAGTACCAGAAAATCGGCGCGTCCGAGTTGTAGAACCGTTCCCTCCTTGGCCGCGGCATCCACTTCGGTCTGCGGAGGCGTTTCCACTCCCAGCCAGCGCGCCTGCCAGTCGAGAGCTGCGAGCAGTTCACGGTCACGTTCGTTGAGATAAACCGGAGCGCCGGTGAGCGCGCGCAGCTTATGCGCTCCCGCTACGTGATCGATGTGAGCATGGGTGACCACAATGGCTTTGAGTTTGAGAGCGTGCGTTTCGAGCGCGGCCACGATTCGGTCGATCTCATCTCCCGGGTCGATCACAATGGCTTCCCGCGTCTGCTCGTCGCCAAAAATAGAGCAATTGCATTGCAGCAGCCCGACGGGAAGAATCACATGAATCATGCCGCTTCCATGCTACCGATTAGAGTCTGGTTACATCGCGCCGCGGCAGAAGGAAAAGGAGCGCCAGCACAATCATCGCGGCGCCGTTCGCCGCCATAATGATAGGAGCGGAGCTGATGCCGATGAGTCCACCGGAGATCAGACTGCCCACCGGCATACCTCCGCGAAACGCGACGTTGTAAACGCTCATGACGCGGCCCCGCATCGAGTCGCTTACGCGCAATTGGATCAGCGAGGAGTTGAAAGCAAAGACCGCGAGCAGAGCGGCACCCGAGCCGAAGAGCAGCACCGAGCTCAGGGCAATGCTACGCGAGAATCCGAAACCGCCCATCAGGCAGCCCAGCCCGATCATAATGAGCAGCGATTTGCGCCCCTGGCCGCTTTCGCCGCGCTCGGCCGCCACCGCCAGCGCACCGACGATGGAGCCGACGCCCGATAGACATAGGAACAGCGTGAAGATATTCGAGCCGCCATGGAAAACGTCGCGCGCCATCACGGGAAGAAAAGTAATCAGCGGATAAGACAGCAGCGTGGAAAAGAAGGCCAGAATCACCAGACTGCTCATGCCTTCGCGCTTGCGCAGGAAGCTGATGGCCTCGCGTATGCTGGCGATCACCGATTCGTGGGTTTTTTGCGGCACGAAGGGCGGTCGAATCACCAGCAGAGACGCAATCACTGCAATGAACGAAAGGCCGTTCAGGCCGAAGCACCACGACGCGCCGAGCTTGCTCAAAGCGATGCCACCGAGCGCCGGGCCAAGCACGCGTGCAACGTTGAACTGTATCGAGTTCAGCGCGATGGCGTTCTGAATTTCATCTTTGCCGACCAGCGTAGGAATGAGGGCAGAATACGCGGGACCGCCGAACGATTGCGCCAGGCCTACGGTGAATGACAGGCACCAGATCTGCCACACACGCACAATGCCAGCGGCATCGAGCGCCGCCAGCAGGAACGCCGAACCCATCTGGATGAATTGCGAAATGATCAGCAGCTTGCGGCGGCTCTGGCGGTCGGCAAATACGCCGCCGAACATGGAGAACAAGAAGATCGGAATCTGCGCGAAAAAGGCGTCGAGGCCGAGATACAGCGATGAATCGGAAAGCTGATAAACCAGCCAGCTTTGCGCCAGAATCTGCATCCACGTTCCGGTCGTGGAGGTGCAGGCGCCCAGCCACATAATGCGGAAATCGCGGTAGCGGAAGGCCCGAAAAGTTTGGTTCAGCAAGCGAACGCCCGTCGCAGCATGCGGCCGGCTAGAAGAGCGGCCTTTCGCGTTCGATCAGATGGAGCAGGTTGCCATCGGCGTCTTTGAAAAACACCAGACGGTTGCCCTGATTGGTGTACGGTTCGCCGGCAAATTGGATTCCGCGCGCTTTCAGATGCTGGTAAGCAGCATCGAAATTCTCGACGGAAATGGCAATGTGGCGCATGCCCGGGGTGCGCATGTTGTTTTCAGCGCGCGCGCCCTCGGCGGGAATGATCTCGATCAGACCGCCATTGGCGGCCTGTACGAAATAATTGCCGCCGTATTCGAACACGAGCCGAAACTCCAGGTTCGAGGTGTACCAGGCGGCCAAACTCTTGGGATCTGTCGACGCGATGGCGAAGTGTTCGATGCCGTTAAACATGATTGGGGGTAAGCTCCTGATTTCCGGCCTGAGCCTGGAGCCAGGATT
>DASVGP010000080.1:0-32700 GCA_036379475.1 Bryobacteraceae bacterium | reverse complement strand
TGATAATGCTCCGGATGCGGCAGGGGCGTCGTTTCCGCGTCGATGGCTCCGGTCTTCTTGCCGACGTTGGCATCGCGCAGGATTCCGAGACCTTCGGCATAAGCGGCCATGATGCCGTATTCGATGCCGTTGTGAACCATCTTGACGAAATGCCCCGCGCCGTTGTTCCCACAGTGCAGGTAACCCAACTCCGCCGTGCCGCCAAGCCTCTCGCGTCCCGGAGTGCGGGTGATATTGCCCGCGCCGGGCGCAAGTGTACGGAAGATCGGATCCAGGTGCGCGACCACTCCGGTCTCGCCGCCGATCATCATGCAGTAGCCACGTTCCAGGCCCCATACGCCGCCGCTCGTGCCTACATCGACGTAATGAATCCCCTTGGCATCGAGTTCCTTCGCACGACGGAGATCGTCGATGTAGTAGGAATTGCCGCCGTCAATAAGGATGTCGCCTTCATTCAGCAGCGGGGCCAGGTTGGAAATGGTCTCGGCAACAACGCCGGCAGGCACCATGAGCCAAATGGCGCGCGGACGTTCGAGCTGCTCGACGAGGTCCAGCATGCGGGCCTTCCCTTTCGCGCCGTCCGCGACGATCTCATCGATCGCTTTTTGCGAACGGTCAAAGACTACGCAGTCGTGGCCGCCCCGGATGAGGCGCCGCACCATATTGGCCCCCATCCTTCCCAGTCCGATCATTCCGATTTGCATAAATTCAATTCCCTTGTCCTCATGCGTTTTTTCTAAGCTGCCGGTAGCGGCGAATCAGGCGGTTCGTCGAGCTGTCGTGCGCCAGTTTGGGCTCGTCCTTCGTCTCGAGCTCGGGGATGATTCGCTTGGCGAGCACTTTGCCGAGTTCGACGCCCCACTGATCAAAGGAGTCGATGTTCCAGATGACGCCCTGAGTGAACACGCTGTGCTCGTAGAGCGCTACCAGCTTGCCCAGCGTCTCGGGCGTCAGCCGCGCGGCGAGGATGGTATTCGAAGGACGGTTGCCTTCGAACACGCGGTGCGGCACGAGCCAATCGGGTGTGCCTTCCTGCTTCACCTGTTGCGGAGTCTTGCCGAATGCCAGGGCCTCGGTTTGCGCGAATACGTTCGCGATCAATATGTCGTGATGCTGTCCCAGAGGATTGAGCGGCTGAGCGAATGCGATGAAGTCGCACGGGATCAATCGCGTGCCCTGATGGATCAGTTGATAAAAGGAATGCTGGCCGTTGGTTCCCGGCTCTCCCCAGTAGATGGGGCCGGTATCGGACTTGATTTTGGCGCCATCCAGGGTTACGTGCTTTCCGTTGCTCTCCATGGTCAACTGCTGAAGATACGCAGGGAAGCGCTTGAGGTATTGGTCGTATGGAAGGACTGCGGCCGTCTCGGCGCCGAAGAAGTCGTTGTACCAGATGCTGAGAAGGCCCAGGATCACCGGAAGATTTTTTTCGAACGGCGCGGTTCGGAAATGCTCGTCCATCTCATGGAAGCCGTCGAGCATGCGGCGGAAGCTATCAGGCCCGATCGCGATCATCGTCGAGAGGCCGATGGCGGAATCCATCGAGTAGCGCCCGCCAACCCAGTCCCAAAACTCAAACATGTTGGAGGTATCGATGCCGAACTTCGCCACCTCTGTGCCATTGGTTGAGACAGCGACAAAATGCCGCGCCACGGATTTCTCATCGCCTCCCAATCCGGCCAGCAACCAGGCGCGGGCGGATTGCGCGTTGGTCATCGTTTCCAGAGTCGTGAAAGTCTTGGACGACACAATGAACAAGGTCTCCGCAGGATCCAGATCGCGAACCGCTTCTGAGAGGTCCGTCCCGTCGACGTTCGAAACGAAGCGGAAAGTCATATCGCGCTGGCTGTAATGCCGGAGGGCCTCGTAGGCCATAACGGGACCGAGATCCGATCCGCCGATCCCGATGTTGACGACATTGCTGATGCGCTTGCTCGTATAGCCTTTCCATGCTCCGCTGCGCACCTGTTCGGAAAAATAGGCCATGCGTCGCAGGACGCCGTGGACCTCCGGCACGACGTTTTGTCCGTCGACGACAATAGATGCGCGTTCCGGTGCGCGCAACGCGGTGTGGAGGACTGCGCGTTTCTCAGTGATATTGATTTTGCTGCCGGAGAACATCGCCTCGATCCGTTCCCTTAGGCCCACGTCTTCGGCAAGCTGGAAGAGAAGATCAAGCGTTTCGTCGGTGATCCGATTCTTCGAATAATCGAGATCGATCCCCACCGCGGAGGCGGCAAGGCGTTCGCCACGTGTTGGATCGTGGGCGAATAGCTTGCGTAAATGCAGCTTCCGAATCTTCTTATAGTGCGATTCGAGAGCTTTCCATGCAGGACTCCCTACGGCCGAGCGTGTTTTAGGTTTCTCTTGTGCTGCTTCCATTTCCTGCTCCTCGATTTATGTTTACGCAACTTGAGCACTATTCTGGATCGTTTTGCTCTTGGCCTCGATCACGGCCATAAGCTCGTTCCACGATTTGATGAACGACCTTGCTCCGTCATCTTGAAGCTGGGCGGCCAATTCGTCAATATCGATTCCGGCCTTGGCGAACTCGCCGAGCACCTGTTCGCAATCCCCGCCGTCGGCGGGCAGAATTGACCCGAGTTCGGTGTGCTCGGCGAGGGCCTTCAGAGTGGCCTCCGGCATTGTGTTTACAGTGAACGGCGCGGCGAGAGCCTTGATATAGAAAATGTCGGAGGCCTTCGGATCCTTGGTGCCGGTGCTGGCCCAAAGCAGCCGTTGAGGCCGCGCTCCGGCGTTGTAGATTCGTTGCCAGCGGGGGGAGCCGAGTAAATTCCGATAGGCCTGATACGTCTGCATCGCGACGGCGATGCCGAGTTGGTTGCGGAGACTCTCGGGCGCCTTGTTGGCTACGGCCGCGTCCCAGCGGCTCACGAAGACGGATGCGACTGAGCTGACATTCGGATTGAGACCCGCATCGATGCGCCGCTCGATGCCGCGGAGAAACGCTTCAGCGGCGGCAAGGTAGTGCCCTCGGGAGAATAGAAGTGTTACGTTCACCGGTATTCCCGCAAAAATCGCATCTTCGATTGCGGGCAGGCTCTCATGCGTGCCGGGTATCTTGATGAAGAGGTTCGGCGCCCCAGCCTTGGCGTGCAAATCTCTGGCCTCGCGAAGCGTGCTGGCACTGTCGTATGCCAGGAGCGGAGATACCTCGAGAGAGACCCAGCCGTCGACTCCGTTGGTCTCTTCGTAGATCGGCCGGAATTGCCGTGCGGCGCGAGTGATGTCATCCAGTGCGAGCTCAAAAAAACGCTCCTCGCCAGCCTTTCCGCGCTGTAGTTGGTCGCCAATCGCTGTATCGTATGCCGTACTATTACTAATGGCGTGATCGAAGATAGTCGGATTGGAAGTGAGTCCCGTAATCGACAGGTCGTCAATGTAGCGGTTCAGCGTGCGGCTATCCAGCAGGTCGCGGGTGATATTGTCGAGCCAGATGCTCTGGCCCAGGTTGTGAAGTAATTTGGTCGCTATCATCGTATGACGCCTCAACCGAAGGCACGTAGCTATCCATTAGAGCGTCGACCTTCCACGGGTGCACTATCTGCATGGAGACAAAGAGCTTAGTGGCCATACTCGGGGGCAATGCGCCGATGAATTGCACACGGTATTTCGTCAATCATCAAGCCGTCGTTCCGGCCACCTGCGAAATAGCGTGGCTGCCTTACCGCTCTGATCTGGGCAAGGAAAGAGGCTCACGCCGACTACGAGATAATGCTCGTTCGAGACAAGGAGTCACGCACCTGCGGTAGATGCTCCGCCCGAATCGATACTTACTTGTGTGGGTCCTAGCCTGGTGCCCCTCGCTGTTCGCACTCGACCCTCTTCAATCTCTTAATCAGCTCTACCATACAGCCTGGGGTGCAAAGAACGGAATCACCGGAGAAGTCGAGGCGCTCGCACAGACGACGGACGGGTATCTATGGGTTGGAACAACGGACGGCCTTTTCCGATTCGACGGTCTATCGTTCGAACGTTACCAGCCCGAGTCCGGCTCCCTGATGGGCACCTATATAAGCGCGTTAATGGCGGTTCCCGATGGGGGGCTTTGGATCGGATACGGCTCAAACGGCGCGAGCTTTCTACGCAACGGGCGCGTTACCAACTACTCCGATGAGGAGGGCTTTCCCGTGAGTACGGTGCGAGGTTTTGCTCGTGACGGGAGTGGACATATTTGGGCAGCCGCGATCGGAGGATTGGCGCGTTTGGAAGGCTCGCGGTGGACGCCTGGGCCGGGCGAACACCGGAGCCGCTACGCCGACTGGAATTATCCGGGCAAGACCGCCTGGGCATTGCTGGCTGGTCGTGCGGGAACGCTTTGGGCCGCTACCGATGGGGAGATCGTGTTTTTGCGAAAGGGCGCGAAGCGATTCGAGGACACTGGCATCCGGACCGGCCGAGTCTCCGGCTTGACGCAAAGCCGGGACGGTACATTCCTCTTCTACGATTACAAACTCAGAAGGCTCCGCACGTTTCGGGATGGCGAAGCCACGCAGACTGAGATCATGCCGCCCGTCGCGACGCGGGTAAACGTAGCCATGTTCGATGGCCACGGCTCCCTGTGGCTCGGTGGCGATGAACTATATCGAGTGCCAGTGTCGGATGAACCATTGAGTAACCGTATTAAGTTCACCACGGAGAGATTTTCGGCAGCACAGGGCCTTTCCGGCCGAGGAGTAAATGCATTACTCGAAGATCGCGAAGGCAACATTTGGGTGGGAACGGACAGCGGCCTCGACAGATTTCGCGTCCGCAACGTGACTTGGTTTCCCTTACCAGGACGTGATTTCACCCTGGTGGCGGGATCCCACGGAGATGTTTGGGCCAGTAGTTTGAGATTTCCCATGATCCGGGTTCAGGACCGTAAGCCCGCCGCCAACGGACCGACACGCGTTTACACGGCCTATCGCGATCCGGATGGGTCGGTCTGGTTTGGCGCCGACAATGGGCTCGTGCATTGGCAAAACGGCAAAGTTGTCAAAGTCCCCGTGCCCGAACAAGTTCTCGATCTCAGTCATAAGGCAACACCGCCCGATCCGATCATTGTCTCCGCGATCACCAAAGATCGATCCGGGAATCTGTGGGTGGCTTTTGGAGGGAGCGGCGAATTTCGCCTCACGAATGGCGTCTGGACCTTCGTTCCCATTTTGCCGGATCATCCGGATTGGTCGGCGAACTATGCGTTTACGGATAGCGTGGGCCGCGTATGGCTTTGTTGGTTCGACAGAATCGCGCAGTACGATCACGGAAAGGTTCTCGTCTTTCGCTCCGACAAGGGCCTCGATATCGGCCCGCCGAATGTGGTTGCGGAGTACCGCGGGCGAATTTGGGCCGGTGGTCAATCGGGCCTTGCATTCTTCGACGGACATCGCTTCCACAGAGTGCACGTCGCGGGAACTACCGGTTTCAGTTCGATCTTCGGAATCGTCGGGGCCCGAGATAACGGCCTCTGGCTGGCCACCGGTACCGGCATTATCCACATTCCCGCCCGTGAGATTGAAAAGGTAACCGCCAATCCAGAACACCGCGTTGAGTTTGAGACATTCGATCTGCTCAGCGATTTGCCCGACCGGATGCAGACAAATGGATCGGTGACCTACGCTTCCTCGGCAATCCAAGCGAGCGACGGTCGGCTTTGGTTCGCCACGGTACACGGCGCGGTTCGTGTCGACCCGGCACACATTTACAGAAACCCTCTCCCTCCGCCGGTCTCAATCCGTTCGATCATCGCGGACGAGAAGGTTTACTCCCCCTTCTCCCAACCACAACTTCCCGCGCTAACCAAAAACATTCGCATTGATTACGCCGCGTTAAGCTTGTCGATCCCTGAGCGAGTGCGTTATCGATACAAGTTGGAGCCGTTGGACAGCGATTGGGAGGAGGCGGGAGCAAGGCGAGAGGCATTCTTTACTCGTCTTCCTCCGGGACAATACTCGTTCCGCGTGATCGCATGCAATAACGATGGGGTTTGGAACACCGTGGGCGCAACGATCGCCTTCTCGGTCGCGCCGGCATGGTTTCAGACACGCTGGTTTCTGGCCATCTGCATCGCGGCCGCACTGCTGGTCATGTATTTTCTCTATCAGCTTCGTCTGAAGCAACTCAAAAGGAGGTTCCATCTAGCGCTCGAAGCACGAGTGGACGAGCGGACCAGGATTGCACGCGAATTACACGATACTCTGCTGCAGAGCTTTCATGGTCTGATGCTGCGACTCCAGGTAGTTGACGATCTGCTACCGGCGGGGAAGGCCAAGGAAGAACTCGAACGAAGTCTTGATCGCGGGGATCAGGCGATCGGTGAAGGACGCAAGGCCGTTTACGCTTTGCGATTCTCCAGCGAGGACCCGGCGGATCTGGCAGAAGACCTGCGAGCGCTCGGCGAGGAATTAGCGACGCAAGAAGCCGCATTCCACTTGGTCGTGGAGGGCTCACCACGGAAGTTGCATCCGGTGATTCGTGACGAGTTGTATCGCATCGTGCGCGAAGCGCTGCGCAACGCATTCAGCCACGCGAGGGCTCATCACATCGAGGCGGAAATCGCATACGCGCCGCGGGTGTTCCGGCTGCGGATTCGCGATGATGGAGAGGGTATTCCGCCGCCGATCATCGGAAAAGGACGCCCGGGACATTTTGGCATGAGCGGAATGCGCGAACGCGCTAAAAACATCGGCGCCAACTTGAGCATCTGGAGTCGAGCCGGCGCCGGGACGGAAATTGAATTGAACATGCCGGGCTCCCTCGCCTACCAGGCGACTCCGCGCCGCTTTCGTTTCGGGTGGCTTCGAAATAAACGGAAGGAGACGTGATCCGGGTTCTCTGTGTAGATGATCATCGACTGCTGCGCGATGGGATCGCCCCTCGGATCGGCAACCAATCGGCCGTGATCCCTATTTTTTTTCGTCGAGGGAAACAAGTTCACTTTCGCGTGTCGAGCATACGATCCAGGTTGAACGCAGCGCTGATCAATGCCAGATGTGTAAATGCCTGCGGAAAGTTCCCGAGGGCCTCGCCTTGAACCCCCGTTTGCTCTGCGTAGAGGCCGAGATGATTCGCATAGCCCAACATGCGCTCAAATAGTAGCCGGGCTTGATCGAGTAATTCAGGAATCACCTGGCCTGCACGCGTTAGCGCTTCCACAAGCCAAAAGGAGCACATATTAAATGTGCCTTCCGCGCCGGGCAGGCCATCGATCCGCGCTTCCGCCGGATACCGATAGACCAGGCCGTCACTCACCAAGCCGCCTTCGCGAGGGCTGCGCAGAATAGCAGAGATCGTGTTCAGCATTCGCGGATCGTTCGGGGCCATGAAGAAAACTAGAGGCATAATTAGCAGCGAGGCGTCGAGATCATCACTGCCGTAAGACTGTGTGAACGCGCGGCGTTTTTCATTCCAACCACGCGTCATTACTTCTTCATAGATTCGGTCGCGCTCGCGAATCCAGGTCGCGCGATCCGCAGGAAATGCACGCTTTTCAGCGAGCCTGACACCCCGGTCCAATGCTACCCAGTTCATCACTTTCGAATAGACGAAGTGTCGCTCGCGACCTCGCATCTCCCAAATTCCTGCGTCGGGGCTTTGCCAGTGCTCGCAGATCCAGTCGAGCCGCGCACGAAGCTTCACCCACAGGTCGTACGCAATAGGGCTTACATGTTTGTTATAGAGATAAAGTCCGTCCATCAACTCTCCGTAGAGGTCGAGTTGAATCTGTGAACTCGCCGCATTACCGATGCGTACCGGGCGCGATCCGCGGTAGCCTTCCCAATGTTCCAATATTTGCTCGCCAACCTGGTTGTTGCCGTGGATCGTGAAGAGCACTGGAAGCGGAGATTGAGGACTGATGTGTTTCGACGCGTACCTGTCAATCCAATCCATGAACCTGGCCGCTTCCTCTGTAAAGCCAATGCGCAAAAAACCATAAATTGTGAATGCAGCATCCCGGAGCCATGTGTATCGGTAATCCCAGTTCCGCATGCCGCCCACGACCTCAGGAAGGCCAGTTGTAGGGGCGGCCACAATGGCTCCAGTCGGTTCGAAGGTAAGGAGTTTTAGGACCAAGGCCGATCTCTGAACTTGTTCACGCCAGCGTCCGCGATAGGTGCAGGCAGAGAGCCAGTGCTGCCAGAACTTCACCGTCCCTTGAAATAGCGCGTCGGCCTCGTGCTTTTGCGAAGGAGCGCAGGATCCGCTATCGTCGCCGAGATGAGCACTCAAAAAGAACGGTTCTGATTGGCCCTCCTCGAGCAAAAACTCAGCGGTGACGCCTCCGTGTTCTCCTTGCGAAAGAGGTACAGCACTGGAAAGAGTTACGCTCAATTCGCTCGACCTGAAACAAACTCCGTCTGGCTGAAGCGCTCGCTCGTGGGCCTTGCGTCCATAGTCGAAAGCCGGTTGGCAGACGAGCGACATCCGAACCGCGCCTTTGACGCAACGAACCCGCCGAACAAGATGGTGATACCACGGCGAACCGGGAGGAAACCCGACGGGCATGAAATCCTCCAACTCCACGATGCCATCCGCGAGCAAGAAGCGCGTAATCAGGACATTAGTTGATGGCCAATAAAATTGCTTGTAGCGCACTTCCCCGGCAATCGGGGAGATCTGGAATCGACCGCCGTTCTTATCATCCAAGAGCGCGCCAAATATGCTGGAGGAATCAAAATACGGGTAACAGTACCAGTCAATGGAACCATTCATGCCCACAAGGGCCACAGTGCGCATGTTTCCGATGATTCCGTAATTCTCGATGGGTTGGTACGCCATGTAAGTATCTCGTTGTGAGCGAATTATACGTGCTATTTCAGCCTGAGGGCACCCGTCAACTGCAGTCCCCCGCGAACATCAGTTCTCGTTAGAGAAACGACCCTTGCTGTTGTTTGTACTGCCACCGTCAATCACAACGAGAGTTGACAATCGAGCTTTTCGATGATGCAAAGTCCGTCGTTGAGCTCTCTTATGATTGGCGCTTTCGATTGCTCCCGCTAAAATCAGACCGAACGCAACGAAAAATGTGATAACGAATCGTGTTTTCATTGCAAAACGCCGTCCTATGGCTGCCCATGATCTCCGTAAGGCATGACGGAACCGATTGGATGCATCCCCTTCAACGATTGCTATCGGACGAGGCGTAATTGCCGTCATGAAAATCATCCAAGGTCCGCGGCTTCATGCAACAGTATTTTGCAATCGAGCAGCCAAATGACATAGGTGCAACGGCGCTCTCGTACAGGCCGGAGCCAGACGGCACCACCACCGATTTTGATGTCCCCGACACGATATATCGTGCTCTCAAGCTGGCGTCCCATGCTCGATCCAGTACGATAGTGAATCAGAAAGCGAGGGTTAGTTGAGACAGATTGTGTCAAGTGAGCGCCCGACACTGAGCCGCAGGCGGGTGCTGGCCATCGCTCCGGTCGTGCTGTGCCAGGCGTGCCAGCGCGAGCACAGCAGCAATGCCCCTTCAATCGAGTTCACCCGCATACCGCAAGCGGATCCAGGAGGATCCGCAAGCAACGATATTATTGAAGGCCGCGCTATTGGAGCATTGCCCGGTCAGAAGATCGTGCTATATGCAAAAATCGGAAAATGGTGGGTGCAGCCACTCATCGATCAGCCCCTTACCAAGATCCGCCCGAACTTCAAGTGGACAAACGCGACGCACCTCGGCACGCAGTACGCGGCCCTGCTCGTGAAGGACGGCTACCGGCCACAAAGCGTCCTGGACTCGCTGCCCAAAACCAACCAGAACATTCTCGCAGTGGCCGTCGTGCCCGGTGCGAAGCGCTCCCCGTCTCCCATTGCTAAATTCAGCGGCTACGAGTGGCGCTTGCGCGACGCACCGAGTTCCCGCGGCGGCCAAAACGTCTACTCTCCGTCGAATATCTCGGTCGATGAAAAAGGCGCAATGCACTTGCGCATCTCGAAGACGGAAAGGGACTGGAGTTGCGCGGAAGCCAGCCTGACGCGAAGTCTTGGATACGGCACGTACGAATTCGTCGTAAGAGGGCTGGACACACTGGAGCCTGCCGCCGTCTTCGGAATGTTCACATATGACTACGCGAGTGGCGCACAGTTTAACCGCGAAATGGATATCGAGATCAGCCGATGGGGTGATCCCACGAAGAAAAACGCTCAGTATGTGCTGCAGCCATATTACGTCGCTGCCAACGTGCATCGGTTTAATGCGCCCGCAGGCACGCTCAAGTTCTCACTCCGCTGGGAACAGGGCCGCGCCAGCTTTCGCACTCAACGCGGGTCGAGCAACGTTTCGGAGTACGTCTTCACGGCGGGCGTACCATCTCCGGGCATTGAATCCATTCGCGCTGTGCTTTATGACTACCGCGCAGCCGTCGTAAAGCTGCAGCATCCGATGGAGGTCGTGATTGAGCGGTTCACGTACTACCCGTGAAATTCGCCGAGCCCTACTGCTTTGCGCCTGTGCCGCGATAGGTTCGCACGCTCTCTCCGCGCTCAACCGGGACCGCACCTTCAATCAATACATAGCTACCCGCTGGAGCGCGCGCGACTCATTCCCTGGCGGCGCAATCAACGCCATAGCGCAGACGCCGGATGGCTACCTATGGATCGGCGCCGAGAACGGCCTTGTGCGTTTCGACGGCATCAGTTTCCGCCTGATCGATCACTCCAACTCACCCTCCCTCCCGCCCGGCCACGTGCTGGGCCTGTTCGTGGATGCTGAAGGTTCGCTCTGGGTGCGCATGCAGACTCCTTACCTGATGCGCTATCGCGACGGGAGTTTTGAGCAGATGTATCCTGCGAAAGTCCCGCCGCCGTTTTCCTCTGCCCGCGAGCTTGGTGCAACCGCCGCCATTCGCGGGGCTAGCGGCGGCGCCCTGATCGCTACGCCCGGGGCGCCTCTGCGCTATATCGCTGGGAAATTCACGCCGGTCTTGTTTTCGGGTGCGGCCCGTGGCACTCCGACGTCGATCGCGGAAACAGCGGATGGCGCCGTCTGGATCGGAATGCGCGATACCGGCCTATTCTGCGTGCGAGACGGCCATGGGTCACAGGTCGGCTTGCCGAACCAGAAGGTGAATGCGTTGCTGCCGGTCGCCGGTTCGGAATTATGGATCGGAACGGATTCCGGCCTAGTACATTGGGACGGCAGCGCCATAACGCGTCGCGGGATTCCTACCGCACTGGCGCGCAGCGCGATTCTGGCACTAGCGCGCGATCGCGATTCCAACCTCTGGATCTCGACTCCGGCCGGAATCACACGCATGAATTCCAAAGGTTCCACTCTTCATTGGAAGGGCGGACGCTTGCCCGGCGCGGTGCATGCCATTTTTGAAGACCGTGAGGGCAACCTATGGTTCGGAGGAACCGATGGGCTGATGCAGCTTCGGCACGCTCCGTTCCTGAGCTATCCCGGTGTGGCCGATGAGGGCGCGTCGTTGTATATCGATGCTTCAGGGCGCACCTGGATTGCGCCTTCCTCCGGAGGGCTGCTATGGATTCGCGGAGCGGAACATCACGCAATTACCATACAGGGCATAGATCGCGATGTGATCTACTCCATCTCTGGCGGTCCGGGGGAAGTTTGGGTCGGTCGCAGGCTCGGGGGCGTCACTCGATTGCGAGAAGAAGCAGGCGTTCTACAAGGGCGAACGTATACAGCGCGTGACGGCCTCGCACCCGGAGTGGTTTCCGCCGTAAATCGGAGTCGCGATGGATCAGTTTGGGCCGGCACTCTTAGCGGCGCGGTCAGCCATATCGAGAAAGGCCGTATCACGACTTTCACCACCACCAACGGATTGAGTGGTGATGCCGTAACCACCATACGAGAGGCGCCCGACGGAGTGATCTGGGTCGGAACCGCTGGAGGGTTGGAGGCGTACCGCAATGGGGCATGGCGAAAGTACGACGGCGAGGACGGATTGCCTCCAGGGCGCGTGGACAGTCTTGCTCTCGATCGCCATGGAATATTGTGGATCGGCTCCGCCTCGGGTCTGTTTTACTGGTCGGGCTCGCGCATTGAAAGCGCCAGAAACGCTCCGGATTCGCTCCATGGAAAAATCTATGGTTTGGCGGTAGACCACTCCGGCAACCTGTGGGTAGCTACGGACCGGCACGTGGTCAGCGTGCCGCGCGCCTTGCTCCTGGGTCGATCGAAGGGGCCAGCCGCGGTACGCCAATTCAGCATGGCAGACGGTCTGCCTTCGACGCGAGGAGTCCGCCGCGATCATTCTGTCGTCAAAGATCCTTCTGGACGGATTTGGTTCTCCCTTCTAGGCGGGTTATGCGTTGTGAATCCCGCGCATCCCGCCGCATTGGCGCCCGCATTAGTCGAAGTGGAATCTGTTGTCGTGGATGGTCGGCCGCTAGGTACAGGGCCAACCGTCCGTTACCCTTCGAACCGACGTCGTGTAGTCTTCAATTTTATCGGCGTGAGCCTCGCGGTTCCGCGACGCGTGCGGTATCGCTACCGGCTTGACGGTTACGATACCGATTGGAGCCAGCCCAGTGAATCCCGACAGGCAGCGTACACGAACCTCCCGCCCGCTCGCTATACTTTTCGCGTCATGGCCAGCAACAGCGAGGGGCTCTGGAATGGAGCGCCAGCGAGTATACGGTTGGATGTGGAGCCGCGGTTGTCAGAAACCTGGTGGTTCCGAGCAACTGGACTATGCCTCATTGCCGCGGCCATTTTCGCCGGCTTCCGCTACCGCCTGGCTCGCATCCATGCCGCGGTGAACCTGCGCTTCGAGGAGCGCTTGGCGGAAAGAACTCGCATCGCGCGCGAGTTGCACGACACGCTTTTGCAGAGCTTCCAGGGCCTGATGCTTCGGCTTCAGGTGGTCGATGATTTGCTACCGCCAGGGAAAGCCAAGGATCAGCTCGAACAGAGCCTCGAGCGCGCTGATCAGGCGATCGCAGAGGGGCGCAGCGCGGTCTATGGCTTACGATCATCCGCCACCACTACGAATGACCTGGGCCAGGCAGTGAGAGCCCTGGGTGACGAACTGGCGGCACAAGATTCGACGGCGTTCCACCTGGTGGTGGAAGGTCCAGCGCGAGACTTGCACCCGATCATTCGAGACGAGCTTTACCGCATCACTCGCGAAGCACTCCGTAACGCTTTCAAACATGCGGCCGCCCATCATATTGAAACTGAAATGACCTACGGGGAACGGGCATTCCGGCTGCGCATCCGAGACGACGGGCGGGGTATTCCAGCCGAAATGTTGGAAGAAGGCCGGCCCGGCCACTACGGTCTTTCAGGAATGCGCGAGCGCGCTCAGCAAATCGGCGCGAAGTTAGAGATATGGAGTGGAGCTAAAGCCGGTACGGAAATTGAATTGAGCATCGCAGGCTCGGTTGCCTATACTACCTCAACAGGCCGGCCTCTTTTTCATTTATTTCGGAAAAGGCGGGTTGACCTGTGATTCGAGTCCTGTCTGTAGACGACCATCCTTTGCTTCGCGATGGGATCGCCGCGCTGATCGGCAACCAATCGGATATGGAGCTGGTTGCCGAAGCATCGAACGGTCTGGAGGCGCTCGATCAGTTTCGGAAGCATCGTCCTGACATTACTTTGATGGACCTGCAAATGCCCGAGATGAGCGGCATCGATGCCATAAGCGCAATTCGCGGCGAGTTCTCAGAAGCTCGCATCATCGTTTTGACAACCCATGCTGGCGATGTTCAGATTTCTCGCGCTCTCAGAGCCGGCGCACGGGCATTCTTGCTGAAAGGCTTGCTACGAAAGGAACTGCTGGAGACGATTCGCGCCGTCCATGCCGGTCAAAAGCGGCTGTCCGCCGAGGTCGCCGCTGAAATAGCCGAGCACGTGACCGATGACACGCTAACGCCGCGAGAAATCGACGTACTGCGATTGGTCGCGGGCGGTAACGCAAACAAAGAAATCGCTGCCAAGCTATCGCTCACCGAGGAGACCGTGAAAAGCCACGTCAGAAACATCCTTGCCAAACTTGGTGCTCATGACCGGACCCACGCCGTAACGATTGGGCTGAAACGCGGAATTATTGATGTCTAGCTGTACCCATCCCTCGAAAGAGGGATGCCGGAGAGCGCATTCGAGGGTGTCCAGCGACAGAGCCGGCTTCATAGCATTGAATTGGGCCGTACTCTGCAACGTCTATTCTCCACTTTTCCGAATAGCTGGCCCGGTGTTGGCCTGCTGCTAATCCGCATTTGCCTCAGTCTCGCTCTGTTCTACTTCTCGTGGAGGCCTTCGGAACCGATCACCTTCGCGCAGAAATCTATCGTCGCTGGAGCTGCCGTCTTTCTGTTTGCCGGCCTCTGGACCCCGGCAATGGGGGCGCTGATCGCCCTCAACGAGTTCTTGATAGCGTTGCTCTTCTTTTCCGCCCAGCACGAGGACACGTGGGTTCACGTTTTCCTGGCGGTCATCGCCGCCGGCATGGCGATGACCGGCCCCGGCGCGTGGTCGATTGATGCTCGCCTGTTCGGGAGGAAGCGCTTTGATATCGATCACACCAGAGGTAAGAGGCCATCCCCCTAATGAGGTATGAATGGGTGCAACGATCCAGGGGTCAGATCGAGATCGATTTGAGTATGATCCGGGTTCAAAGAAGACCTACAATCAAGACGAAAAACGATCTGATGCAGACAAGGAGAAAACGATGGCTGGCTTAGATTTGATTGGATTCCACAAACAGCATAATTTCGAAGAGATCCTCGGGAATAGCCCGGAACTCCTCAAACTGCTCGACCGAGTTGAGTCCGCTGCCCCGACGGATGCGAACATCCTGATCATCGGCGAGACCGGGAGCGGGAAGGAGCTCATTGCACGGGCGATCCATAGCCGAAGCGCGCGCAAGAATGGCCCTTTAGTAAAGGTGAACTGTGGCGCCATTCCATCCGGGCTTGTGGAGAGCGAGCTTTTCGGGCATGTGAAGGGTGCTTTCACCAGCGCCTCCGAGCGCCGTATTGGCCGGTTCGAGCTGGCTAATAACGGCACTTTGTTTCTCGACGAAGTCGGCGAACTCCCGCTCGAAACGCAGGTGAAATTACTTCGCGTTTTACAGGAGCAGGAGTTCGAGCCCGTGGGCAGCAATCGTACCATCAAGATCAACGTCCGGATCATCGCGGCCACAAATCGTGACCTTGCGAAGGCTGTCCAATCGGGAGCGTTCCGCTCGGATCTCTATTACCGTCTGAACGTCATACCACTGCGCGTACCTGCATTGAGAGACCGCCGATCCGATATACCTGAAATGATAATGGCGTTCCTACAGCGATATGCGAGCCGGATGGGGAAATCGATTCAGTCCGTTTCGCAGGAGACCATGAGGCTGTTGGTGGAATACCCATGGCCTGGAAATATCCGTGAACTTCAAAACGTAATTGAGCGCGGCGTCGTTCTGTCCACAGGCTCTATTCTCAGACTCGGCGCGGATCTTCTGCCGCTTGATGCCTCCGACACAACCATAGAATCGGCATCGATCGCTGAGACAAATAGTGATTCACTCCAAGAAATAGAACGCCGGCATATTCTGCGAGTGCTTGCGAGAACAGACTGGGTAATAAGCGGACCTAGCGGCGCTGGAGCCATCCTCGATGTCCATCCAAACACGCTTCGCAGCCTGATGGACAGACTGGGAATACGGCGTGCGCTTCATCAAGCTGCTTAGCAACCGGCCCTGTGCCCGCACCTTGATAGGGCGGCGGGTGAAAACCCGAAGGCAATTCGCGTAGGTCCCGAAGATGAACAAAGGACGAATGGAAGCATTCAGTGACGGGGTGCTCGCCGTCATTATTACGATCATGGTTCTGGAAATGAAATCTCCGCATGGGACGCGCCTCGCCGCCATGGGGCCGCTAATTCCGGTTTTCCTGAGTTACGTCCTGAGTTTCGTTTACGTCGGCATCTACTGGAACAATCACCATCACCTGCTTCATGCAATCCAGCATGTAAACGGCACAACCCTGTGGGCCAACCTGCACCTGCTTTTCTGGCTATCACTCATTCCGTTCACGACCGCTTGGATGGGCGAGAACCATCTTGACGCGTGGCCCGTGGCGCTGTACGGAATCGTCCTCTTTTTGACTGGGGTCGCGTATTTCATCCTCACAAAGAGCCTCATCGGTCTTCATGGACAAGATTCACTGTTGGCACGGTCTCTTGGAAGCGACAGAAAGGCCAAAGTGTCTATCGCAATCTATGCGACGTCCATCCTACTGGCCTTCGTGCAGCCATGGATCTCCTGCGCCGGCTATGTGATAGTAGCGATCATATGGCTGGTGCCCGACCGGCGCATTGAAAAGAAACTGGCTGAATAGCTGCTTCGGTAGGCGCCGGTGGTGTGAGATAAGCTATAACAGATCAACCCTAACGGACAGCGGGTAATGATCCGAGGCCCGAACACTTCGATGAACCGCCGACTGTGCGACCTGAAGCGGCCCTCGTGAGAATAGCCAATCGATGATGCGACCGTGATCGAAAATGGAACGAGGCGTTGTCGTTGGGACGTGCATACCGCTAAACGCATTGAGCAACATTGCCCGGCGGATGTCGGTGGCAACACGGTCCTGTGATACATCGAGGTTCAGGTCCCCCGCAATGATGAGCGGGACTTTTTGGCCATACTGTCGCGCGTCAGCGAGAACTTCTCTTAGTTGAGCGCGGCGGAGCCGGTCGTCGCCGCGGCTTTCCAGGTGCAGGTTATACGTGACAAGGGTCCGCGCGCCGGCATGGACCTCCGCCACGAGCGCGATTCGCCCGCCTAACCTCTCCTGAAAAAGTGGTGAGCGCGGAAGATACCAGCGCGGGCGCCAAAATGTGGATTGCTCGCGAAACCGAATCAGTCGCGCGTTGAAGAGCGGCCATCGGGATAGTGTTGCCTGACCCTGATAGGCGCGTGAGGTTTTGCCGCCCTGCGAGAGCTCCTCGAATTCACGGCCGAATACATAATTCATCCGCAGCCGTCGGGCAATTTCCTTCGCGATGTCGAGGCGGTGCGTTCGTCGTGCGTTGAGGTCGACCTCTTGCAGTAAAACCAGTTCAGCCTTGATCGCGGCCAGGAATTCGATTATGGCTGAAAGCTGCAGCCCACGATCAATATTCCAGTCGACGACCCGAATCGACTGCGGCGTAAGCAGCAACGAGGGCCGCTGCGCAAAGTTTGCGGCTTCGATCTCCTGCAGGTCGGTCATACGTTACGCTGCCCGTATTAATCTCGGGAAGACATGTTGCTGCGCGAAGCCCAAATCCGCCGGATCGTCAATTTCGGCCCAAGGCAGCCCTCCGGTACCAGTAAATCCGACGTGAACCCCCTCATCCGCCAGTTGCTGAACCGCCACGTTAAAGAACTCAGTGGTGCGGCCGGCCTTTATGAGTTTGTTGAGGCTGGCGAACAGTTGCACGTTCGCTTCGGCGGAAAACAGAGTGATACCGATGTAGGTGCCACTACATGTCTCCTTCGGAATCCGCTTACTCATTTGAGTGACGCGGCCACCCGAAGTAATGACTTTCATGGTTTCCTCGCGCCACTCTGGGTCGACGATCATCGAAATCGGTGCGGTCGACCTCAGAGCGGGGACGAGAATGTATGGATCAAAGATTACATCCGCGTTGAGGCAAACGAAACTCGCTTCCCCCAAGACTTGCTGCGCCAACCAAAGAGAGTATATGTTGTTTGTTACAGCAAACGACGGATTGTCAACAAATGATATTTGCGGCGAACAGCTGCGGTATGTGGAGGACACATGCCGGATGATTTGCTCTTTCTCGTAGCCCACAACAATGACAATTTCGTGAATCCCGGCGAGCCCGAGACTCTGGATCTGATGGTCGAGAATCGTGCGGTCGTCCACTCGAATGAGACACTTCGGATGTAGGCCGTGAATCGGCCGGATGCGGGTACCCTGACCCGCAGCTAATATGATTGCTTTCATAGTGTTTCCAGACCTTTCGTTGGATTTGGTACTTGGATGGATCGATATGGCTTGCGAAAGAACCTGCGGTTGAAATACAACGCGAGTATCCACGTCAAATGGCTGCCGATGGCGGCAAGATAGAAGAAGACGCACAGCCCATGCAGCAGGGTAAATATCACAACGTAGTGAATCATGACGCCTCTCCTCACGAATGCTTGCATTTGCCGCGAAATGAAGGAGATCTTGTTCGAGGAGTCTTTTTCAAGGAGTTGGTACAAATTGCCGAGATATTCATTCGGACGATCAGCCGGAGCTCCGTGCTTTCGCATAAAAGCAGTAACGGCTATACTGATGACGCTTCCTATCAGTAATGCCACGCCAACAAACAGTTCTGATTTGCCGTGTTGCCGGAAGAGGCCAACAGCAGCTCCCCCGAACAGCAAGAGGTAACTGATTCCATCGATGAATCCCTCGAGCCAGGTGCCAAATGGAGAATCGGCAAACTTGATGCGGGCAAGCATGCCGTCCATTTCGTCGAACAGCCCGGCGACAAAAAAGAGCAAAGCTCCGAGGACATACCAGCAATAGACGCCCTGTGTGAATGCACAACAGGACAGGATGGCAATGAACAACCCCGCAATGCTCACTTGGTTTGGGGTTGTTCGAGTGTGCGAAAGCCAGCGTACCAGTGGTCGGCACAGACGGCGATTGAAAGAAGTATGAATCCCGTCCAGCACTTTGCCGGATCGCGCAACCAGCAAGCGTTCTGCCCGTGCGGCGGTTTCTGGTGAAATAACCGCGACGCCCTCCGCGGCTCCCGAGGAACATCTGCCAACCATATTTCTGGCAATGAGAGCTGGTCTGCTCCAATCCGCCATGCTCATCGATACCGGTTCAAGAGCTATCAGGCATTGCTTTGTGGTAACCCAATTCCACGGAAGCCATAAGAATTCCGGCGCTAAGTAATCTCTGAGGGTCTTCCAGTGCGCGCTGACTGTTGGGCCGAAAGGTTCTTGCGCAACCACATTGACAACCTCCAGACCATGCAGCAGCTTAGATTGCAAGACGCGCTCGCGGAGGGGAGACTGGATGGACGACGGCCAGATGAGGAGCACACGGTCCGTTCCTGCTCTCACCGCAGTCGCCAACACTCGCGTTAAAAGCGGTATACCAGCTACGGGCCGCAACAAGTCGGCGGCGACCTTATCCGGCAGTTGCACACCAGGCAGTAAGCGTTCGAAAAACTCCTCGCGGTGTAGCTCCGGAATTGCAATTACAGCTTGCATAGAATTTCCTCTCCAAGGTGAGCGTCAAGTGAGCTCGGGCGCTTTGCCCGCGACCTGTGTGTTTCCCAAAGCAACCAGCTCAGTCCGCCAACGCACCACAACAAGTCGCGAGTTCGTCTGGTGATCGCCAGGGCAAAGCCGGACACCGGTGGGAGGCCAAACGCCGCGAATGCGGCAATGGCCCCTCCTTCATCAGCCCCAATCCGGGCGGGGACCCAACCGGCCGCCACTTTCACCGCTCTCGTACAGACCTCGATGGCAAGAACCGTAAGCGGGTGTACGGGCTGTCCCAGAGCCCACAACACCACTGCTACCTCGCTCGCCATCAATGCCTGGCAGATCGCGTCGAACCAAAACATCTGGCGGGTAGCATGCGGATGTTCGAGCCGGAAGAACCGGATCCGCGTTTCGATTTCTTCTCCTTTTTTGAGCCACCGAGGCGCTCGGCCGCCCAGAATCCGGCCTACGGGCGCGAGCAGCGTTTGCTGGCGTGCAAGCAACGCGACGCCGGCCAAGAATGCCAAAGCCAGCAATCCAAACCAGGCTGCCGCATGCCGGCTGCGTCCTGCCAAAAGAGCTGCAGACACACAGCCGATAACGCCGAATAAAGCGGAAGTGAACCAATAAAGGCACGTGTCAGCCAGCGTCGAAGCCGCTGAACTAGTCGAGGCTCCGACCAGACGTATTTTCATGGGCTCTGAAAGCAGCGGCCCGAACGTTGAAAGATAACCCAGCGACTGTGAAGCGAGTCGAATGCCAATCAAACGCCGAGCGGATGAAGAGTTCCCGTTCGCCTTGAGCGCTGTGGCCCATGAGTACGTTTGCAGGATTAGCCGCACCGAACTCGTGACGAGCACAAGACCGAGTCCTAGCCACACGTGCCGGAGCTCCGTCGCAATCTCCGCCGGCCCCACCTTCTCGACGACCACTGCGAATACCGCTATTCCCAAGAGCAACATGAAAACATCGAGCTTCTTCACGGCCTTACCCTCGCCTCGATTTGCGGCTCTATAGCGTAGTCAAAGTCGTGGATTGAGAGCCTTGCTGAACCGAAAATCCACACTTCAGTCACCGATCTTGTGGAAGCGGGCACCCAAAACTTACCGATCTTGTCGTATGTACGAACAACGTGAACGCTCTTCGTCCAGAACGACGGATTTTTTGCGGGGTGCCCCTCCACACGCGTGATCGCATAATCGGCCGCATCCACCCAAATGAGACCGCGAATCAGATATTTACTCTTTCTTTTCGGTTTGATTGCCAATACATACGCCGGTCGGCCGTCGACTCTATCCGTCCCAACCATTTCGAAGAAGTAATTTGCCGGAATGATCCGCGTGTTGTCGTGCATCTCCCCGGTTGAAGCGTCCTCCTCCTTTCGGAGCATTTTGCGGAACACATGTTTGCGGATGAAGTGCGATCCCGCTTCCCGTAAGATGGAGAACTGCTTTCCGCCATCTGGGGCGCACACCAGCCGGACCAGCATTTCCGCGTGGTGGTGCTTGTTCACCACCTCATAGCGGCGTAATACCGCGTAGCCTGAGAAGGCTTCGCGCATCTCCGCATTTCGTGCGGTCATCTTAGCCACGATGTCTTCTGCCCGTGGGAGCGACTCTTGGGTCTGGCACCAAGCGCGTGGAGCTACCAGCAGCAGCCCGGCGACGGAAACGGCTACGATTTGTTTGTTGTACATTCTGCTCATGATCAAAACTCCAGAACAAACTTTCCCCTAAATGTCCGGGGCACTTGATTGAAGAAAGTGCCAAATCGGTAACTGTCCAGATCGCTCTGCACATCCCGAGGATTGAAGTGATTGAACAAATTGAAAACCCCGAAGCCTACCTTCGCCTTGTGTTCTTTAAACACTGGAAGGTGGATCTCTCGAAGCACTTCCAAGTCAATCGAAATAAACCGTGGGAATCGCATGGCGTTCCGCGGCCCGACAAAGTCGCGTAATTGATTCTTGACTGAATAGGGGAAACCGGCGTGCACGTCGACAACTGGCGTGAGCGTGAGCTTCCAAGGCGCCGCAATTTCGCCCCACGCGAGGAACCGGTTAGGTGAATCGAAATCAAGGCGGCCGCGTTGGCTTTCTTGGATGACCGCCTGTGGGTCATTTCCGAAAAACTCGTCGAAGTCGTTCAGATCGCCGATAGCCCGCGACCGAATGTACGAGGCATTGATCGTGCTACGGTGAACGTGATACCTGCCCGTTATCTGGAGCTCGCGGTAGAACTCTCGCCCGGTAGTAGAAAGTGACAAGACCCTGGTGCCCGCTGAGGTAATCGGATTTACCGTAAGACTGTCGATTGTATTTCGCTGTTGAAAAGCAACCCGGATCAGCAGGTTCTTTAGGACCTGCCGATCAATCTCGGCGTTCCATACCTCGCTGCGAGGATTTCGCATACTAGCGGTGATTGCGTTCACGTATGGCGCCGAGCCAGTTACTCGGCCAGAGGGACCGAGCAGCTGAACCATGCGGTCAGGAAAGAATGGAAATGCCGGGACGTTGAGGGGCAGGCGACCGTAAAATAACCCGGCACCGGCCCTTAGTAACGTTCTTCGATCTCGGGTCAACGCCAGAGTTAAGCCTGCTCGCGGAGCAACATTCGTTGCGGTTGTTAAAGAATCGCGATTGAAACGGACTCCAACATCGAACGTGAGACGTGGTCCAGCAACCCACGTATCCCCGCCGAACCAGGCAATACTGTGTTGATGAATCCGAAAACTAGTCGGTGCGCCGAACCCGATGCGCTCCAGCGGGAAGCCCGCTACTCCCACGATGTCAACAGGCGAGAATTGCTGCCGCCCATCGTAGGCATGATGTATATAATCCAATCCCAATTTCAGTTCGTGGCTACCCCAAAACTGCTTCGGACTGAGCTGATAAAGCTCCTGCCACTCGCTCGTGTCTGTCCGGCGCTTCTGCGTGTTGAAGAATCCCCCTTCCGTTGTCTCGACCAGCAAGCGGTAAGGTTCCGCGCTATTAGGAAATACGTCCGCATTGAATCGCTCATAGCTCACCCGTGAGGTCAACAGCCCCCCGGCATCGGTTTCGTAGTGGTGCTGCAGGGCCGCTTGATAGCCACGCGTGTGCAAGTTTGGCGTAGAGGGTTGGGGGGTGAAGGTGTTCAGTCCCAAGTAGTCCCGTTTCTGCGGAAATAGCGCGAAAGAGGCAGTAGCCGTCTGCTTAGGGCCGATATTCAGGTCAAGCTGAGTGAACGACTCGAAGCTCTCTAGTTTCCGGTCGCGCTGAAGCGGGGGCAAGCTTTCTACCGGGGTTCTCACGAAGCGGTACTCGAAGGACTGAGTGACCGCCACCTTATCTTTGATAAGTGGTCCCGTCACCGTCGCACGTGGAGTAAAGGACTCAATGCCGACAAAATGGCCGCCGCGCTTCCTTGCCCGGGGAGCCAGGTCCTGAATGGAGAAGTGCCAGTTATCAAAGTTACCGGTGCGCGTTTTCACGCTTGAAATCGCACCTGTGAATCGCCCATACTGCGGGTCGTACGGGTCTGAAAGAACCTTCACGGACGAAACGACGTCGATTGGGAGATTCATGGCCTCCTCGCCCGTGGCAGGATCGGTGGCGTTGCTGGAATTCACTAGCCAGCCGGCCTGCGTCGATGAGGCCCCCTTTAGGTTGAGCCGTCCATCGGGCCCACGGACTACACCGGGGACAAGCGGTAGAAGTTCCTCCCACCGCTCACTCTTGTTGGGCGCGTTATCAACGGCGGAGCCGTGGATCGTGACGCTCTGCGCCGACGTCTCGAACGGAGCAGGATCCGCGCTTGCCTTGACTGTAATTGTGCTGGTGACCATATCCACGTTTAGTTGAAGTGGAATTACTAAGGCACTGCGTGGCTCGACCCGTACAGTGGTTGTTGCGTTCAAACCCGGAGCAGTAGCGGTGACAACGTACGACCCAGGCTGAACTGACTCGAAGACATAGGCGCCTTGCTTATCGGATTGTGTTTCGCTTTTCACCGGGCCTTTAAGAGATACGGTGGCGTATGGCAGAACGGAGTGGATACCATCGGGCTCCACAGTGAATACGATCCCTCGAATTGTGCCTGTTGCCTTGGAGCTACTTTCCGAGAGGCAATGGGAGGCAAGAAGTGCGATCACAACTAAAGTCATTGAAATCGTTCGCATAGCACATCATTTCTTCGAGACCGGTGAGTGCAACTCGATGGCCACTCCATGATCCTGTCAATCACGCGTTCAGGTAGATACACCGCAACGCAGCAGAGATGTTACATAAAAGAAGATATTGGCCGCAGCCGCTGTTGCCGCGACGTCCGCGACTGGAAGTAGGGCAGGAAACGCGATCGCGTTAGGTTTTCTATGGTAACTGCTTATATTGACGATATCTCGTAACAGGATAGATAGGGGACCCGAACGGGTCTTATTGCCATCGATTCATTGCGGTCACTCTGGCACTGTTCGAGATCATCAGTTCAGGATTTTAGTGTAGTGCGGCTGAGATATCGTCGATTAAAAAGTCCGCTCTCTGCCGGTCGCGCTTCTGTAGAGGTCGTGCCAATCAGAACTACGAGCGGTAGCGAGTGGCTTGGAATTAATCGATGTTTTGGCTGCCGTACTACACTAGCTGCACGCGGTCGTTCGGGCCGGCTGAGAAGAGCGGCAGAACGGCCCGTTATTGGACACTAATGTAGGGGATGGTCAAAGCGCGCGACCCTCTCTTACCCGACCATTGCCGGTTAGTGCCCCGGATTCTGCAAAGGATCGCGGCGGCGATCGGTATCGCGCAGGAGTCCCGGTTCCCGCGCGTTTTACGGCCGAGTGAGAACCATAGGCAATCAGCGAGAATACGGGCCGCGAGGGATTTCGTCCTCTCACTGGCCGGATGCCAATGCTCCGGGTCACTTGATCACATGCAACGTCAGCAGTTGCATTTATAGGAGCCGAAAAGAAGACAAGAGCAAGCGACTACCGCAAGTCCGCGAGCACGTTTGGGCTTTTTGCTCTACCCGTTCGAAGCACTGCCCGCTTGGTCTGTTCTAAAGAAGTCACGATTGCGCTTCGTGCCACTCGGCGCACGATTGGGTTTACAATCCAACGTACGGAAACTGGAATACTTCGGCTGAGCGCGACGGCCTCCAATTCGATGTATACGCCACCATCACGTTCTTCGACACGTGAAATGCCGAATAGCCGCCAGACGTATCCCTTGCCTTGGCCAACAGGCAGGTAGTGTTCTGATTCGCTTTCAAATTGTCTAACCTCCCGCACGCGGGTGCTGTAGCTGATCGCATACCATTGGCGATCGCCTATTTTGAAAGCGTACTGTCGACCGTTTACAGCGAGTGCGCTCTCGGCGAAAAGGCTGCGATTGACAAGAATCATGGAGAATAGAATTTCGTTGCCCATGTGGCCGAGAGGTGTTGAAGCAACAACCTGCGGGGAATATACGGTCTTGTAGCGGCTATAGTCTTCGATAACGGACAGAACATCCTGCAAGGAAGCGTGCGGGAGAAAAACAGCCCCTATCCAATCATGGATAAGTCCGTTCGGCACCGAAACGGGATTATGCCTATGTGCCGGTACGGCCAGAATGGCACCGTTGCGTACCTTGCGGCGTCGCTCTGGATCTCCGTCGGTCCACAAAAACTGCCCGCTTGGCTCAAGGCGTTTAGCCATTCGCCTATTGACGGTCTGAATATAACGCTGCCAGGCCTGAATGGTTTGTGGCCGCAACGTTGCGGCGTTTATCGATCCGACGCTCGACAAAACGAGGACGCATCGGAGCAATTTGGAGTTTTCGCTTGACATGCCTGATGTCCCGCAATCGACATTCCATAAAAGCGCTGTGCAGTGAGTTTGGAACAACAATTGCCTTGATTAGCTGCATGAACGTCGTACAAACAAACACAAACAGCGACGATCCAGTCGGCTTGATACGTGATGTACTCCAGGGACGCACGGAAGCATTTATCGATCTCACCCGCCCACACATGCGGCTTGTAACCAAGTTGGTGCGTGCTCATGGTATCAATTGTTGCGATGTCGATGATGTTATCCAACAGACCCTTCTGAAGGCGCTGTCCCATCTTAATCAGTTTAGATATGAAGCGAGTTTCCGAACTTGGCTGTGCCGGATAGCCTTAAATGAGGTACGGCAGTATGCGCGGTTCCGCTCGCGGTCACGGATCGTCGATTTCGACGAAGAGTTTTTGGAAAACATCTGTACGGACGGCGGATGCGCCTCACCTTTTACCACCATCGAAAATGGTGAGATCAGACAGCGTATCCAAGCTGCCGTTGCGACACTTCCGCACGGTTGCCGTGTCGTCGTGGAACTCCGGATGATGCAGAGCCGGACGACGAAAGAGACGGCGCGTCTGCTCAATTTAAGTATCGAGGCCGTCAAAAGCCGGCATTTTCGCGGGAAAATCATCCTGCGACGGGTTCTGGCGAAAGAATTGGCTCTTCGAAGCAGACAAGGGCCCGTCGCATAACATTGGCGCGACAGGACATGAATCTTTCGTCTGCTGCTAATTGATAGCGACGCGCTCTCCTGGGCCTGAGTGTACCCCCCGGGTTCGCATTAATCTGGCGGCCGCGTCACTGATTACCTGGTTTGCGTCGCCACGAAGTAAGAAGAACCAGAACCATGCTTACGAGCGCTAGGACTTCAAAACACCAGAAAACATCGATAAAGGCCAGAAGGGCAGATTGACGAACAGCTAGCTGTCGAAATAGCTGATAAGCGCAATGCTCAGCGATTCCGGGTGTAAGCCCCTTCGCATACAGCACATGACCGAGGTGAACTATAAAACGATGGACGATTGGGTTGATACGATTTGCGGTGTCCAGCAGACGGCTGGAGTGGATGGTTTCGCGGACATCCAGCAAGGCTATCGTTGCGCCGATGCCGACAACGCCGCCCAGTCCTCGAAAGAAATAATAGATGGTCATGTCAAATGAAAGGAACCGGGGCCTCGCGTGGCCGACCAAAATGGCGGTTACGGCCGGCAACAGCATGCCCAGCGAACTGCCATGTAGCGCGAGGATCAAGAGCAGATTGGACGCCGGGGTATCCGGAGTTAATTGAACTACTAGAAGGTGATTGGCGGCAGCAAAAAGAGCCAATCCTAATAGCATGACGGCTCTTGCGGACAGCTTGGGGGTGAATCTTGCTCCGAAAATAATGCCGAGGTATGTTGCAACCGCGTCGCAACAGAAGAAAAGAGCTGCCTGCGTAGCGCTGTAGCCCTCAATTCTCCGCAAATACTGCGGCAGCACGAATACACTTGCGGTAAGAAGCGTGCCAAGAATTACGGCGAGAACTAGCCCTGACGCAAGCCCTGGTTCCTGAGATAACAGACGGAGGCTTAGGATCGGATTTGGATTCTTCCGGCGCGTATCCCACCACGCGAACACAGCTAGGCAAAGAATCGAAACTAATAGCATCAAGCGGATCAAAGGCGATTGCAGCCACATATCCTGCTCTCCGCGGCTCATTGTCACTTGGAACGCAACCAAGCCCGTTACGAGAAGGCCGATCGCAATCAAATCGGCCGGCGGAGGTTCGGATTCAAACTCGAGTCGCCGCGGAATAAAGAGATACAGACATAGAGCCGCAAGCAGCGGGAGCGGAACGATGGCCAGGAATGCAAATTTCCACCGTTCGGCATCGGCCACAACACCGAATAAAATTGGCATCAGCGCACGGGAAGCGTTGAGAAGTAACCCGAATAGTAACAAGGCACGAGCGCGCTCCTTAGGGCTGTACAGTCGGAATAGCGCCGACAGCGCCCGAACTAGGAATGCCCCTCCACCGACGCCCATGAGCGCGCGGGCACCTAAAAGGGAGGGAAGAGTGCTACTGAGGAAGCAGCCCAGAGCGCCTGAGGCATACAGCAGGAGTGACAGTACCAGGTAGTTCCTGTGACCGAGGCGGCGTACAAACCAGTTGGTTAACGGCAGCACAGCTAGAAACGCTGCGGCGTAGACTGTGATTACCCAGCTAATTTCGTCCTGGCTGGCCGCGACGTTTCCTTGCATATCGGGCAGGATAATGTTAGTCGCGAATTGCACTCCCAATTCGACGGAAGTCGCCAGGCTCAACCCCACCACGATCATCCATTTTTCGAAGGCGGTTAGTCGCAGCAGCGTCTGACGGATACCGCGGTCGAAGAGTTCTCCCTCTTCAACAATGCGCGGCGCCAGGACGCGAGAATGGTTGTCAGCGAACATAGATGCTTGCTCTAACATTGGTCCCGGGCCGCAATACCGCATTTGGGTGTGCGGTTCGTTTCAAGAGGATTTTCACCGGGACACGCTGGACGACCTTAACAAAATTGCCAGTGGCGTTTTGAGGAGGAAGCAATGCCTGCCGAGAACCCGCCGCTCCCGAAATAGAATCTACCGTCCCCTCGAACGTTACGCCACTGTACATGTCTGCCTGGATCACGGCGCGTTGTCCAGGGTGGACGCCAGCCAACTGGGTCTCCTTGAAGTTGGCCGTAATGTAGACCTGGTCGAGCGGAACGATCGTAAGCAGTAACTGACCAGGTGAAACGCGGTCTCCAAGCTGTACTGTTTTTTGAGTGACGACCCCTGAAATAGGAGCGCGGATCTCGGTATAGCTCAAGCGGAGCTTTGCCAGATTGACCTTGGCCCTGGCCCGCCCGACCTCCGCCATCGCGTAATGGTATTGCGCATTCCTCTCTTGGATTTCCTGCCGCTTCGCCTGGCTCTGGCGCACGAGTGCCCGAGAACGATCGAGCTGTGCCGTTGCCGCCGCCGTTTGAGCCTTTGCGATATCCACAGCTTTGCGGGCTTCGGCCAGGCGCTGCTCCGCCAATGCAAGTTCGCTGGCAGATACCTGTGCTGTCGCCTGAACGGCATCGAATTTCAATTGGGAAATATCAGCGGTTGCGAGCAGTGGCCGATAGCGGGCCAGATCCGCCTGAGATCTCAGATTGATGGCGCGTTTGGCTTCGACGGCCGCCTCTGCCGCCTTCAGCGCGGCGTTGGCCGCCTGTTGTTGCGACTCTTGCGACCGCAACAATTCGGATCCAGAGGCCGCTTCGGCCGCGAGAGAACCTTGGATTGCTGAGGCGACGGTGTCCCGAGTCAGGTGTACCGCTACCTTTGCGGATTGCGCTTGTGCTAACCCCGCGCGGTAAGCAGCGATCGCCTGATCGACTTCAGCTTGGTAATCACGTGGATCGATGCGGACTAACAGGTCGCCAGCCTTGACGTGCTGGTTATCGTTTACAGCAACCTTGTCAACATATCCCGATATCCGCGGCGATACTGACGTGATATGCCCGTCCACTTGTGCGTCATCGGTAGTGACCTTATCCGAAAATACGCCAAAGCCGGTAACAACGACGACCGCGCACAGAACCACAACGCCAACGGCGAGCGCCCATATCCTGCGCGAGGGAAGCCGGTTTTTAGGTGAAGGGTGATTCCCTAAAGGTGGGTCAGGCGAGCTCTGCTGTGTCGCAACGGATTCAAATGAATTATTTCCCATACACGTCCTCCACGTGGCCAACGCTGCGCGCCAGGTCGGCCCGATCCTGATTAAACCGATATAGAGCCTCGATTCGGTTGTCATCCGCGCGAGCGAGGGCATCCTGTGCCGTAGTCACTTCAACGTTGGTACCGACGCCCGCCTCAAACCGGCGTTGTGCGCGTTCAACTTCCTGGTGCGCAAGGTTGAGACCTAATTCGGCTACACGCACGGCTTGGCGGGCGGCGTTCAGTTGGTCAAGAGCCGTCTTGACCTGCTGTTCCACTACACTCTCGACCTCCCGCCGCTGCTCGGCAATCTTCAGTTCCTCGAGTTTCGCTTCTTCTTCTTGCGCTTTGATGCGGCCGCTCGTCCATAAAGGAACCTTCAGGCCAATGGAGTAGCCGTAGGCGCCTAAGCCGTCGTCGGGCTTTCTAGCTTGATAGTCAACCGCTCCGGAAATCTGAAGCGTCGGCAAACGCTGGTCACGGGCCGCCTTGGTCCGTAGGTTGGCAGCCCGTTCGGCAGAATCGAGCGCCCTAATCTCCGGACGATCCTGCAGCGCCTCAGCTATGAGGTCTCGGGCGCTAAAGGCCCGCAAGTTATAAAACTCCATGACATCCGTTAGCTCAGGCTCCTGCCCCACCGGAAGATCCAGCACTTGTCCTAGGGCGTAAATTGCAGAATTATGTTGCGCGTCGGCATCAATTAGTCGTTGTTTCTCGTTTTGAAGCTCGACTTGGGCGCGCAAAACGTCGATTTCTGTCCCGACGCCAGTCTTCTGTAAATGCGCGGCTTGATCGTAGAGCCTTTGCGCAAGCTGAACTCTTGCGGCGGCTGCCTCCCGATTTGCGGTGGCCCGCAACGCAATGAAATAACGTGCAACAACTATAGCCGTGATCTGCTCGCGCGTAGCCGACTCCTGCGAGACCGCCGTGCGCACGTCTTCCCGGCTTGCTTGATAGCGGCGCAGGAGAGGCAGATTGAAAAGAGTTATGGAAGTAGCCGGTCCGACATCGATCGATTGAAATGGGCCGATCCGGGTCGGATTCGGTCCCCCAATGATGTTCTGCATATTGAAGCTCTTGACGCCCTGCGCGGCTATCAAGGTCGCCTGAGGCAACAGGGCAGAACGCGCCACATCTTTCTCCTGCCGTCGCTCGCTCACTGAGAGACTCGCCGCCCGTCGAAGTGGATTTTCGTTCAGCGCCAGTTGGATTGCCTGCTTTATGCTGAGAGGCCGCTTGACCGCCGTTTGTGCGTCTGCGGAAGGGCATACTATCGTCAGAATTAGCGCCGCGCATATCATCCAGCAGGCCGAGTCGACGAAACTCGCGCCGGATGTATTCCTCGTCGTCCTCATCGAACTGCCAAACTGCATTTGAAGTGCCACAATTCAAGCTGCAGAGTAGATGAAAGGTATCGCCCTACAGAAGGGGAAACCGCATTGCTTTCGAACGGTTACAACCAATGCTCGCCCGACGTGTCCATCCCCGGACAGTCTCGCAGTCACGCTATCTCGCGAGTAGCAGGCCGATAGCTGTCGTAATTCATGAAATAGCGTCGCCATTCAACGGCGCGTTCTACCGAGTATTGCCGCTGAGTGCCTCGTCTCTGCGCTGATCGTTTACATTTGAGGACTCGACGCGCTATTGGGCAGCCGCGTGCATTTCTTGAGATGGAGCGGTCGAAAAGGCGTTAGGCCGCACGCAAACGAAAACCGCCACCTCAGCATTGCAGCGGGAGCAGAGACATGAAGATTGGAATCATTGGCGCAGGACAAATCGGCGAAACGCTCACGCGTCGGCTCGCCGCATTGGGACATGATGTGTCAGTAGCAAACTCAAGAGGCCCAGAGACATTGGCCAGCCTGGCGCGGGAGACCGGCGCGAAAGCCGTAACGGTCCGGGATGCGGCCAGAGCCGGCGAGCTGGTCATCGTCACCATTCCCGAGGGAAAGATCCCAAACTTGCCGAAGGATCTATTCGCTGGCGTCCCAGACGATGTGGTTGTCGTGGATACCGGCAATTACTATCCCCAAAGGGACGGACGGATCTCCGGCATCGAGAACGGCATGATCGAAAGCCGGTGGGTAGCGGCCCAGCTCGGCAGATCCGTTATCAAGGCGTTTAATAATATGAACTTCAAACATCTGTTGGAACTTGGCCGCCCTAACGGGACTCCGAGGCGTATTGCTCTGCCAGTAGCGGGTGACGACCAACGTGCCAAACAGGTCGTAATGCGACTGGTCGACGAACTCGGGTTTGACCCGGTCGACGCCGGGGCGCTCGGCGATTCCTGGCGGCAACAACCGGGTACGCCAGTCTATGACGCAGATTACGACGCAACAGGAGTAAAGCGTGCGTTGACGGAGGCCAGTCCCGAGCGCAAGCGGGAGTGGCGCGCAACGGCGAACACGGCCGGCAACTCTGCTCGGCGAGCCTGACGCAGCGGCCAAGCGTTCGAAGGTTAGCGCGGAGGCCAAGCAGGCCGCGCCTGACCACTGGAGTGGATGTCAGTCCAGCAGTCACGCCATTTCGCAAATAGCCGGACTGGCTCTGGCAGTCCACGAAATAGCGTGTGCATGCATCCTTGTGTTCTTTCGGGAATTGCCCACTAAGTGCCGTCTCAGTGCTGATCGTCCAGACTCGAATCTCCGAACCCCTATTGGACCGTCGCGTGCATTCCATATGGCGACGAACTAAGGAGGTTCGGATGAGTATGAAAATTGTTGTGATTGGTGGAACCGGTCTTATCGGTTCAAAGGTTGTCAAGACGCTGCGTGCACGCGGCCATGAGGCTATCGCAGCCGCGCCCAATACAGGCGTCAATACAGTCACCTGCGAGGGACTTGCCGACGTATTAAAAGGTGCGTCGGTAGCCATTGACGTATCGAACGCCCCTTCGTGGGAAGACAATGCCGTGATGAATTTCTTCGAGACATCAACTCGTAACCTTCTCGCCTATGAAGCAGCGGCAGGCGTGGGACATCACGTTGCGTTGTCGGTTGTGGGATCAGAGCGAATGCTCGAAAGCGGCTACTTCCGCGCAAAAATCGCTCAGGAACGTTTGATCAAAAGTTCCTCAATGCCCTACTCAATCGTTCGTGCGACGCAGTTCTTCGAATTCATCAAGGGCATCGCCGATTTTTCCACCGACGGTAATACGGTACGCCTACCAACTGCCCTCATCCAGCCCATGGCGGCCGAGGACGTCGCCAGTGGTGTATGCCGCGCCGCACTGGGCTCACCCCTGAATGGCACGCTTGAGATCGGAGGCCCGGAAAGGTTTCATCTGGATGAGCTGATCCGGCGAGCTCTTGCCGCGTACAACGATCCCCGCGAGGTCGTTGCCGACCCGCAAGCGCGCTACTACGGCATCAAGCTGAGCGAGACTACGCTTGTTCCTGGCGGTGACGCGCGGCTTGGAGAGACGAGCCTTGAAGACTGGCTGAGCCCGGCGATGTCCTTGAAGTAGTCGAGAATCCACGGCCCTGCTCTTCAATCGGCAGGGCCGTGGACGCTGTGACAATCCAGCAGTAGAACGATTCGAGATCGGAAACGCAATAGCGACACCGCTGCTCACGATCGGCGCCTCCATACATTCCATGTGTCCCCGTTAGTCGTCGTCTGCTTGTCTCTTTCCCTCACATTCGTTTCTCGATACATTTCGAGCCCCCTAGCGAAACGATTAATCCGTGCAATTTTTGCGCCGCGATTTTAAGCAGTGCATGCGGCCGTCCAATGCGACCGAATCCAGCCATCTCGAGCGGCTCGCCCGGCAGCGGAGCACGTAGCGACGCGCTCGAACGAGCACACTGACGAGCGTAGACGCTATCTCGTGAGCTGCGGCTCGTTGTCGCTCCATTCCGACGAAATAACGTTACTAAGTGCGCCTTTGCGCCAAGTAATCGTTCACAAACGGTCGGCGGGTTACAGCTCAAAGCTATCGTGCATCACCAGCGGCGGACACGAGGGCCCCAACACTCTTCGGCGCAAGAGCCACCGAATTTCGGGGCGTTGG
>DASVGP010000079.1:0-10971 GCA_036379475.1 Bryobacteraceae bacterium | reverse complement strand
GCCCATTACGTTCCCAAATGGATCAATTGCAACGCTCGAGACCGGCGTGACAGGCATTCCCGTCAACCCGGCCCAAGTGGAACCGGGCGGTTTAACACTTATCGGAGAAGACTACCACAAGAAAACGCCCTATACCCAGGGATACAACTTCACATTGGAATATCAGCTCTCGCGCAGCGATACGGTATCGGCCGGCTACGTAGGCAATACCGTGCGCCACCTCGGAGCTTATATAGGCGCCAACTCTCCAGCGCTCATTTTGCCGCCGGGGCTCAATCAATACGACTACACGGCCTTTCCCGATTTTCCGACCTACCTTCAATCCACGAGCTTCGCCGGAAACAGCTTTTACAATTCGCTGCAGATCAACTACAAGCGCCGCTTCCGTGCCGGGCTGGCTGTGCTCGCCAATTTTACCTGGTCGGCTTGCCGCACCGATGCAACAGACGTCCTGAATGAAACCGCCATCTCTTATCGCGCGCCTCTGCTCCCGGGCTTTGGCATTCAGGGCGATTACGGCCTGTGTGACTTCGATGTTCCCAAAGCGTTTCACTTCAGCGGACAATACCAGGTCCCTGTCGGCCATGGCCGGAAATTCATGGCTCACAGCAACGGCGTCGTCAACGCAATCGTTGGAGGCTGGAGCGCGAACTGGATTCTTACACTTGAGGATGGCCAGCCCGGAACTGTCCCCTGCGCGATCACTACAACTACAGGACTCGGATGTAATGCGCTTATGGTACCCGGGCAAGGCCTTTACGAAGGCGCCCATAATGTGAATCATTGGCTCAATCCGAACGCCTTTGCCAGTCCACCGGTGGCCACGACCATCGGGCAAACCGATTATGCCCCACTTGGAGGAGCTCCCACGCAGTTTTTCGGCCCTGGATTTCATCGGCTGGACTTCTCGCTTTTCAAAAATTTCCAAATTAACGAGCGATTCCGATTGGAGTTCCGCTCGGAGTTCTTTAATCTGACCAATACCCCAAACTTCTCGCCTCCTGGATTCGGCGGCAACGGCGTGGTCCCTGCGCCTGGCGCGCTCGATTACACGAACCCCACTACTTTCGGCACGATCAATTCGACACGCGACGGACAAAACGATCAGCGCGAGATTCAATTCGCTCTGAAGCTCTATTGGTGATATGAGATACGCCATTCTCGACGATTTGGGCCCTCCCTCAAAATGCGGAGCTTGCCGAGAGGCAGCCTTGGCTACGATTGGAGGGGTACAACACCAAGAAGGAATCGGGCCAGATCCGTGATAGGAACTATGATTAGGCACTGCGCGCTTCTCGCAGCCGTGCCGTTGCTCGTATGCGCCGCTTCGTTGACGCAACCGCCAAGTGAACCACATACTCTGCACATCCAAATCAACCACTCCGATGGCAGCTACTCCATTGGCATGCCAGGATCAGGCGCATACGCATTCACGTCGGGTGTCGCCGCCGAAGTGAATGGCCGCTGGCTGCACGCGGCGGATTATCCGCAGCATCGGGTACAAGAGTCAAATACTTCCGGATATCTCGGACCGGCGACAGACTGGCGTGTAATCTGTTCCGGCCTGACCGACCAGCCGGATTTAATTTACGACTTGCGGGCCTATCAAAACCATCCGCTTGGAGATATACAAGTCCGAGTACACAATACGACCGGAAAGAAGATTGATGTCGAGGCGATTCGCTCTGTGGAGGCAACAGGGAATTTGAACCTGGGCGGCCCAAATCTGAAGGACCGGGTGCTTTCCGATAGCTTCAGTGAGGACCGGCCGGCCATGCGGCTCCACGATTTCGCCGACGCCTCAATGCACTTGGCCGTCGGCAGCCAGCTTATCTATAATCGCCAGAGCCGCCAAAGCCTGTTTCTGGGCGCCCTGACGTCAAACCGCTTCCTGGCGATTCTTAGGCTCAAGCTCGACGCTAACCATCATTTTTCAGGCTACCAAGTAGATTCGACCGGCACCACAGAGATGGAGAAAGAGAACTCTCTTCGCCATTCCCCAGCCGAAGACCAGATACAACTTAAGCTTCCAATAGATCCAGGTGCGAGCATCTCTTCCGAGCAGATGCTCATCGGATTATCGGAAGATTACCACACACAGTTAGAGGCCTACGGCTCATTAATTCGAAAGATAGATCTCGCGCGAGTTTCCGCGCCTCCTCTGATGGGTTGGTGGAGCTGGACGGCCTATTATTTCGGACTAAATACAGGGATGGCTCTGACGAATGCCGAATGGGAAGCGGAGCATCTCAAACCGTTCGGATATACCCTGTTCCATATCGATGAAGGCTATCAATACGCTCGCGGAGAATACATCACTCCGAATGCCACCATGTTCCCGCACGGTGTTGCGCCCGTAGAATACAAGATACACGGGCTGGGATTGACGTCTGGCATTTGGACCGCACCCTTCGAGATATCGCTACGCTCCTGGGTCTACCAGCATCACCAGGATTGGCTGGTAAAGAATGCAAAAGGTCAGCCCATTCCGCTTGGCCACGTTTCGAATCAGAAAGATCAACTGTACGCCCTGGATACGACGAATCCCGGCGCTCAACAATATCTGCGCAAGACCTACTCCACGCTGGTGAACGATTGGGGTATCCGCTACATCAAATTGGATTTCATGGACGACAGCAGCATCGAAGGCTACCATTACACGCCCAACACAACCGCATTGCAGGCGCAGAGAATCGGCCTGAAGATCATCCGCGAGGCCGTGGGGAACTCGGTTTATCTGGATAAAGACGGCAGCCCGATGCTGAATCCGGTGGGTTTGGTGGATTACGGGCGCATTTCGCAGGATACCGGGCATTCATTCGAGGCCAGCAAATCCGCGGCTCCGGGAATCGCCGCGCGGTATTACATGAACCGCAATTTCTTTGTGGACGACCCCGATGCCTTCACGGTATCCAAACAAACGATCCCGGATCGGTCCTGGCACAATCGCAAAGCCCCGGAGCTTCTCAATGATGCCGAAGTTTCCATTGCGCTCGCGGCCGTTTCCGGCGGGATGTTCGAGATCGGAGACAATCTTCCTTCTCTGATGCACAGCCCCAAGCGGCTCGGTTTAATCGAGAATCGAGATCTGATCGATATGGTTCGCCTGGGGCATGCATCCCTGCCGGTAGATCTGATGAGCTACTCGCCGGAGGACCAGCAGCCGAGTATCTTCTTGCTGAAGGAAAGCAAGCGGCAGAACATCCTGACCGTTTTTAATTGGACGGACGCGGAGAGAGAACATACTATCAAGCTCTCAACTCTGAGCCTTCCCGCTACGGCCAAATACATTGTCACGGAGGTGCTCAACAAGAGCACGCTACCTGTTCATTCCGGAGCTCTGACGGTTCGCCAGCCGAGACACTCTGTCCGAGTGCTGAAAATCGTGGACGCAGATATACCGGAAGCTGCTCCGGCTGTAGAAATTGTGGATCAACCCTCGAACGCGAGAACGGGCGCAACCACAAAGTTCTCCGCACGCAGTGAGAGCAGCCAGCCGATTCTTTCGTATGTATGGGATTTTGGCGATGGCGTGAAACAGAAAGGGCATGAAGTAAGTCACGCTTACACGGAGCCTGGCGATTACGACGTGAAGCTGACGGCGGTTGGTCTCAGCGGCTTAGAAGCAAAGAAGAATTTTCATGTTCATGTTTCGGGATCTATTTCCACGAGATTCAATCCGCAAGAGATTAAGCGGTACCGCTGAGGAGGATTCCGGCTCCAATGGAGCGCGCCTGGCTATCTTCTGCACGAAGGTTCGGTCCTAGCATCGATCCCAGGAAGATTAGCCCGCCGCGGCCGATCGCGCGCCGCAGGGCCACCGGCGTCTTGCCATACAGCGCAATCGCTTCTTTCTCCGAGCACGTAACGGGAATTGCCGCGCAGAAACTTCGAGTCAGCGCGGCCGCCGGCCAGCGGTATTGAACATATAGGCGATCGGGTGAAAGCGCTATTGGCGTTCCGGTTGAGATACCGAAGACTTCGCGCAAGGTACGGGTCTGGCCTTCGCCAGCAAACGGCGAACTCTCCCAGACGATCCATCTGCCCGCCGCAGCTTGCCGGCGCAGCCGCCATGCCTGCGCAGTGTCCATGGCCGAAACACCGCAAAGCAAAATAGCCCGTGAATGTTTAGCGACTCCGAGCGACCGAAAGCCCTCGGCCGATTCGCGGGAAAGGCAGTTCGGCTCGGCATCGATCTGCAAACCCGCGGCCGGCCGGGCCGCTAAGCCAGCCGCGAGCGGAAGCATCATCGTTTGCGCGAAAAGTTGCCGGCGAGTCAGCACGCTTACAACCTGCCGGAAATGACCCGGTCCATGCCCGCGGCGGTGTCATAAATCTGCTGGTCGGGAGCGTAGTGGTATCGCCTTTCCATCTCTGCGATGACCCATCCGTCGTACCCGACCTTAGTGAAGGCGTCTCGGATCGCGCGCCAGTCGTTATCGCCCAGGAAGATATTCGTATAGACGCTCTGATGGCCGCAGCGTCCCCGGTGCCTGAGAACATCCTTAAGATGGACGCGCGTGATATGCGGACCCAGCATTTCAATCCACTGTTCGGCAAACCCGTCGTCGTGTATGTTGCCGACATCCAGATGAATCCCGACCCACGGGCTATCGACATCCTTGAGAAAGGCGCCGAACTCTCGCGGACTCAGCAGAAACTTTTGCTCCGAGCAGCAGTTCTCCGCTCCGATCTTTACTTTCGCCGCGGCTGCATCCTTCGCCAGCGTTTTCAGAGATTCTACCGTGCGATGGTAGACCTCATTATAAGGAGTGTCGAGCGTAACCAGGCCGGCGACGATCAGAATGGCATCGGTACCGAAAAGCTGCGCCGCTTCAATCTGGCGCCGGATATGGCGAAAGGCGGCTTCGCGCTTAGAGGGATCTCGCGAGGAGACGTTTTCCTGCCAGTCCAAGGTATTCGAAATGTTGGACACCTTGAGCCCCTTGTCTTCGATCTTGCGGCGCAGCTCACGCAGTTGCGCATCGGTGGTGCTCATCTGAAACCATTCGCGGCCGCCCAGCCACAGCTCGATGCCATCGTAGCGTCCGCGCTTCAACATGTCTAAGCCGTTTTCGAAAGTAACGCCTTTCGGAAAAATCGTGTCGCCGATCGATTTTTTCATCCCGAAGAGATTATACGCGGATCTCCATGACGCGGCGCTGGTCCGTATAGGATGGTAAAGGGCATCTGCAAATGGCGAAAATCACCTGGCTTGGCCACGCAACCATGGAATTTCGGTTTCCTTCCGGCGAAGTGCTGCTCTTCGATCCGTTTATCGAAGGCAATCCGGCGTTTCCCAAGGGCTACCAATTCGATCGTATCGATGCGATTGCTCTGTCACACGCGCATTCCGATCATACGAACGATGCATTGCCTCTGGCGAAAAAATTCAATGCCAAGCTGATTGCTATGGTCGAGCTGGCAGGCTGGCTGGGGCAAAAGGGCGCTAAGGATACCGTCGGAATCAACAAGGGCGGGAGTGTCGATCTAGGCTTCACGCGTCTGACGATGACACACGCGCTGCACAGTTCTTCGGTGCAGGACGGGAAGACGCTGATCTATGGCGGCGAGGCAGCAGGTTATGTGGTCCGCGCCGAAGACGGACGAAGCGCCTATTTCGCCGGGGATACCGCCGTATTCTCAGATATGTCGCTCATAGGCGAACTGTACCGGCCCGAACTCGCGCTGCTGCCAATCGGTGATCATTTCACCATGGGTCCGGATGAAGCAGCGCTCGCCGCGCGTTTGCTGAAGGTCCGCCGCGTCATCCCCATCCACTACGGCACCTTCCCCGTCCTCACGGGGCGCCCTGAACAGCTTGAGGAAAAGCTGCGCGGAAGCGACGCCTCGGTCTGGACGCTGAAACCGGGCCAGCCGGTGGAATGGGCGGGCCAGGCTAGTACCGCCGCGTAAACACTCCGGTAAAGCCGGTGCGCCGCAAGGCATCGCGCGTTTTCGAAAGCTCGCCTGCGCTCTGAATGGGGCCAATCAGAACGCGGTAGACTGCCCCGTTGCCCGGTTTCTGTACTGCGTGCGCACGAAAGCCCTTCTTGCGCAACACATCGGCGACCGTATCGGCCTCGTCGCGGCTCACCGCGGCCACTTGCAGGAACCGCTCGCCGTGCTGGGGCGTGAATCCCTCGATCGAATCCTGCCGTGCCTGGTTCGCGTCCGCCTGCGCTTCCGGCGCCAGCCGGCGGGTCAGGCCCGGCAATTCGGTCTTCTGTCCATTGACTGGAGCTGCGGGGATGGAATGCGTCTCTCCGATGGGCGCCGCTGCGTCCGCGGTGGTCTGGACCGGCGCGGGACTTGCCTCCTGCTTTTTGGCGGCCGAGCCTTTGCCTACCACGTAGCCGCCCGTGAAGGCCACCCCCAACAGCACAACCACCGCAAAGAAAATCCCCAAGAGCTGCCGATTTTGCAACAGAATCTCCCTATCGCCTTCATTTTTTCGCAACATTTATACCCTAAATTGTACTGAACATTTTAGTGCTGCGTTACTCTTTAACAGGTATAGGTATGCATCTTTACAAAACCCCGACCGTAAGGAAGGGGCCCCTTATCCGCCACATTCTGCTAGCGGCCCTGCTAGCGGCAGTTTGCATGGGCCGCGCCTACGGCGCCAGCGGGACCACGCTGCCGGGCATGCCGCCCGTTCTCGATCCCAACAACATCTATTCGGCGGCCGGGGCCAATATGTTGAGCCCGGTGGTCAAGAATTTCCCGCCGCGTGTCTACGTGCCCAATTCGAAAAGCGATAGCGTAGACATCATCGACCCTGCCACCTACAAGATCATCGGCCACTTCGCTCTCCCGAGGAATCCCTATTATCCACACCGCCTGCTCGAACCGCAGCACGTGATTCCGTCGTGGAACTTGAAAAAGCTGTGGGTGGCACAGGACCTGGGCAACCAGCTAACCGAAATCGATCCGGCGACCGGGCAGGAAGGCGTGACCATTCACGTGCAGGATCCCTACAATATGTACTACACGCCCGACGGCAAATACGCAATTGTGATGGCCGAACGGGAGCGGCGCATGGATTTTCTGAACGCACGGAGCATGCAGCCGGTCCATCGACTGCCCGTCGATTGCGCGGGGCTCAACCACGCCGATTTCTCCCCCGGCGGGCGCTATATGATCGCCACCTGCGAATTTTCCGACCAACTGATTAAAGTCGATGTGCCGGAGCAGAGAGTAATCGCCTATATGAAACTTACTCCCAAGGGCATGCCGCAGGATTGCCGTATCGCGCCCGATGGCAAGGTATTCTACGTCGCGGATATGGAGGCCAACGGTGTCCACGTAATTGACGGCAATTCGTTCAAGCAGATCGGCTTCATTCGTACTGGCGTCGGCGCTCACGGCCTTTACTTCAGCCGCGATGCCAAGTATCTTTACGTTTCCAACCGCGGCCAGGACCCTCGCCCTGAGGGCAGCCACGAAGGATCGGTCTCGCTAATCGATGTACACACGCACGAAGTGGTTGCCAACTGGCCCATTCCAGGCGGCGGCAGTCCGGATATGGGCGGCGTTTCCGCCGATGGAAAGTACCTGTGGCTTTCCGGACGCTACGACCGCGAAGTCTATGTTTTCGACACCTCCACTGGAGCTTTGAAAGCTCGAATCAAAGTAGGCGACCAGCCGCACGGCCTTTGCATCTATCCCCAGCCTGGCCGCTATTCGCTGGGACATACCGGAAACATGCGCTGACTTACGCACCCAATTTCCGCTGCCGATATTTAGCTGCGACTCCGGAAATTTCCCTAATTATCTTAAAAAGCGAAAAGTTCCGAAACATTGAATTCGATTTGCTGGTCATTGTTTGTTGAGGAACAAGAAATGCCATTCCGTCATTGTCGGATTCGCCGCTTGCGCCGCGTGGCTCGCCGCTGCTTTCCCGGCGGGCGCAAGCATCGTGACGCAGGATCAGACGTATGAAAACATTGCAGCCGTGGCGCCGCATTTGCCTTGGAAGGCAAACACTACCTCCATTCCGATCACCGATGAATCCGAAGCGCGGGCCGACGGTATAGCGAAGCTGGACAGTTTTGCTTCCATGCTGCCGATGGAAGATCTACCGACCTCCACCGTGCCCGAACCGGCAACTTGGGGGCTTCTCCTCTTCGGCGCCGGCTTGCTTTGCTTGGAGAACTCTCGGCGTCGCGGCCGCTATAATTCCGTCATTCCCTTCACCTGGATCGTGTCGCCCTGGACCTTACCTCTGACGACAACCATGAGATTGTCCTTATCGGGGCTGTCTTTGAGCAGCGTTCTCGCCCATTGCGCGCCGTTCCCATCGAGCAGGTAATATTTTTTCTTCGCGGTGATCACCCCGTACGCGGCGCGGTTGTACTTGCCTACCAGAGAACACGAGTGGTGCTGCTTCAGGGTCTGCTGACGGCCATTTTTCACCATCCGTTTCGCGCAGCTCCAGGCGACAACCACTCCCTGCACTTCTGCCGCGGTCGCCATACCTGTCACGCCCAGCGCGAGCAGCGCCAGCACTAAAGCTTTTCGCATGCTTTTCTATGTCCACAAAAGCTGCCGAATCCGAAAATAATTAGGAACTTTACCATATTTGCCTGAATCGAATCCTTGTGCCGCACGACCGCCGCGACGCCTATTACCACGAGCGCATTCAGGAGTTCGGACCATGCTATGCCAATTTTAATCCGCTGTTGGCGCAACTCGCTCTGAACTTCGTTTACACCTCCGAGGTTTTTCAGCAGGCAACCGGACGGTATATGGCGCCATTCGGGTTATCGAAATCCACTTTTAACGTTCTTATGCTATTGCGCCATGGGCCGGAAGGCGGGATGCAGCTCCACGAACTTGGGGAACTGCTTCTGGTGAGCCGGGCGAACATTACGGGGCTGGTGGATCATCTGGAGCGCGAGGGCTGCGTAAACCGGGCGATCGATTCCGCGGACCGGCGGGTGCGCCGTGCGAACATCACCAAAAAGGGAAAAGCGCTGCTCGACGAATTCATTCCGGTGCATTTTGGCAATCTGAAGATATTGCTGCAGGATCTCAGCGGGGAAGAAGAAAAGGTGTTGCTGGGCTTGCTCAGGAAAATGCGGGTCAGTGTGGCGGCGCATGCGGAAGCGTGCGGCGCAGCTCGCTCGCCGGCGTATCGGACGGATCAGGAATAAGGAATTTTCTCAATGGCACAACCGGCAGCGGAAAGCGGGCAGCAGGAGCGGCAGAGCCGCAATCTCGACCAGCCGGAGGTGCGGGTCGAAGATCAAACTCAGCGCGGGCAGCAGGGCGGCGATCGGGGATCGGAGCCGAAGGCAAGGTCCGGCAGCCCCCGCCGCAAACGTGCCGTCAGGTTGATCATACTGGCAATCATCGTGGTGGCGATCATCGTCGCCATTCCCATTTATGCTTATTATTCGGTGCGCGTATCTACCGACGATGCGCAGGTGGACGGGCACGTCATGCCCATTAGCCCCCGTATCGCTGGTGTGATTCTGAACGTGCTCGTCAACGACAATGAGCAGGTAAAGGCCGGGCAGGAACTGGTCGAACTCGATCCGGCGGATTACAAGGTCGCCTTGCAGCAAGCCGAGGCGCGCCTGGCGAGCGCCAAGGCCAGCGTGCTCGAATCGCAGCAGAACGTTCCCATCACAAACATCAACACCAGAAGCCAGGTGAGCACCACATCGAGCGAAGTGAAGCAGAATGTTGCGGCTGTCCATGCGGCCGAGCAGGCGGTGAATGGCGCCAAGGCGAAGCTGAATGCGACCCGGGCGCAGGCAGCGCAAGCCGAAGCCAACTCCGTAAAGGCGCAAAAAGACCTCGCGCGCTTTCAGGATCTGGTGAAGAAAGACGAAATCTCGAAGCAGGATTACGATGCGGCTGTCGCGGCCGCGCAAGCGACCACCGCCAAGGTCGATACGGCCAAAGCGCAAATTGTGGTTGCCCAGCGCGAGCTCGACCAGACACAGGCCCAAGTCGATCAAGCAAAGGCCGCTCTGGGCACTGCGCGCGTACATAGCCATCAAAGCCAGCAAATCCGCTCGCGCCAACACGCCGTCAGCGAAGCGCGCTACCAGCAGGCATTGGCTATGGTAAAGCAGCGCCAGGCGGATCTGGCGCAGGCCAAGCTGAATGCGAGCTATACCATCATCCGCGCGCCTGCCGATGGCATCGTCAGCCGCAAGAGCGCTGAACCCGGCATGCACGTCGCGCCGGGCCAGGAGATCATGGCCATTATTCCTCTCGCCGACGTCTGGATCACGGCCAATTTCAAGGAAACTCAGCTCAAGGGCATGCGCGTGGGTCAAAAAGTTGAGATCTCGGTGGATGCCTTGGGCGGGCGCAAATTCCGCGGTCATATCGACAGCATCGCCGCCGCTTCCGGGGCTAAATTCAGCCTCCTGCCACCCGAAAACGCCACCGGCAACTATGTAAAAGTGGTCCAGCGCATTCCGGTGAAGATCGTCCTCGAACCTGGCGAAGATCCGAACCACCAACTGCGCCCTGGTATGTCGGTCGAACCCACGGTGCTGCTCAACAGCGGAACGCATAACGCGCTGTAAGCTTCGGAGCCTCTTCTCTATACTGATTTCGTGCTCTTCCGTTTGGGCATCGATTACCGTCCGCGCGGCGATCAGGCGGTCGCCATCGAGCAACTTGTCCGCGGAGTGCTCGAGGGCGATCCTCATCAGGTGCTGCTGGGCGTCACCGGTTCGGGCAAAACCTTCACCATGGCCAAGGTCATCGAAGCCTGCGGCCGTCCCGCCGTGGTGCTGGCTCATAACAAGACCCTCGCCGCCCAGCTTTACCAGGAATTCAAGAATTTCTTCCCGCAAAACGCGGTGGAGTATTTCGTCAGTTACTACGATTACTACCAGCCGGAGGCCTACATACCCTCCGGCGATATCTATATCGAAAAAGAAGCCACCATCAACGACGAATTGGATAAACTGCGGCTCTCTGCGACTCGCTCTTTATTCGAGC